>NZ_JBEYID010000016.1:39966-212246 GCF_040635605.1 Streptosporangium sp. NPDC006930 | reverse complement strand
GTGAAGAACTCGCCGTTGTGGTCGGCCCACACGGTCAGGTCGGCGCCGAGGACGAGGCGGGGTGGGCCTTCGTCGTAGAAGATCTCCGAGATGATCCGGTGTTCGTGCAGTTCGGTTCGCAGACGTCTCAGGGCGGTGATCGCGCCGGGCTGCCGGGTGGACGCGTTCACCCGGTCGTCTGTGGGGGTGTCGTGGGACGGGATCACGACCGGTTCCCTTTCCTGCGGGAAGTGGTGGGGTGGGACTTGTTCGTCGGGGCCTATGGGCAGGACGCGGGGGTGGGGAACGAGCCCCAGGGTCGACAGCGGCGGTGGTGGTGAGATCTGCTGCGGCTCGACGTCGGCTTGCTGCATGAGGTCCCACAGTTCGGCGGCGCTTTGGGCGTGGATGATGAGACACTCGCGCGGGTCGGCGCACTGCCATGCCTCGAAGCGGCGGTGTCGCAGGCTCCACATGACCAGCCAGGTCGGCGCGTACTGCTGCACCTGTCTGGCGGCGCGGGTGGCGTCGGCGTCAGCGCGGGACAACATACTGTGCCGGGATCACGTCGGCCAGCAGCGGCAGTTCGCCTTCCAGGAGGCTGGCGGCGGGGCGGGCGCGCAGGATCCGGTGGTGCTCGGCGAGTTGGGCCGCGGCCACGGGCAGCCTCAGCGCGGAGCTGAGCAGGGGTGAGCCGGAGTGGCTGCGTTCGGGGCTGGTCCACCAGAAGTTCTCGCCGTCGGTGTAGGCGAGCAGGCCGAGGAAGACGGAGACGATGGCGTTGCCGGAGGCGAGGGGGTGGACGTCGGCCGAGATGCCGTAGACGTTGTCCAGGATGGCGGCGAGTTTCTCGGCGAGCTGGACGGCGGTCGGCTGTTCGGCGGGGGTGGGCGGCGGAGCGGCATACGCCTGGGAAACCGGAGCACTGCCGCGCCTGCTCATGGGGGTGCCTTGCGGGGTCGCGTTCATGCTGCGACCTCCCAACGGCGGGGCTGGTGCCGTCGGGGTGAAGGGGTGTTCGGGGGGCGGCTCCGGCCGGGGGCGGCGGTGGGCCCCGGCCGGAGGGTCTGGGGGGCGAGTGGCCAGGTGGCCGGCTTCAAGCCCGTGCTCGGAGGTGGGGCACTGTGGTCGTGCGCGCGGGCTGCGATGCGGGCCCTGCGGTGGGCGAGGGTGTCGCGGGCGAGCGCCAGGCGGGTCGCGCGGTCGGTTCGCGTCTCGACCGGGCGGGGTGCGGGGCGTCGGTTGTCGTCGCGTCGGGCCGGTGCGGTGGCGGCGGGTCGTCGGGCCGGGCGAGGGAAAGGGGAGGGCGTCCGCTCGGGCAGTGGCGTGGGTGCGGTGGGAGCGGCCGGTGCGGGCGGCTCGGAGCGGCGCTGCGCGGGGATCAGGGGGATGACCTCGGTGGGCGCCACGGCGACGGGCTGCTCGACGAGGGGGAAGGGCTGCGGGCCGGTGCGGCGGCGCGCTTCCAGGCGCTGGGCCATCAGCTCGCCGGTCGGCTGCGCGTACTCGTGGTCGGTGGCCTGGCCAAGGCAGTGGTGAGCGTAGGGGGCATGTCCGCAGACGGCGCATCCCATCGGCAGCGGCGGCGCGTCGGCGAAACAGGAACAGCCGCTTGTCGTAGTCCGGTCAAGAACCGGAGCAATAGAGTTGTTCACGGGTCAGGAGAGCCTTCCTGATCAAGGGGCCCGTCCCGGTGTCAGCTACCGGTTGGCGGGCTCCGCCTTTTTGGATGGTCACCTCATGAGATCCCTGTAAAAGCACGCATGGCCAGGTGAGAGTGAGGGAAACTGAGGGAAAGAGCTCTATCCCTCGCTCTGAAGAGGTGCCCAATGACCGGTGAGGCTTCCCCTGAGACTCCTCCCTGGGCCGTGCGATTGCGGGAGGAACGACGCAACCGCGGGTGGTCTCACCGGGACATGGCAAAGAAGTTGACCGAGGCTGCCAGCCAGGAAACGCGCGGTCGCCTTCCTGCACGTGAGAGCATCATTCGCAATATCAAGAATTGGGAAACGGGCAAGCATCAGCCGAAGGATCCGTATCCGAAGCTATGTGCCCGAGCCTTTGATCTTGATGAGGTCGCTCTCTTCGATGCCTCGCCGCTTGCGCTTTCGGCTCCTGTCAAAAGCGACGAATTGGTGGGCGTTGTGGTGGAACCAGACCTTCCGTGGGTATGGGAACCGCGATCTACAGCATGTGCCGTTTACGACTTCAGTAGAAGTGATCTAATGCTTGACCGTCGCCAAGCCGTCAAAGCGCTATCCATTACGGTGGGAATTCCCCTCATTGACCCTGTTCAGCGCTGGCTCACCAGGACCCCGGACGACCTGCCCTCCGCACTCCCGGCGGGCCGTATCGGCGTCGACGAGGTGGCCCAGCTTGAGAGAACCGCGGATGTCTTCAGGACGTGGGACGACTCCCAGGGCGGAGGCCTCGCACGCAAGGCGGTGATCGGCCAGCTCAACGAGGTCGCCGACCTGCTGCGAGAGTCGCATCCGCAGGCCATCACGGTGCGGCTGTTCCACGTGATGGCCGAGTTCGCGAAGATCGCCGCCACGATGAGCTGGGACTGCGGCATGCAGACCGCGGCGCAGAAGTACTACGCCCTGGCGCTGCAAGCGTCCAAGCCCGCCAAGAACAAATCTTTCGGGGCCAGCGTCCTGGCGTCCATGGCCCGCCAACTGCTCTACCTCGACCGGCCGCACGACGCGCTGGAGTTGGTCCGCCTGGCGCTGGACGGGGTGCAGGTGGCCGGCACCCCCAGGCTGCGGGCCATGCTGCACACCCGCGAGGCGTGGGCGTACGCGGCGCTGGGCAGGCCCGAGGCGTTCCGGAGGGCAACGGATGCGGCCGAGGATGCCTTCGGCGCAATCCGCGCGGGGGATTCCGACCCCAACTGGATCACCTACTTTGACGAGGCCGAGCTCGCCGGTGTTACCGGGGGGCGCTATCTGGAGATGTCGCGCCGCAGCAGTCAGCATGCGGCCGTCGCCGTGACCCACATCGGCCGGGCGCTGGAACTTCGCCGACGGACCAGCATGCGAAGCCTCGCCCTGGACCAGGTCGGGCTCGCCCAGGCGCACCTGCGTAACGGCGACCTGAACGAGGCGGTCGCGGTGGGAAGTGCTGCCGCGGACACGGCTGGTCAGGTGCAGTCCGATCGAGTTCGTGTCCAGCTGCGCGAGCTGCACGCGGAGATCGCAACGCGGCGGGACCCCGCGATGGCTGGCCTGAGGGAGCACCTTCAGGAGACACTGGCGCGCTGAGAAGATCGCTGTCGATCAGGAGGCGCTGATGGTGCGTATCGGTGTGACCGGCCACATGAACCTGACTCCGGATACGACTCGCCTCGTGTCCGATGCGCTGCGCTCGCATCTGGAAGCGGTGGCCGGTGACGTGACGGGAGTGTCCTGCATCGCCCGCGGTGCTGACTCGCTGTTCGCTGAGGCCGTTCTGCAGACCGGTGGTGTTCTCGAAGTCGTCCTGCCGTCGCGGGACTACCGGGAGGCCAAGGTCAAGCCGGATCACGCAGAGCAGTTCGACCGGCTGCTGGGCAAGGCCGCCCGGGTACGGGTGATGGATTTCGACCACGCCAGCCGGGACGCGTACGTCGCGGCCAACGAGGCGGTGCTGGGGTCGGTCGACGAGCTCGTGGCGGTGTGGGATGGCGAGGCGCCTGTGGATGCGGGCGGGACGGCGGGCGCTGTGGAGGATGCTCGCCGCCGTGGCGTGCGGGTGACCGTGATCTGGCCCGAGGGTGCCGCTAGGGAGTGATGAGCGCGGCGGCGCACGCCTGGGAAGGGAGCTTGCCGCCGCGCCTGACGGAACCGTATGCCAAATTGGCCCTGGCTAGCCGGGGCCATATTCGGCCTTCTGGGGCTACCTAACCTCTTGCCCGTGACAATTGATCACGAGGGGTACAGGCGCCCTACCTTCAGCTGGCGGACATCCTGCGCGCCGAGACCCTCCACCCCGACGTCACCGGCATCCCCGTGCACGGTGTGAAACCGAGTCAGGTCGTCCTCGCCACTCGCGCAGGCGATGACAACCCTCTGCTCGTGCCCTTACGCGAAGCCGCCAGGACCCATCTCACGAGCAGTCTTGTCGCGGTAGGGGTCGCCGGTGAGGCACCGCTTCCTTGAGTTATCCACAGGGTTTTCCCCGCCCGGAGGGGTTATCCACAGGAAAATGGCGCCGCCTGTGGATAAACGTCAGGAAATTTCCTCATTGAGGACCTGGAAAGGCTCCTGTCGGCCGAAGGGGCACTTCGTGCTGCTGAGCCTTTTTTCGCTTGCCGAGCTGTGGATAACCGAAGGCTCTTTCCCCAGAACGTGGTTCGGGTCGGCGGGGCCTCGGGCGTATGGAGAACCCTGACGGTACCGATGCCGGGCGGTGGGTCCGGTGGAGATCTCCAGGAGGAGTAGATGGCTCGAACGAGTGCTGTGGACGCGCGGCGCGACCGGTCGCGGTGGTTGCGCGACCGATGGGCGCTGCTGATCGCCGGCGCGCACCGTGACCGAGGCATGTCCACCGCCGAGTACGCGGTCGGAACGATCGCCGCCTGTGCTTTCGCCGCCCTTCTCTTCAAGGTGGTGACGAGTTCCGAGGTCCAACAGATGATCACAGGTCTGATCAATCGAGCACTCACCGTGGCCGGATGACCCTCCCGACGCCGTTGATCCCCTCCCGCCGGTCAGGTTCCCGCCGGTCGAGGGGTTCGGTGACAGCGGAGACGGCCGCGGCGCTGCCCGCCCTCATGGTCGTTCTGGGAGCCGGGCTGTGGGCCGTGGCGGCGGTCGAGGCGCGACTGGAGTGTGTGGACGCCGCGCGAGCCGGGGCAAGGGCCGCTTCGCGCGGCGAGTCCCTTGAGCGGGTCCGGGGAGGTGTCCTGTCGGTCGCTCCGCCGGGCGCCGCGGTCACGGTGACCCGGAGCGCGGAGGTGACACGGGTGGAGGTGTCCGCGAACGTCAAACCCCGATGGGGTGCCTCACTCCCGGGCGTGACCGTCCATGCGACCGCCGTGTCCATCACCGAGCCAGGGCTGGAACGGTAGGCCGGGCATGGCCGGTACGGGGAGGGAGAACGCGCAGCGGGGGTCGGCGACGATCTGGACGGTCGGGCTCATGGCGTTGGTCTTCGCGGTCGCGGTGGCGGTCGTGTTCGCGGGCATGGCCAGGGTCGCGCGCCACCGGGCGCAGAGCGCCGCCGACCTGAGTGCGCTCGCCGCCGCCCGACTCGCCTTCGCGGATCCGGACCGGAGCTGCCTGAGGGCCTCCGTGCTCGCTGCGGACAACAAGGCCAGGATCACCCGCTGCTCTCTCAGCGAGGGCGGTGTCGCGGATATCGAGGTGGTCATGGAGGTCTCGCTACCTTTGAAAGGGCCGGTGGTGATCACCTCCAGGGCACGTGCGGGACCTGTTCACATCGCTGATCCAGGACCTTGACGGCGGATCGAGCAAAGCAACGGTGAAGGGCATTGAGTAAAGCAGCATTGAGTAAAACAGCGGGGAAGAGCTCATCCGCCGTCCGCCACCCCGGCGGCTCTCCCACCCGTCACATCCGAGGTGTCCTGAGTTCTCTGGGAAAGCAGGAGCACGTCCGCAGAGTCCTGGGGGAGCGATGACACGTTCACCGGCTGCTGCGGGAGCGGGGACGTATCCGAGGGTTCCGGGAGGGGCGAGGGCATGTCCGTGTGCTCCCGGGAGAGCGGGGAGCCGTTCGCCGGCTCTTGCGGGAGCGGGGGTGGGTCCGTGGGCTCAGGGGAGAGCAGGACGGCGAGAAGCCGGAGGGCTCCGGCCTTGTCGAGAGGTTCGTTGCCGTTGCCGCACTTGGGAGACTGGATGCACGACGGGCAGCCGCGCTCGCACTCGCAGGAGGCGATGGCCTCGCGGGTGGCCGTGAGCCAGTCGCGCGCGCGGGCGTAGCCGCGTTCGGCGAAGCCGGCGCCCCCCTCGTGGCCGTCGTAGACGAAGACGGTGAGCACCCCGGTGTCGGGATGGAGTTCGGTGGAGACGCCTCCGATGTCCCAGCGGTCGCAGGTCGCGAAGAGCGGCAGCAGGCCGATGGAGGCGTGTTCGGCCGCGTGCGCGGCGCCGCCGAGGTCCAGGCCCTCCTCGGCGAGGGGGAGGATCGCCGAGGTGGGCAGCGTCCACCAGACGGCCCGGGTCCGTAGCGTGCGCGGGGGCAGGTCGAGAGGTTCGTCCCCCATGAGCTCACCGCTCTGGGCTCGGCGCTTGAGATAGGCCACGACCTGGCTCGTCACCTCGACCGCGCCGAAATGTAGCTCTCCCTGACCGAGAGGGTGCGAGCGAAGGGACTCGATGACCGAGATATCGGTGACATCCCTGGCGAAGGTCGTGTAGTCGGGAGTTCCCGCCTCGACCAGCGCGACCCCCGCCTCCAGGTCGAGTTCGGCCACCAGGAACGTCTCTCCCTGGTGCACGTAGACGGCGCCGGTGTGCACGGCCGAGTGGGCCGAAGGTTCGTCCACGGTGCCGAGCAGCCGTCCGGTGGACATCTCGACGACCTGAATGGGCGCGGCGCCCGCCCCTCGGATGTCGGCGAGGTCGGTGGCGCGTTCCCGGCTGGTCCAGAACCAGCCTGTGGCGCGTTCCCTGAGCAGGCCGTCCCCGACCAGATCGGCGAGCACCTCCTTGGTGGTCGGACCGAAGATGTCCAGTTCGTCGTGGGTGAGCGGGATCTCGGCCGCCGCCGCGCACAGATGAGGCCCCAGCACGTACGGGTTGCCGGGGTCGAGCACGATCGTCTCCACGGGACGGCCGAACAGGGCTTCCGGATGGTGGACGAGGTAGGTGTCCAGGGGGTCGTCCCTCGCGATCAGCACCGCCAGCGCGTCCTGCCCGTCCCGTCCCGCCCGCCCGGCCTGCTGCCAGAGAGAGGCGCGGGTCCCGGGCCACCCCGCGATGAGCACGGCGTCCAGTCCGGAGACGTCGACGCCGAGTTCCAGCGCGTTGGTCGTCGCCAGGCCGAGCAGTTCGCCGGAGCGCAGGGCCCTTTCCAGGTTCCTGCGATCTTCGGCCAGGTATCCGGCCCGATAGGCCGCGATCTTGCCGGGCAGATCCGGGGTCGCCTCCCCGTCGGTGACGAGGTCCTGGAGTTTGGCCCGAGTGGTGAGGGCCACGGTCTCGGCGGCCCTGCGGGAACGGACGAAGGCGAGGGTCCGCACGTCGGAGGCGACGAGATCGGCCAGGAGATCCGCGCTCTCGGCGGTCGCGGGGCGCCGGACGGGGGCGCCGCCCTCACCGCGCAGATCGGTCAGGGGTGGCTCCCACAGTGCGAAGGCGGTCGCGCCCCGAGGAGAGGTGTCCGTGGTCACCTCGGCCATCTGGAGGCCTGTCAGGCGCTGCGCGAAGACCCCGGGCTCATTGGCCGTCGCCGAGGAGAGCAGAAACGCCGGGCGGGAGCCGTACCGCGCGCAGATCCGGCGCAGGCGGCGCAGGATCTGCGCGACGTGGGAGCCGAACACGCCCCGGTAACCGTGGCACTCGTCCACGACGACCATCCGGAGCCGCCGCCAGAAGAGCGACCACTGAGCGTGACGGGGCAGCAGGCCGCGGTGAAGCATGTCCGGGTTGGTGAGGACGTAGTTGGCGTGCTTGCGCACCCAGGTCCTCTCCTCGAAGGAGGTGTCGCCGTCGTAGGTCGCGGCGCGGAGGCCGGGAGGGTCGAGCTCGCGCAGCGCGCGGAGCTGGTCGGCGGCGAGTGCCTTGCTGGGCGACAGGTAGAGGATCGTGCCGCCGTCGAGCGTCGAGGAGAGTGCCGGGACCAGGTAAGAGAGGGACTTGCCCGACGCTGTCCCTGTGGAAATGATCACGTTTTGGCCACGGTGGATCAGATCCGCGGCCTCGGCCTGATGTGGCCACAGGCCGGAAATACCGAGGTTCGCCCAGCGCGTAACCAGCCGCTGGTCGACCCAGTCCGGCCATCCGGTATCACCGGCCTGACGTGCGGGAACGTGCTCCACATGGGTGACACGCGCCCGACGTGCGGGAACGTCGAGGAGGCGGCTGAGGGCGGTGCCCGCGCTGAGGGGCGAGGATGAGGGCGGGGTCACTGGTTTCCAGTCTCACATCTGTGGGCAGAGTCGCCGGGAATCGTGATTTCGTATAGACACTGAGCGTACGCATGGTTGAATGCCGCGCGTCGGGGCTTGTCGTCCGGGGGTCACTCGGTCCCAGGAAGGCATGCTCTAATCGGTACTTTCGCAGGCAAGGCGCTGGAGGATCTGTGGATCTGAAGTTGGACCACCATTCCGAGGACCGTCTCACCATCGTTGAGGTTGAGGGTGAGATCGATGTCTACACCGCGCCCAGATTGCGTGAGCTCCTGATCGACCTGGTCAACAAGGGGAATTTCCACCTGCTCGTCAACATGGAGAAGGTCGACTTCCTTGACTCCACGGGCCTTGGTGTCCTGGTCGGCGGGCTCAAGCGAGTTAGGGCGCACGATGGCTCACTGGAGCTTGTCTGCACCCAGGAGCGCATCCTGAAGATTTTCCGGATCACTGGACTGACGAAGGTCTTCGGGATCTATGCCTCGGTCGACGAGGCCAAGGAAGCTCACGGTCGAGACAAGTAGTCGTGGCTACCGTCGAGCTGACGTTCAGCGCTCTCCCCGCGCATGTGCGGACGGCACGCCTGGTGGCCACGGCCATCGCCAGGCGTACCGGCGTACAGGAGTCGCTGCTGGACGAGGTACGGCTCGCTGTTGGAGAGGCGTGCTCGCGGGCTGTGGAGGCACATCGCCTCCACTGTCCGGGAGAGCCGATCCGGATCGAGCTACGTGATGACTTAGGGCGTTTTGAGGTGACAGTCACCGACTCCGCCCCTAGTGATGAGCTGGAGCATGATCGTGCCCTTCTGGGGTTCGATGATCCGTTCGGGCAGCTTCCCGATGACCTGATGGCCGGTTTCGGCATCGCGGTCATCGCGGGGCTGGCCGACGACGTTCAGGTCTACCCGAGCCAGAAGGGCATGTGCATCCGCATGAGCTGGCCGGCGGCGACGAACGGAATGTCTCCGGTCTGAAAAGCAGACTTCGACAGCCGGGCGTGTCCATATGGACACGCCCGGCTGTTTTTGTTGGGAGAGGGCGGCCACGAGGTCGTCTGTGATGACGTCCGGGTTGTGGTCGCCATCCGTCCGCGTCGTCCGTGTTGTGGTGGTCATCGACCCGAGGTGCGTCCGTTGGAGACGTGTCCGGAGGCCGGATGATCTCGCCCCGCCGGAGGGCCGCCGATGGCGCTCGCCGGGCTTGCCTCGCCGTTCGCCGGGGCTGAGGCCGCTGAGACCCAGCGCCGCAACGTCATTCCGCCTGCCTCACCGTTTACCGGGGCTGAGGGCGGAGGGAGGGGAGAGGGGTCACCGAGACCCAGCGCGGCAACGTCATTCCGCCTGCCTCACCGTTTACCGGGGCTGGGAGCTGAGGGCGGAGGGAGGGGAGAGGGGCCGCCCGAAGGATCGTCCGTGATGTCCGGTGGGTGGGCCCGGCCGTTCCCCGAGGAGATTTCAATTTCGGTCAAAACTTAACGTGGATGTTTCTTGACTGAAATTGGGAGGAAACCGGAGCTGAGGGGCGGATGTGACGGGTGAAATGACCCCATAAGCAGGTCGGCTGTCAGAGGGCGCCGCTCGTGTCGTCAATTGGGCGGGGGCAGAGGCTTCATATCCGCGTCGTCGCTGCGTAGACTCCCGGGACCGGCCAAGGTTTATCCTTCGGAGCGGCCCGCACGCGAGCCGTACTCCGTGGGGGTCTGCAACTGGAAGCGGCACTGCCCACCATCCCGGAGTGCGCCGCCTCAGCCGCCTGACAATCACCGCAGCGCACTCCGGGCAGGACGTGTTCCCGTCTTGCCAAGGAGAGTCGGATGTCTGTGCTCCATCTCGCCGCTGCGGAGCCAGCGGTTTCCCTAAGTGGTCACCACTTCACCATCGTCATCGTGGTCGCCGCCGTCGCCCTGCTCGCACTCGCCGTCGCCGGCACACTGGTGCGGGAGGTGCTGTCCGCCGACCAAGGCACCGAACGCATGCAGAACATCGCGAGAGCCGTCCAGGAAGGGGCTTCCGCGTATCTTGCGCGGCAGTTCCGGACGCTCGCGCTATTCGTCATTTTGATTCCGTTCCTGCTGTACCTTCTCCCGGCCGAGACGACCAGCGTGAGGATCGGCAGGTCGGCGTTCTTCGTCGTCGGCGCGCTGTTCTCGGCGTTGACCGGATTCATCGGCATGTGGCTCGCGGTCCGTGGCAACGTCCGCGTCGCCGCCGCCGCCCGCACGTCCGGTGAGAAGGTCGCCATGCGGATCGCCTTCCGCACCGGCGGTGTGGCCGGAATGATCACCGTTGGCCTCGGCCTGCTCGGCGCGGCCGTGGTGGTGATCGCCTACGGGGGCGAAGCCCCGGCCGTGCTGGAGGGCTTCGGCTTCGGTGCCGCGCTGCTCGCGATGTTCATGCGAGTCGGCGGAGGCATCTTCACCAAGGCCGCCGATGTCGGCGCCGACCTGGTCGGCAAGGTCGAGCAGGGCATTCCCGAGGACGATCCGCGCAACGCCGCCACCATCGCCGACAACGTCGGCGACAACGTGGGTGACTGCGCGGGCATGGCCGCCGACCTGTTCGAGTCCTACGCGGTCATGCTGGTCGCCAGCCTGATCCTGGGCCGGGTGGCCTTCGGCGTCGAGGGACTGGTGTTCCCGCTGATCGTGCCCATGATCGGTGTGATCACGGCGATCATCGGCATCTTCGTCACCGCCCCGCGCGCCGGTGACCGCAACGCGATGGCCGCGATCAACCGGGGGTTCTTCATCTCGGCGGCCATCTCGGCGGTCCTCGTCGCCGGCGCGGCCTACCTCTACCTGCCGGCCAGCTTCTCCGGTCTGACCAATGTGAGCCCGGAGATCGCCGCCGTCACCTCGGACCCGCGTCTGATCGCGATCGGGGCGGTGCTCATCGGCCTGGTCCTGGCGAGCGCCATCCAGATCCTCACCGGCTACTTCACCGAGACGAACCGTCGCCCGGTGCAGGACATCGGCGAGAGTTCCCGTACGGGCCCCGCCACGGTCATCCTGTCCGGCATCAGCGTCGGCCTGGAGTCGGCGGTCTACTCCGCGCTGATCATCGGAGCCGCCGTCTACGGGGCCTTCCTGCTCGGCTTCGGCAACGTCACGATCGCGCTGTTCGCCGTGGCGCTGGCGGGCACCGGTCTGCTGACCACGGTCGGCGTGATCGTGTCGATGGACACCTTCGGTCCCGTCTCCGACAACGCCCAGGGCATCGCCGAGATGTCCGGCGACGTCGAGGGCGAGGGCGCTCAGGTCCTCACCTCGCTGGACGCCGTCGGTAACACCACCAAGGCCATCACCAAGGGCATCGCGATCGCCACCGCCGTGCTCGCCGCGACCGCGCTGTTCGGCGCGTTCCGTACGGCGGTCGAGGGCGAGCTGGTGGGCGCGACGGCGAGCGTGAAGGAGGCGCTGGGCTCGTTCAGCGCGTTCAGCCTGAGCGTCGACTCCCCGAACGTGCTGGTCGGTCTGATCATCGGCGCCGCGGTGGTGTTCATGTTCTCCGGCCTGGCGATCATGGCGGTCGGCCGCGCGGCCGGACGGGTGGTCTTCGAGGTGCGCGAGCAGTTCCGTACCAAGCCGGGGATCATGGCGGGGACGGAGCTTCCCGACTACGGCAGGGTCGTCGACATCTGCACCCGCGACTCGCTGCGGGAGCTGGCGACGCCCGGCCTGCTCGCCGTCCTCACTCCGATCGCCGTCGGTTTCGCCCTCGGGTACGCTCCGCTCGGCGCGTTCCTGGCCGGTGCCATCGCGTGCGGCACGCTCATGGCGGTGTTCCTGGCCAACTCCGGTGGTGCCTGGGACAACGCCAAGAAGCTGGTCGAGGACGGCCACCACGGCGGCAAGGGCTCGCAGGCCCACGAGGCCACCATCATCGGTGACACCGTCGGCGACCCGTTCAAGGACACCGCAGGACCGGCGATCAACCCGCTCCTCAAGGTGATGAACCTCGTGGCGCTGCTGATCGCCCCCGCCGTGGTGACCTACGCCGACAACCCGGCGCTGCGCATCGGCATCACGGTGGTCGCGGTCGGCATCGTCGTCGCCGCGGTCGTCATCTCCAAGCGTCGTTCGGCGGGCATCGCCCCGACGGAGGAGAGCAACTCCGACCGGGAGCCGGAGCAGGTCTCCAGCTGAGCAATGTTTGACGGAGGGGTGCACGGGCCGCGTGCACCCCTTCGGCATGTGCGGGCCACCCCGGTGGGAAACTGCTCGTATGGAACAGCAGCCTTCCGGAGGCAAGACACTCGTCCTCATCCTGCTGGCGATGGCCGCGATGTTCGCGGTGATCGTGGGTCTGGCCGTGTGGGCGTCCCGATGACCGCGCGCACGCTCGTCGTCCTGCGCCACGCCAAGGCGGCTCACACCTCCGGCCTCGCCGACAGAGAACGTCCCCTCACCGAGGTCGGCGAGCGCGACGCCCTCAAGGTCGGTGCGGCCCTCGTCGGTATGGACCTCACCCCCGACCTGGTGCTCTGCTCGCCGTCGGTACGGACCAGGCAGACCGCCGACCTGGCACTCCCCGGTGCGGAGATCCTCATCGAGCCGGCCATATACGAGGCATATCCCGACGAGTTGCTCGCGTTGATCCGGCGGAGCGATCCCGAGGCGCGCACGCTGGTCCTGGTCGGCCACAACCCCGGGGTTCAGGAGCTTGTCATGCAGCTCACCTCGGCCGACGGCGACGCCGGGTTCCCGCCCGGCGCGTTCGCCGTCATCGGGGTCGACGGCGAGTGGGCCGAACTCGACACCGGCCGCGGCATCGTCCACTGGACCCCCAGAAAGCACTGAGAACCGAGCGTCAGGGGCACGCGAGAGCTGAGACACGACGGCGTCTCAGCTCTTCGGTGACGCCTCGGGACAGCCGTACGGTGATCACGTTCGCGGAGGCCCACCCCACCGATCACGGTCAACGTTCGGCGGCGGTGACACCGTCCTCGGCGTCGGCGTCCTCCACCTCGGCGCGCGGGATGCCCAGCAGGTAGAGGATCGAGTCGAGGTAGGGGACGTTGACCGCGGTGTCGGCGGCGCGGCGGACCACCGGCTTGGCGTTGAACGCGATGCCGAGACCGGCCGCCGCGATCATGTCCAGGTCGTTGGCGCCGTCGCCGATGGCCACGGTCTGGCTGATCGGGATCCCCGCCTCGCGGGCGAAGCGCTCCAGTGCTCGCGCCTTGCCCGGCCGGTCGACGATCTCGCCGACGACCCGCCCGGTCAGCACGCCGTCGACGACCTCCAGGGTGTTGGCCGCGGAGTAGTCGATCCCGAGGTCATCGACGAGGGCGTCGGTGAGCTGCGTGAACCCGCCGCTGACGATCGCGAACCGGTAGTCGAGCCGCTTGAGCGTCCGTACCAGCGTCCGGGCGCCGGGAGTCAGCACGAGCTCCTTGCGTACCTTCTCGAAGACCTCCTCGGAGAGGCCCTCAAGCTGCGCGACCCGGCGGCGCAGTGACTCGGCGAAGTCGAGTTCGCCGCGCATCGCCTCCTCGGTGACCCGAGCGACCTCCTCCAGGCAGCCGGCGTGCGCCGCGAGCAGTTCGATCACCTCGGCCTGGATGAGCGTCGAGTCGACGTCCATCACGATCAGACGCTTCGCCCTGCGGTGCAGGCCCGTCCGCTGCACGGCGACGTCGACCTGCTGGGCGTGCGCCTCGATGGCCAGCTCCGCCCTGAGGGTGTCGGGGTCGGCGCCGGAGAGCGAGAGCTCGATGCAGGTCACCGGATAGCTGGACAGGCGCTCGATCCGGTCGATGTTGGCACCGGCCGCGGCGATCCGCCCCGCGATCCCCGCCATGGCGGCGGGCTGCAGCGGTGAGCCGAGCACGGTGACGTCGAGCCGCCCTCTGCGCCGCTTCTCCTTCGAGTCGGAGCCGGTGGACAGCTCCACGTGCAGTCCGAGGTCCTCCGCGGCCCGCTCGACGGCGGTCCAGAGGGCCCCGAGGGTGCCGCCGGTGCCGGTCGGTGTGTCGCCCGCGTACGAGACGAGGACGCCGAGGGTGAGTCGGCCGCGGATGACGACCTGCTCCACGTCGGCGACGATGACGGGGAAGCCGGCCAGGACCGAGAAGAGGCGTGAGGTCACGCCCGGTCGGTCGGGGCCGTTCAACGTGATCAGAAGCGTGCGCTGGTTCATCGGTTCCTACGGTACTTGGCTCCGGATTCGACCGTGAATGTGGTTCATCATCCGGACGCCTGGAGTTCGCGGGGCACTCCGGTCCCGCGTCATCTGCGACTGTCTTCATGAACCTCATGACGACCCTTCCCGTGGAGTCGCGCCTCGCCCGCTACAGCGTCGGGCTGGCCGCTACCGCCGTCGAGATGCGCGAGGCCCAGCGCCTGCGCCACCGCGTCTTCTCCGAGGAGATGGGCGCCCGGCTGGACAGTCCCATCACCGGCCTGGACGTCGATCCGCTCGACGCCTACTGCGATCACCTTCTGGTGAGGTGCGACGACACCGGTGAGGTCGTCGGCACCTACCGGCTGCTCGGCCCCCGCAGGGCCGATCGTCTCTACTCCGACTCCGAGTTCGATCTCAGCGCGCTGGCCGGTATCCGGGGGAACATGGTCGAGACCGGCAGGGCCTGCGTACACCCGGAACACCGGGGCGGCGCGGTGCTCGGGCTGATGTGGGCGGGCATCGCCCGCTACATGATGGCCGGGGGGTACGGCTGGCTGGCCGGGTGCTGCTCGGTGCCGTTGGCCGACGCGGCCGGGATCATGGAGCGGGTGCCGCTCTCACCGCCGGGCTACCGCGTCACGCCGCACCGCCCCTGGCGGGCGGGCCCGGTCTCAGGCTCTCCGCGCCGGAGAGGGGGGTCGGCCCCCTCGGCCGCTTCCGGGTCTGTTCCGGTCTTCCCGATGGGAGCCGGAGTGGTGCGGTCGCAGCGGGAGGGCGCCTCGAAGCGTACGGCCGCCACGAGCCAGGGAGGGGCGACGCTACCGCCGCTGCTGCGCGGGTACGTGCGGTTGGGCGCCTGGGTCTGCGGCCCGCCCGCCCACGACCTCGACTTCGGTACGGCCGACTTCTTCGTCCTGCTCTCGATGGCCGAGGCCGACCCCCGCTACCTGCGCCACTTCCTGGGAGCCGCATCGTGAGCCCGTGGATGCCTGTGGCGCCGTGCACGCCCGCCACCTGCCTGTTCCCGCCGGGATCGAGGGCCGAGGCGCCGCGCAGGGCGCTGCGACTCGCGGCGGTCGGGCTGGTCGTCCTGGCGGGAGTGGTACTCGCGCTCGCGGCCCGTGGACTCGGTACGACGAGCAGGATCCGGCTGACGAGCGCCTGGTCCCGGTTGGTGCTGCGGGCGGTCGGTGTACGGATCGAGGTAAGGCGGGGGTTCGCGTTCATGGCCGGCTCGGTCGCCGGGCCCTGTCCGGTCGTCGACGGATCGTCCGGGGCTGCCCCGCTGGTCGTGGCCAACCACGTGTCGTGGCTGGACCCGCTCGTGATGGCGGCGGTCCTGCCGTGCCGGGTGCTCGCCAAGCAGGAGGTCCGGGCGTGGCCGGTTGTCGGCCTGCTCGCGACGGGCTCGGGCGCGTTGTTCATCGACAGGGACCGGCTCTCCGCGCTGCCCGAGGCCGTCGGCGACGTGGCCGCGGCGCTCGCCGACGGCCATCCGGTGGCGGCCTTCCCCGAGGGGACGACCTGGTGCGGGCGCGGGATGGGCTCGTTCAGGCCCGCCGTGTTCCAGGCGGCCCTGGACGCGGGGGCCCCGGTCAGACCGGTCGCGATCAGATATCTGGAGGGGGAGAACGTCCTGGCCAGCGGACCCGTCTATGTCGGTGACGACCTCCTGTGGGCGTCGATCCGCCGCGTGGTGGCCGTCCGGCGGCTGACGGTGGAGGTGACGATGCTGCCCCCAGTACGGGGACGCGACCGCGGGGAGCTGGCCTGGGCGGCCGAGTCGTCCGTCGCCTCTGTGCTGGTCGCCGGGGCCGCGCATAGTGTTCCCGCCGCGGCCTGATTCGAGGCGGAAGACCGTCTCCGCTGCGGCCTGATTCGAGGCGAAGGACCGTCTCCATTGGGAACGGGACCGCTTGCGAGCGTTCCCCGCGTTTCGATCCCGGTTGCACCCTCGCGCCCCAGGACCGCTCCCGCTCCCGGTTCCGGTTTCGGTTGGACCGAACCCGGAAAGTCCCGGCCCGGCTAGGCCGAACCCAGGTATGTGATGACGGCCGCCACCCTGCGGTGGGTGTCGGGACTGTTCTCCAGGGCCAGTTTCATGAAGATCGAGTTGACATGTTTCTCGATCGCGGAGACCGACAGGTGCAGGGCACGGGCGATTCCTCCGTTGGACAGGCCGTGCGCCATCTCCCTGAGCACGTCCAGCTCCCTGGGGGTGAGCTCCGCGGGCGGGGGGCCGCCGCGTACCCCGCGCTTGGCGAGCAGGCCCTCCACCACCTTGGGGTCGATCACCGAGCCGCCTCCCGCCACCGACCTGATCGCGCCGAGCAGCTCGTCGATGTCACCGACCCGGTCCTTGAGCAGGTACGCACGGCCCTCGGTGCCGTCCCTGAACAGGTCCAGGGCGAACATCGCGTCGGAGAACTGGGAGAGCACCACGACCCCGATGTCCCGTGAGGCGGCGCGGATGCGGTGCGCCGCGTCGATGCCCTCCATTCCCGGGCGGACGAGATCGGCCGAGCCCGGCATCCGGATGTCGGTGACGACCACGTCGGGGCGCAGCCGTCTTGCGGCGTCGAGTAGATCGTCCGCGGTGCCCACGGCGGCGACCACCTCGATCTCGCCGGAGGTCTCCAGGAGCCTGCGGGTGCCCTCACGCACCAGGTAGTGGTCCTCGGCCAGGACGACTCTCAGTTCAGCCATGAATCGCGCACCGTCCGGAACTCGCCATGGGGAGATCCTGCACGGTGCGCGGGCGCCGTGTATATGAGGTTGCCCGCACTCGTCGCCGTCGCCGTCGCCGGGATCCGGGAACGGAGCCGGTGGCGAGAACGAACGGAACGAACCGAACCCGGTAGCGAGAGCGGAACGAACCGGATCCGGATCCGGGAGCGGACCCGGACCCGGGAGCGGGAGAGGTGGACGGTCAGCAGGCGAGAGGCGCGGAACGCGTGGTCAGCGAAGCACTCGGGTCTTCACCCGCACGTACTTGATGTCGGTGCCGACGTCGATGCCGTAGATGTCGAGGGTGTCCAGCCCGCCCGCGGGGACGTCGATCGAGACCGAGCCGAAATTGGCGGTCGCGGTGCCCCGGGCACCGTTCTTCAGCCAGACCTTGACCTTGAGGGTGGCCGTTTTGCCGGGGTTCAGGGTGTCGAGCAGACAGCCCACCTCGCGCCCCGAGATCTCGCAGTACGAGCCGGCGGGCTTGCCGACGATGCGGACCTTGGAGACGTGCGGGGAAAGGCGGCCACCGACGTAGGCGATGTCGGTGTACCACTTGCCGGTGTTCTTGATCTTCAGCGTGTAGACGTACGAGTCGCCCGCCCAGGCCCTGCGCGGATAGAAGACGGTGGTCTTCAGCGGCGCGAGCGGCGGGCCCGCGACCTTCTGCGGTGCGGTGATCTGAGGGGCCGAGGCGTTCGCGGTCGCGGGGGTGAGCAGCATGCCTCCCGCCAGGGCGATGGCGGCGATGGCGGCCAGGTGCCGGCGCATTTTTAACTCCAGTCGGATTTCGTCCCGTTGATTACGGATCATCATGGGAGATCCGACTTGTAAACCTCTTGCGGTTGACTATCCGCTAACCGGTGATCAGGTGGACATCGCCGAATTCGTGCCAGAGATAGCCCTCTCCGAGCGCCTCCGCGTACGACCGCGAGAGCAGGTCGCGGCCGGCGATCGCCGACAGCATCAGCAGGTGGCTGGAGCGCGGCTCGTGCAGCCCGGTGAGCAGGCCGTTCACCACCCTCACTCCGACCTCGGGGGTGACGATGTGCGAGGTCCAGCCGTCCGCGGCCCGGACACGGCCGGTGGCCAGCGCGGACGTCTCCAGCGCCCTGACCACGGTCGTGCCGACCGCGATCACCCGGCCGCCCGACTCGCGAGCGAGCTCCACCTGCCGCGCGGTGGTCTCCGGCACCTCGAACCGCTCCGGATACGGCGGCTCGTCCTTCTCTGGGGACGCCACCCCCGTGTGCAGGGTGATCGGCGCGATCCCGACCCCGCGCGACACCAGGGAGGTCACCAGCCCGGTGGTGAAGGGTCGCCCCGCGCTGGGCATCTCCGCGCTGCCCGGCCGCACCCCGAACACGGTCTGGTAGTCGGCGAGCGGCCAGTCCCTGTCCACGTACGAGTATCGGATCGGCACGCCGTACCGGCGGAGGTAGCCCGTGACCTCGCGGTCCAGCCTCGCCCGCCACAGGCGCGGCGTCTCGCGTCCCAGGAGCCGCAGGGTCGCCCCACCCGGCAGCGGCAGCCACTCCCCGTCCGCACCGCCCCGGTAGGGCTCGCCGGCCGTCTCCGTGTTCTCGGGGCCTCCGGCGAGGCCCGTCCGCCCCCTGAGCCTGCGGAGCTCGACCAGCCAGGTACCGTCCTCACGTTCGGTGGAGAAGTGCACCGCGAGCCGATCGAGCCGGACGGCCGCGGGAAGCGTGCCGGAATTGTTCACCACGAGCAGGTCGCCGGGGCCGAGCAGACCGGGAAGATCGGCGAACGCGTGGTGCCCGATCTGTCCGGTGCCCCGCTCCGAGACCAGCAGGCGCACCCCGTCACGGGCCAGCCCTCGGGCCTCCGGAGGCTCGTGCGCCTCCAGTTCGCGCGGGAGCACGAAGTCCGCGGCCATCGCGTCCGCCGCGGGCGCGCTCACGCCCCCTCCCCGCACGCACGTACGGATTCCGTCGCCTTTCTCACAGGTCCTCCTCGCTCGGTGACCCGCCCGTTCATCCGTGCCTCACCCGGCCGCTGTCCGGGCGGTCGGCGATCAGCCGCCGCAGGGTGGGAACGACGGTCGCGGGGGCCGGGGCCTGTTCGGCCTCCTTGGCGCCGACGGCGTCGGCGAGCATGGCGGTGGACATCTCGCCCGGATCGACCCACCAGACCGCGACGTCGGGTTCCTCGACGGCCAGCACGTGGGAGAGCCGCTCCAGGGCGGCCTTGGTCGCGCCGTACCCGCCCCAGCCCTCGTACGCCTCCACCGCCGCGTCGGAGGAGATGTTCACGATCGCGCCGCGCCGCTCCCTGAGCCCGCGCAGGTTCGCCTGGATCAGTGCCAGCGGGGCCAGTACGTTGGCCTGGAACAGCTCCTGGAGCGTGTCGAGCGGGTATCCCGCCAGCGGCGGCAGCGGGACCGCGCCCAGCCCTGAGGCGTTGTTGACCAGCAGGTCCAGCCCGCCGTGTTCCTGTACGACCCGCGCCAGCCGATCCCGGTGGGCGGGGTCGGTGACGTCTCCGGCCAGGGCGAGGGCGCCGAGCTCGTCCGCGGCGGATCGCAGCGCGTCCTCGCCCCGCGCGGTGAGGATGAGCCGCCAGCCGTCGGCGGCGAGGGAGCGGGCGAGTGCCAGGCCGAGGCCACGGGAGGCGCCGGTGATGAGTGCGGTCTTCGTCATGCCTCGACGCTAGGAGCCGCGCGCCCGTCGTACATCGGCCGCCGGACCCTGCCGGAGGTGGGCCGATGGGCCTAGGACCGATGGAGTAGGCGGCGGGCCTCCACCGCCGCCTAGAGTCGTCTCGTGAACTCCGAGAGCGAGGGCAGGGACGCCGTGCTGCACGCGGTGAGCTCGGCCGTCCTCGCGGTGACAAGGCACCTGTCGGTGCGGGAGGTGCTCCAGGTGATCGTGCGGTCGGCGCGACGGTTGCTGGACGCACGCTACGCCGCCCTGGGCGTGCCCGACGACCAGGGGGCGTTCGCCGAGTTCGTCGCCGAGGGCATCTCCGACGAGCAGTGGGACGCGATCGGGCCCATGCCCCGCCAGCACGGCATGCTCGGCGCGATGCTGCGCGAGGGCACGCCGGTCCGGCTGCCCGACATCCGCAGGGACCCCAGGTTCGAATACTGGCCGCGAGCCCATCCGGTGCTCAAGGACTTCCTCGGGGTGCCGATACTCGACGGGGACGAGGTGCTCGGCATCATCTTCCTGTCCAACAAGCGTGCCCCCGGAGGCTTCACCGAGGCCGACCAGCGGCTGCTCACCATGTTCGCCGCGCACGCCGCGATCGCCCTCACCAACGCCCGCCTGTACGAGCGCGGCCGGGAGCTCACGCTGGTGGAGGAGCGCACCCGGATGGCGAGGGAGCTGCACGACGCGGTGACCCAGAAGCTGTTCTCGCTGCGCCTCACCGCGCAGGCCGCCGCGTCGCTGGTCGTCGACGATCCCGTGCGGGCGCTGCGGGAGCTCGGCCAGGTGGAACGGCTGGCGGGAGAGGCGCTGGCCGAGCTGCGCGCGGTGATCGTGGAACTCCGCCCGGCCGAACTCGACCGGCACGGCCTGGCCGAGACGCTCCGCAAGCATGTCCGCCTGCTCGACCGGCTGCACCCGGCCTCGTTCTCGTTCGAGGAGTCTCCGGTGTGCGAGCTCGAACCGGTGATCGAGGTGGCCGTCCTGCGAGTGGCCCAGGAGGCGCTGCACAACGCCTCCAGACACTCGGCGGCGCGTGCGGTCGAGGTGCGGCTGGGCTGCGAGGGCGGGCGCGTGGTTCTTGAGGTGAGTGACGACGGGGCCGGTTTCGACGTGACCGCCGCCGCGGGGAGAGGTCTGGGAATCGCCTCGATGGGCGACAGGGCGGAGGCCGTCGGCGGCGACGTGCGGGTGACCTCGGAGCCGGGACGGGGCACACTCGTCCGACTGGAGGTGCCCGCGTGACCCGTGGTGCGGAGAAGGATGATCGTTTGACCCGTCGTCAGGGGGAGTCGGCCGTACGCGGTCCTGACGATGATCGTTCGGTCCGTCGGCCGGGTGAGTCCTCGGGGCCGGCCGTACGCGGTCCTGACGGCGACGACCGGGTGATCCGCGTCCTGATCGCCGACGACCACCCGGTCGTGAGGCAGGGCCTTCGCACCTTCCTGGACCTGCAGGAGGATCTCGACGTGGTCGGCGAGGCCGCCGACGGCGCCGAGGCGGTCGCCCTGGTGGAGTCTCTCGCCCCCGACGTGCTGCTGCTCGACCTGAAGATGCCGGTGCTCGACGGGCTCGGCGCGCTGCTGCTGCTGGGCGAGCGAGGGCTGTCGCCGAGGGTGCTCGTGCTGACCTCGGTGAGCGACAGGGGCGACGTGGCCCCGGCGATGCGAGCGGGCGCGGCGGGCTTCCTCTACAAGGACGTCGAACCGGTCGCGCTCGTACGCGCGATCCGGGCGGTGTACGGCGGCCAGGTGCTGCTCGCCCCCGAGGCCGCCGAGGCGATGCTGGCCGGTCCCGAACCCGTCCGGGTCGCGAGGGAGGGCGGACAGGAGGACAGGTATGTGGCGCCGCTGACCGATCGGGAGCGCGAGGTGCTCGCGTTGATCGCCTCGGGCCGTTCCAACCGGGAGATCGCCAGGCAGCTCGCGGTGGCGGAGAAGACGGTGAAGACCCATGTCTCCAGCGTGCTGATGAAGCTGGGCGTGCAGGACAGGACCCAGGCCGCTCTCTACGCGGTGAGAAACGGTCTGGCCTGACGGTGGTCCCGGTGGCCCGGCCCTCAGACCAGCTCGGTGATGGCGTGGTGGGCGACCACCCTGGCCCGGCGCACCGCGCGGTCGAGCTCACGCAGGGCCCCACCGCGTACGGCGATCTGGCCCGAGGTGAGCCCGCGGTCGTCGGCGACGCGGAGCACCGCGGCGAGGCGGGCGGCGAGGGCGGCGACCCGGTGGGCCCTGGCGGGGTAGCCGGGGGCCAGGCCGTCGTCCACGATCTCCAGCCGCCGGTGGCCCTGGGCCGGACCCTCCACGCCGAGCAGGGCGTCGGTGGCCACCCGCATCGCGCGGGTCAGCTCGTGCTCGGCCTCGGCGAGGGAGGGCAGGTCGGGGGCCGCGGTACGGGCCTCCAGCACGGTCCAGCGAACCCCGGCGTACGATGACCCGCGGCGGTCGTTTACCGGGATCAGGCCGAGACATCTGTCGGGAAGCACGGCTGTCGCCGCCTGCCCGGCCTCGATGGCCGCGGAGTTGAAAGGGGGCGGTCCGGTGAGACCGAGTGGGTCGCCCGCGACGGGAAGGGCCAGTCGCAGCGATTTCATGCCCTCGATCCGCAGGTCGGCGAGGAATCCGCGGAGGGCGAGGTCGCCGGTCTCGCCGGCGACGAGTTGGGGGCCTGCCTGCCGCTCCACGCGGTCGGCGGCCTCGTCGAGGCCGACCTGTCCGGCGAGCCAGGCGTTGCCCCAGCAGACCAGGGTGGCCGAGATCGGTGAATCAGGGTGCACCGATCCACGATATGCGCTTGTCCTGCAATAGGTTTTGTTCGAGCGATTCACAAGGAGGCGTAAGGGATGGGCGGTCAGGTGCTTCGGCTACAGGACGTCACCGTCCGCAGGGACGGAGCGGTCCTGCTGCGGGAGATCGACTGGACCGTTCACGAGGACGAGCGGTGGGTCGTCATCGGCCCCAACGGCGCGGGAAAGACGACGTTGCTGCAGGTGGTCGGGGCGATGCTGTTCCCCACCGAGGGCGTCGTCGAGATCCTTGGCGAGCGGCTCGGCCAGAGTGACGTCTTCGAGCTGCGGCCCCGCATCGGGCTCGCGAGCGCCGCGCTGGCGGAGAAGGTGCCGCCGGACGAGAAGGTCATCGATCTGGTTCTCACGGCCTCGTACGCCATCCTCGGCCGCTGGACGGAGGAGTACGACTCCCACGACGTCACGCGTGCCGTCGAGCTGATCGACCAGCTCGGCTGCGCCCACCTGATCCGGCGCCGCTTCAACACGCTGTCGGAGGGGGAGCGCAAGCGGGTCCAGATCGCCCGCGCGCTCATGCCCGACCCGGAGCTGCTGCTGCTGGACGAACCGGCCGCGGGCCTCGACCTGGGCGGGCGCGAAGACCTGGTCCGCCGCCTGGCGACCTTCGCGCACGACCCGAAGGCGCCGACCATGGTGCTGGTCACCCACCATGTGGAGGAGGTGCCCAGTGGGTTCACCCACGCCCTGCTGCTCCGGCACGGCTCGGTGGTGGCTCAGGGCCCGATCGACCAGGTGATGACCGCGGAGAACCTGTCGCACACCTTCAGCGTCCCGCTCACCCTGGATCGGGGGCGCGAGGGTCGCTGGTACGCGCGGGCGCACCAGCTCTGAGAGAGCCCTGAGAGGTTCCGAGATCGTTTCGGTCGTTCAAAGGCCGGTGAAGGGAAAAGCAAATATCCTGCCGGGTCAAGAGTTCCACGTGACTCGACCGCCCGGGGTGGTTCATGGAAGCGCTTGTCGCCGCACTCGTCATCGTGGTCGTGGCGGCTTTCGCCGTCCATCGGATGGTTCGCGTCGTGCCGCACGCCACGGCGGGTGTCGTGGAGCGGTTGGGGCGCTACCACAGGACGCTCGGTCCCGGGCTGAACCTCGTAGTGCCGTTCATCGACCGGATCAAGGACATGGTCGACCTCCGTGAGCAGGTCGTCGCCTTCCCGCCGCAGGCGGTCGTCACCTCCGACAACCTCGTCGTCTCGGTCGACACGGCCGTCTCCTTCCAGGTGACCGACGCCCGCGCGGCGACCTACGAGATCGCCAACTTCCTGGTCGCCGTCGAGCAGTTCGTCGCGACCACGCTGTGCGACGTGGTCGGCGGGATGAGTGTGGACCGCGTGCTGGCCTCCCGCGAGGAGATCGGCACCGAGCTGCGCCGGGCGCTCGACGACGCGGCGGGCGGATGGGGTCTGCGGGCCAGCCGGGTCGAGGTGAAGACGATCGACCCGCCCGTCTCGATCCAGGAGGCGATGGAGAGGCACTACCGCGCCGACCGCGACAGGCGGGCCGCGCTGCTCGCGGCCGAGGGGGAGAAGCAGGCGGCCGTCCTCGCCGCCGAGGGGCGGAGAAAGGCCGCCGTACTGGCCGCTCGCGGCGAGGCGGAGGCGACCGTGCTCAGGGCGCGGGCCGATGCCGAGGCCAGGGCGACGCGGGCCAGGGGGGAGGCCGACGCGATCGACATGCTTTTTCGCGCCGCCCGTGACGGCAGGCCCGACCCGGAGCTTCTCGCCCACGAATATCTGCGGGCGCTCCCCGAGATCGCCAGGGGGGACGCGGGCAGGTTGTGGATCGTCCCGCCGGACCTGAGGCGGACCCTCGAAAGCCTCGCGGACCTTCTCCCGGACAGGGACGAGGCCCCGGGCGAGGAGGGCGTTTCCGACGTTAAGGACACCCCCGCCACCGGATGATCTCGATCTCCTCCTACCATCCGGTGAGGGCCGTGCACCTGCCTATGGGCGCGAGCCTGACGAGTGAGGGGAAGCGCATGACACCGTGGGAGGCGGTCGCGATCTTCGTGGCCGGCGTCGGGGCGGGGGGCATCAACGCCGTCGTCGGTTCCGGGTCTCTGATCACGTTCCCGACGATGGTCGCGCTGGGCATGCCACCGGTCATCGCGAACGTCTCCAACACCGTGGGCCTGGTCCCGGGGTCGCTGACCGGCGCGTTCGGCTACCGGGAGGAGCTGAGGGGGCAGCGCCCGCGGCTGATCAGGCTGGGGGTTCCCGCGCTGGTCGGGGCGATGATCGGCGGGGTGCTCCTGCTCTACCTTCCCGCGGAGACGTTCGACATCGTCGTGCCCGTCCTGATCGCCATGGCGTGCGTGCTGGTGGTGATCCAGCCGAGGCTCAACAGCTGGCTGAGCGCCAGACGGGAGCACCCCTATCCGCACGGCGGCCCCTGGCTCTGGGGTGGCGTTCTCGTGTGCGGCATGTACGGCGGCTACTTCGGCGCGGCCCAGGGAGTGCTGCTCATCGGGCTGATGGGCAGTTTCCTCGACGAGGGCCTGCAGCGGATCAACGCGGCCAAGAACGTGCTCGCGCTGCTGGTCAACGCGTGCGCCGCGCTGCTGTTCATCGTGGTCGCGGAGGTCGACTGGCTGGCGGCCCTGATGGTGGCGCTGGGCGCCGCGATCGGCGGTTTCCTCGGCGCGAAGATCGGCAGGCGACTGCCGGCCCCGGTGCTGCGCTGGTTCGTGGTGTGCGTCGGAATAGTGGCGATAGTCAAACTGGTGTACGGGTGAACCTGCCTGCTACCGGGTACTTATTCAGGTATGAAAGGTGACAAAGTCGAGGTTGTCATCGACGCAGGAGACAGTTCCCGTACCTACGAGGTCAGCGCCACCAGAGCGGGGCGCCGCGTTGAGGTGGCCAACGCCCGAGGCGGCGTTGTCGAGGTGAGCGAGGTCACCCGAAGCGGAACGGCCGTGCGTACCGCCCGCTTCATGTCCAGCCGTATTCTCGCCCTGGTCGAACACCCCGCCGACGGCAAGCCGGCCTAGGCCGGGCCGACGGCGGGAGCCGGTTCTCGTCACGCCCGGGTGGGACGTACGGTCACGCCTGGGCGGGGCGCAGCGCCCGCCCGGACCCGGGTTCGCCGCGCCCGGACACGTCCCCGGGTTTCCTACCAGGTCCTGGAGACGGGCGTGGACTTGTTCTCGCGGGTGCCCGGTCAGGTCTGCGCGGGACGGACCTGGAGCATCCCGTCGCGGCGGATCCGGGTCTCGAAGGACGGCTGGGGAGCGGTGGCCGGGCCGTGTACGACGGCTCCGTCGGAGAGCCTGAAGGTGCTCCCGTGCCACGGGCAGACCACGCAGGCGGTCCCTCCCTCCGAGATCAGGCGCCCCTGGTGGAGCGGACCCGCCAGGTGTGCGCACTGGTCGGCGAGCACCGTGACGTTCGCGCCGACGCGCAGCACGAACAGATCGATGTAACCCAGCCTCCGCGTCACCGGGCGCCCGTCCGGCAGGTCGCCGACGTCGCACAGGTCGTGCCAGCCCAGCGGGACCAGGTGGGCGACGGACTCGGCGTGGTTCGCCCCGGCCGCCTGCCGGTAGGCGAGGTGGCCGCCGAGGTAGCCGCCCACGCTCGCGGCACTCAGCCCGGCGAACGACAGCACCCGCCCGGTCTGGTCACGCCCGGCCATCCGCAACACCAGCGAACCCGCGTAGAGCCCGAAAGCGGTCAGGTTGGCGATCGCGTGCACGAACCCCACCCGTTGCTGCTCACGGTGGAGCGCCGACCAGTCGGTGATGCCCGCCGCCATCGCGGGCATCGCGGCCGCGAGCCCGCCCGCGACCAGCATCCGCGACGCCCGCGGATCGGCGCGGGTCACGTCGAGCACCGCCGTCGCCGTCCAGAGACCCAGGCTGACGTTGGCGAGCGGTGGATGCAGCGGTTTGCCGATCGGCACCCCGTGAAGCAGGTCACGCAGCGGTCCTGGACCGATCCGCCGGCGCACGGCCTTGGCGAGCACGCGGATCGGTCTGTCGGCCTTGGGCGAGCGCTCGATCCGATCGGTGAGCTCGACCCCGGACACCAGACGCCTGGTCCGACGCCCTGTTTTGACAGTTTCCTTCACCATTGCCCCCTCCTTGACCATAGGGACCTACCCGAGAACGGCGTTATGCACGCGCCAAATGCCCTCGGCTGACGGAGAGGGCGATGATCTCGGTGGCGTAGGCGCCCAGTGTCGCCGATCCCTCCTCGATGATTTTCACCTTCTCCAGCACCTGCTCGGCCGTCACCTTGTACAGCGACCAGGTGCCGCCCTCGTTGTGGTGGTTGGCCATGATGGGGGCGATCCGGTCGAGGGCCTTGGCGAACCTGGCCTCCGGTGTCCTGCGTTCCTCGAACTCGTCCCAGAGCTCGCGCAACCGCGCGGCCTGGTCGCAGGGGAGCAGCCCGAAGATCCGGTCGGCGGCCTTGCGCTCGATGTCCAGCTGGGCTTCGACGGCCGAGGCGTCGTAGATGAACGTGTCTCCCGCGTCGATCTCGACGATGTCGTGGACAAGCAGCATCGCGACGACCCTGTCGAGATCGACGCCCGGTGGTGCGTGCTCGGCCAAGACCATCGCCAGCATGCCCACGTACCAGGAATGCTCGGCGTCGTTCTCACGCCGCGACCCGTCCATGAGGGTGTTGCGGCGGACGATGCGTCTGAGCTTGTCGATCTCCATGGCGAAGGTGAGCTGAGCGTGCAGACGGTCCTGTGCTGGAGGGGTGGTCACGCGCGCAAGCCTAATGCGCGTCGATCCCGCTTTTCCGAGCGATCATGGGATCACGCCCGGCCGAGGGTGACGGGAACCCCGTTGAACACGGCGTTTCCCGAGGGTATGTCCACGACGGAATCATCTGTCAGCGTGTTCGCGTTCACTCCCGCGTGCTTGGCTGCCACCGGTTGCGAGGTGCCGGAGTGCCCCCATCCGTGGGGCAGGCTCACCACCCCCGGCATGATCGTGTCGGTCGGCTCAAGCGGCACGACCAGCTCTCCGGCGGCCGAGCGCACCACGGCGTGCTCGCCCAGCCCGAGCCTGCTCACGTCGTCCGGGTTGATCTGCAGGGTGCACCGGTTGGTCCCGCCGACCAGCGGTCCCACGTTGTGCAGCCAGCTGTTGTTGGAACGCAGGTGGCGCCGTCCGATCAGCACGATCTCCGCGGGCGGGACGGCGAGCCGCTCGCGCAGCCGCGCGGCGTCCTCGACCAGTTGTGGCGGGGCGAGCTCCACCCGTCCCGAGGCCGTACGGACGATCTCCGCCAGCCGGGGCTCCAGCGCTCCCAGGTCGATGCCGTGCGGGTTCGCCAGGAGAGTGGCCAGGGAGAGTCCGTACGGTCCGAGCCTGAGCATGGCGTCCAGCCGCCTCTCCGCCCCGCTGCCGCCGTCCAGGGAGGCGCGCAGCTCGGCGGGGTCCGCGCCCTGCACCGGAGATCCGGGCGTCTCGACGGCCCTTCGGAGCATCCGGTCGAGGATCAGCTCGTCGAGCAGGGCCGGATCGGCGTCCGCGCCCTGACCCGAGGCGATCATCGCCAGCCGTGCCATGATCTCGGCCTCCGACGGACGTCCCGGCTCCAGCGGCAGGACCGGCGGGGAGAACCTCGCGTAGTTGCGGACCGCGAAGGCGAGCAGCGTCAGGTCGTAGTGCGGCGACTGCGTCACGCGCGGCGGCGGCAGGATCACGTTCGCGTGCCGGGTGGTCTCGTTCAGGTACGGGTCCACGCAGACCATGAACTCCAGGTCGCGGAAGGCCCGGTCCAGCCGGGGTCCGCCCGGCGCCGACAGCACCGGATTGCCGGCCACCACGACCAGCCCCCTGACCTGCCCCTCTCCCGGCGTCTCGATCTCGTCGGCGAGGGTGGCCACCGGGATCTCGCCGTTCGCCTCCGGCAACCCCCGGACGCGGCTGTGCCAGCGTCCCGTGACGTACGGCCTGCTCCGGCGGCCGTTCTCCACGGCGGTCTTCGCGAACATCACCCCGCCGGGACGGTCGAAGTTGCCGGTCAGGATGTTGACGACGTCGACCAGCCACTGCGCGACGGTGCCGAACTCGGCGGTGCAGGTGCCGATGCGGGCGTAGACGGCGGCCGTCGGGGCCGCCGCCAGCTCGCGCGCCAGCCGTACGATCTCCCCGGCCGGTATCCCGCACATCGGGGCCACGACCTCGGGGGCGAAGTCCTGTGCCAGCCGCCTCAACTCCTCCAGCCCGTCGATCCCGATGCCGCCGATGTCGGCGCCAACCGAGGTGAGGTCCTCGGCGAGGAGGGTGTGGACGATGCCGAACAGCAGGTAGGCGTCCATGCCCGGGCGTACGAACAGGTGCTCGTCGGCGAGGGCGGCGGTGCGGGTGCGGCGCGGGTCGACGACCACGAGTTTGCCGCCGCGCCCGCGCAGCGCCTTGAGACGGCCGGGGAAGTCGGGGGCGGTGCAGAGCGAGCCGTTGGACTCCAGCGGGTTGGCGCCGAGCATCAGCAGGTGGTCGGTACGGTCCAGGTCGGGCACCGCGATCGCCATCGGGTCGCCGAGCATCAGACCGCAGGAGACGTGCTTGGGCATCTGGTCGACGGTGCTCGCGGAGAAGACGTTGCGGGTGCCGAGGGCGCGGATCAGCGGCCCGCCGTACAGGGCTCCCGCCATGGAGTGGGCGTTCGGATTGCCGAGGTAGACGGCGAGCGAACCGCGGCCGTGGGCGTCGATCACCCCGCCGAGGCCCTCCTCGACCGCGCGGAACGCCTCCTCCCAGGACGCTTCGCGCCACTCCTCACCCGTACGGATCATCGGGACGCCGAGCCGGTCGGGGTCCTCGTCGAGGCGGCCCAGGCTCGCGCCCTTGGGACAGACGAAACCCCTGGAGAAGGGGTCGTCCGGGTCGCCTTTGACCGAGGTGACGTGTCCGGCGTCGTCGAGGGTGAGCCGGAGGCCGCAGACGGCCTCGCAGAGGGGGCAGGTCCTGTGGGCTGTTCTCATCGGCGCTCCTGGGTTCGGCGAATGAACTCATCATGGCCGTCGGTCCGGCACGGGGAAAGCCCCGGAGCGTGGCTTGGATTCACGTGGTCGTCGCGACATCTCGATCCGAGGAGTCGCGACGACCCCTTGAAACCGCCTGGGCTCCGGGGCTTTCCTTCGCGGCCGGGTGGAGGTTCACGCGGCCTGTCGGCGCCTCCCGGGAAGCTCGCCGGATCCGGGCAACTCGCCGGGTCCGGAGAACGGGACGGTGGCGCGGTGGATATCGGGCTCCTCCTCTGTGGTGCGGCGGGCCTGTCGGGGGTGGCCGGTCTCCGTGGTCCGGCCGGTCTCCGTGGCACGGCGGGCCTCTGCCGCATGGAGGGCCTCCGCGGCACGGTCGGTCTCCGTGGCGTGGCCGGCCCGCAGGCACACCCAGTTCGTCCGCCCGTAGAGCCGGTCGAGACCCACCGGGGGACCGGAGACCTCGCCCCCGCGGATGATCTCGACCGTCAGCAGGTTCCCCCACCTGAGGTGCCGGGACACCACGGCGTCGCGGGCGTAGCACGCCGCCGCGATCTCGGCGGAAAAGGCGTCGAAGTCCTCGGCGCAGGTTCCCGCCCTGGCGAGGACGAGCGCCTTCTCCCCGTCGGCGGTGGGGGTGATCCACAGGATCAGCGGCAGCCTGCCGAAGCGGGTGTGTATCCCGGTCTCCGCGCACGCCCGTTGGAGGCGGTGCCGGGAGACCAGGCACCACACATGTGCCGTCACCCAGTTTCTCCCGAAGCCGGAGGCCGCGGGGGCGACGGCGGCGCAGAGCACAACGAGAAACGGCCACCAGTCGCCCTCGCGGAGCGAGAGGACCACGATGACCATGAGGAACGAGGCGACGGCGAGCAGGAGGACCTCCGTCCGCCAGCGCCACAGCCGGACGATGAGCCCCGCACGGCTGGGAGGACGGCCGCCGGGGTGGCCGTAGCGGCTGCCGCGGAGATCACGCCGCGACATCGCCGCCCGCCCCCTTGTCGTGGACGGGCGCCAGGGTGAGGGCGGGGGTGGCCGTCCGCTCGGCCCTGAGGAGGTCGAACCGCGGCTCGCGGTAGTGCCTGGCCCCGAAACCGGTCCGGGTCACGCTCCAGCCGAGCCGGTAGGCCCACTCGTCCTGGTCCATGCAGAGCTCTCGGTCGGTCACATAGATCAGGTCGAGGATGAAGGTCTTGATTCCGTGGGTTCTGTTGGTACGGTGGAAGGACATAGGAGACTCCCTTCGTGGCTTTGACGCGGAGTTCTTGTGCCAACCGGGTCGGTGGCCGCCGACCCGGTGTTTTTTGTGTCCGGTCAGGACACTTTCTTGAGTGCGTGCGACTTTGGGCCGTCGCCGGCCGATTACCGCTGCTCCCCTGTCGGCCTCCCCGTGTCAACTCCGTTTCTTCGAAGACGGCGCCGTTGCCGAAGAGCCGCGTGTCTGTTTCACACCCGCGGCTCACGAATGCCCTCGAAGACGCCCTCCGGATGATCACCGGTGGCTCCCCCGATCTTGCGAGGACCTTCCTGTTCTGATAGTCGCTCAGCATAGATTTGGCGGCAAGACTTGCCGTAAGGAAAAAAGCAATAAACTTCCGCAGATGCACTGCAACCATCGGTGTAATTTGCACTACTATTCATCGAGTTCCTGTTGAGGCCGTGACAGCCGCTCGCCCGTCATGGTGAGGAGGTCGTGATGTCGGAACGTGGCAGTCCAGCGCTCCGTCAGCGTCGGCTGGGCATGGAGCTGCGCCGGCTCCGCGAAGGCCTGAACATGACGGGCGACGAGGTGTCGGGTCGCCTGGGGTGGTCGACCGCGAAGGTCAGCCGGATAGAGACCGCCAAGACGCTGGCCAAGGAGGCGGACGTCGAGGCGCTCGCCGAGCTTTACGGCGTAGACGAGCGGCTCAGGGAGACCCTGGTCGCGCTACGGCGCGAGGCCTCCAGGAAGGGCTGGTGGGAGAGATATCGAAACTCCGTTCCCGATGACTACATCACGCTCATCGGGATGGAGGCGGAGGCCACTGAGATGCGTAACTGGGAACCCCAGATCGTGCCGGGGCTTCTCCAGACAGAGGAATACGCTCGTGCGGTCATCTCGGTGGGGCAGCATGCGAGCCAGGTGCCGTCGAGTTGGTTCCAGGATCGGGTCGAGGTGCGGATGGCGCGTCAGCGTACGTTGCTGTACGACTCCAGACCGCTGACCCTGCTGGCGGTGTTCAACGAATCCGTGTTGAAAAGTCAGTACGGCGACGCTCGCGTCATGCGAGATCAGCTGCGACACCTGATCGAGGTGTCGGAGCTGGAACACGTAGATATGAGAATTCTTTCCAAGGATGTTCCGCCACCGGTGTCCACGGGACCGTTCGTGCACCTCACTTTTTCCGATTTTCCGGACACGGTCTACCTTGAATCGCTTTTCGGTGGACGGTACGTGGATGATGTGGAAAAAGTGTACGGGTATGAGCGTGCCTTTGAGCATTTGATGGAACGTGCTCTTCCAGAGGTCGGCTCGCAGGAACTGATCAAAGAGGTAAGCGAGCATTGGGGCAGGTAGCGACCGGCTTGGCAACCGGCGACTACCGTCATTTTTATGGAAAGAAAAAATGAACGTGACTGATTTCAGCGGTGCGATGTGGAAGAAGAGCGCGCACAGCTCTCCGAACGGCAATTGCGTCGAAGTGGCGACGCTGAGCGGAGGCGGCGTAGGGGTCCGGGACAGCAAGAACGGATCCGGGCCCGTGCTGGTCTTCACTCCCGATGAGTGGAAGGCATTCGTCGGCGGAGTGAAGGACGGAGAGTTCGACATATAGCAGAAGCGGCTCCAGTGCTCGCCTGGAGAAAAAGAGCCGCCCCGCTGCGATTACCGCGTTTCATTGGCTCTGCTCACCGGATGGATTGACCGCCCGCCGGTGGAGCAGGGGAGAATCATCGCACACCGGGGGAGCGCGCCGGACATGGTGCCCTATCTGGACATGTCCAATACCTTGCACGTTTTCCATCACGCCTTCATTCTTAAGGTGCCCTATGGCTATCTATGGGAGAGGAGGTGAGATATGTCCGATATTTACCAATGTGGAGTGATCTGGCGAAAGAGTGGGCTCAGTGCCGCGAGTGGCAACTGCGTTGAGGTGGCCCGCCTGGCCGACGAAGGGTTCGCGGTCAGAGACAGCAAGGACAGGCGCGGACCGGTGCTGCTCTTCGGCACGACCGGGTGGAGCGCGTTCGTCGCGGCGGTGAAGAGCGGAGACTTCGATCTCTGAGTGACCGTCCTTTCAGGACCGGGGGCTTGCCCAACGGCGGGACAGCCCCCTTTCGTGTTCCAGGGAACAGTCCGGACGGCCACCTGAGGCGGTAGGACAGCCGTAGGGCCCACGTTCTTCCGAGGGAGAAGCGAGCCGTGCGAGGACAGGCGGCCCCGGAACACCCTGTCCGGACGGCCCGCGACGCCGGGCACCGGCGACCGGCTCCGGCTTTTCGCGGAAACGAATCCGGCGGCGCGAGTTGTGACACGGGGATGGACGAGATGGCATCCTCGGATACCGATGGACACGTACACAGCTCGCCGCCTCGCCCTGGTCGCCGCGGTCACCGCCTCAGCCGTGCTTCTCGCGGCCTGCTCCGCGGCCGAGTCGGCCGCCCCCGAACCGTCCTCCGACGCCGTGAAGAAGCCCACCGAACCGGCCGAGGCCACCCCCACGCCCGAGCGCAAGCCGTACACCATCTCCTTCGGCGGGGATGTGCACTTCGAGGGCGTGCTGCGAAACCGGCTGAACGCCGATCCGAAGACCGCGCTCGGCCCGATCGCCAAGGTGCTGAGAAGCTCCGACCTGGCGATGATCAATCTGGAGACGGCGATCACCACCGGCGGCACCCCGGCCCCCGGCAAGCAGTACACCTTCCGTGCCCCGGCGACGGCGCTCACCGCGCTGAAGGCGGCCGGGGTGGACGTCGCCTCCCTCGCGAACAACCACGGCATGGACTACATGCAGAGCGGGCTGACGGACTCTCTCGCCGCCATCAAACGGTCCAAGTTCCCAGTCGTGGGTGTGGGCAGGAACGAGGCCGAGGCGTACAAGCCGTGGCGGACGACCGTGAACGGCAACCGTGTCGCCGTCATCGGCGCGACCCAGGTGCTGGACGCGGAGTTCATCCAGGCGTGGACGGCCTCGGGCGACCAGGGAGGCCTCGCCTCGGCGAAGAACGAGGCGAGACTGCTCCAGGAGGTGCGCAGGGCACGCAAGAACTCGGACACCGTGATCGTCCATCTGCACTGGGGTACCGAGCTGCAGAAGTGCCCCAACGAGGCGCAGCGCGGCCTGGCGCCCAAGCTGGTCGCGGCCGGCGCGGACGTCGTCGTCGGCGGCCACGCGCACATCCTGCTCGGTGCCGGATACCTGAAGAACAGCTACGTCAGTTACGGTCTGGGGAACTTCGTCTTCTACAACTGGGGGCCGGAGACCGGCAGGACCGGTGTGCTCACCCTGACGATCAACGGCCGCAGGGTGCTCAAGGACCAGTGGACCCCGGCCACCATCCAGGGCGGGGTGCCGGTCCCGATCACCGGGACCGGGCGGCAGCAGGCGATCGCGGACTGGAAGGCGCTGCGCGGCTGCACCGGCCTCGCCGCCAGGCCCACCCGCTCCGAGTGACTCGGAGCGGGCCCGGCGAAGGTTCCGGACATCTCCCGATATTCCGGAGGAGGCGCGGAAAAGGTTCCGGGCGTCTCGTGCGGCAGGAGGCGTGACGCCGGTGGAGGAGCCAGGCGACGTCCCATCGGCGTTCACACACCGCCTCACATGCGACGTTGCGAGGTTCGTCCGGTCCACCCCGGGGTGGAGAAAACTCGTGATTGGTGAATAAGTACTGACCCTGACGTGCCAGAGGGGCAAGATGGTGTGGTGTCCACCATGTCCTGCGAGGAGCACGGAGAGGCTCCACTGCGGCGCCAACCCACCCAGCGACGGAGCGCGCGACGTGTCGAGCGGATGCTCGACGCGTGTGCCGACCTGCTGGACGAGATCGGCTACGACGCGCTCTCCACCACGAGGATCGCCGAGCGCGCGGGGGTCGCGATCGGTTCGGTCTACCAGTTCTTTCCCGACAAGCGAGCCATCACCCAGGCGGTGACCCGGCGCCACGTGGAGGGGTTCGTCGCCCGTATCGGCAGGCGCTTCCTGCTGGAGGACTACGAGGGCTGGTGGGACGCGGTCGACGCGATCATCGACGAGTACGTGGAGATGCACAGGACCGTGCCGGGTTTCCGGTCCCTGCACTTCGGCGACGTGGTCGACCTCAACCTGCTCGACGCCTCGTCGGAGAACAACACGGTGATCGCCGGACGGTTGCGCGGTCTCCTCCTGCAGGAGTACGGACTGGCCGACAGCGAGGAGTTCGACCTGGCGATCCTCGTCGCTGTCGAGGCCGGGGACGCCGTGCTCAAGCTGGCCTTCCGGCGCGATCCGAACGGCGCCCCGGAGATCGTGGCCGAGGCGAAGCGCCTCATCCGGGGCTACCTGAACCGCCAGTTCGCCCGCGTCTCGGTCTGAGAGCCATCGGCACCCCCTGATGAAGCGTTGGCCGCGCGAGGGGTCGAGCCGTCACCGCGCCCGTGTTCCGGGCTGAGGGGGTAGGGAAGGGGAAGCCTCGACGGGGGATGTGCCGGTGCCCTCCGGCGGGCTCTCGACGCCGAGCGCGTCCGGTGCGGTGAGCACGTCCGGTGCGCTGGGCACGTCCCCCTCCTGGTGCCGTCTGCCCCGGCGTTCGAGCTGGGACCACCGCTCGGGGAAGGCGGCCTCGCCGGCCATCCCTGCCTCGGGGCGCCCCTGCGCCGTCAGCCTCTGCTGCGCGGGCTCCTGGACACCCTGCCCCGGCGTTTCCCGCCCTCGCATGTCCCGTTCCCGAGTAATCGGTCCCTGTCCCTGCGGGATGCTTTTCCTGACGACGTGTCCGCGCGCACGCGACCGCTTCTCCTGCCGCTGTTCCGTACCCGCCACCGGAACGGGAACGACCGCGGACAGTCCGGGTGGCCGTGTCCTCGGCTCCTCGCGAGGCCACCCCGAGGAATCACAGGGCTCGCGGCCGGACGAGATGATCGGCCGGAGCCGCCTCTCCCGGTAGATTCGTTCGACTTTTCTGATCCGGGCGGCGAGCCTCTCGCCACGGATACGGTTCTCCAGGGTGACCAGCTCCCGGTGTGCCTGCCCGATCGCCTCCATCTTGACCGAAAGGTATCCGGCGGACCCGGGAACGACCACGGAGAAGACCAGAAGGAGCATCAACGTGAACGATGTCTGCTTGGACATGCCCATCGCGACTCCTTCCCGTGACACGCTCCTCTGTCAGTAGTCGTTGCTCATATGCCCGTTTTGCTGGGGAAAAACGCGCAGCGTAGTCGTTCGTTTGCCTAAGGTAACGTGGCCAATACCTGCCGTTGGCCGTACGCGGTCGAGCGTCGCTCGGTACTCTCGCGATGTGGCGCATGTGACACGTGAGCAACTTGATCGATTGCTTGAGCAGGCACTTCTGGCCGACGATCACGAAGACCTGGCCCGGCGACTCGAAGACCTGGTCGAGACGTACGCGTCCGGCGACATATCACGGGCGGCGATCCTCGTGCTCGCCGCCGAGGAGTGGCGGCAGGCCGGACAGCCCGCCCGGGCCTTCGACTGCTTCCAGCGGGCGGTGGACGACGGCGGCGAGGTGAGCGTCGACCCCCGGGCGGGGATCGCCGACACCCTCTTCGAGCTCGAACGGCCTGACGAGGCGAGGGAGGTGATCGCGGCGATCCGCGCCGTCGGTGATGTCACCGCGGCCACCGCCCTCACGGTCGCCGAGACCCTCGTCGCCTACGGCGACCTCGGAGAGGCCCATAAGTGGGCGACCGAGGGGGCGCACCGGGCGGTGGAGGGGAGCGGCGAGCACATCGCCCTGCTCAGAACCCGCTACCGGATTCGCGTGGACCTCGGTCTCCCGGAGGACGACCTCGACGCCCTCCTGGACGCCTCGCACTGACGGCGCCCCGGTCCCGCCGACCTGACATGCGGCGGGGGAGGGCCGTGCCCCGTGAGGCACGGCCCTCCCCCGCGATGGTTCGGCGGTGGATCTATGCCGACCCGCGGGCTGATCCGCGGATCGGCGGCCGGTCCACCGCCTCCTGGCTCCGCATTTACTCCACGTTGAGGTTCGGGAGCGTTCCCTCAGGCGCGGGAAGAACGGGAGCCGCTGCGGCGCCCTGCACCGTGGTGCCGTTCGCGCCGCCTTCCGACGTGGCCTCGCCGGCCGCGGGGGCGTCCGGCGGCACGGGGGCCTCCGGGCGCACAGCGGCCGGCGGCTCCACCGTGGGCATGTCCGCGGTGGGGGCGTCGGCAGCGGGCGCGTCCGCGGTCGGCATGTCCGCGGTGGGCGCGTCTGCGGCGGGCACGTTCGCGGTGGGCATGTCCGCAGTGTGGGTGTCTGCGGCGGGTGCCTCGGTGGCGGGCGCGTCGGCAGCGGGCATGTCCGTGGTGGTTGCGTCGGTGGTGGGTGCCTCGGCGGTTGCGTCGGCAGCGGGCGCGTCGGTGGTGGTTGCGTCAGCGGCGGGCGCGTCCGTGGTCGGCAGGTTCTCGGTGACGGCCTCCGCCGGGACGAGGTCGGGCATCGGAGGCGCGGGCTCGTTGACCGGTGCGTCCGAAGCGCCCGGTGCGTCCGGTGCGTCCGGCACTTCGACGAGCTCACCGGGTGCCGGCGGTGCGGGGGCCCGCAGCCAGCTGATGCCGTCACCGGGGGCGCCCGGCGTGCCCGGCAGTTCCGGTGCCTCGGCCATGATGCTCACCCACGAGTTCGTCCACTCGTGACCGGGAAGGCTCGACAGGCCGAGGACCCCGGCGTCGGCGAAGCCGACCACGGCGGAGGGCTGGGAGAGCTGGGGCAGACCGGTGACGCGTGCGAGCCGGTCCGCGGTCACGGACGTCTCGCCGATGTTCGCGGTCACCGGCGCCTCAGCACCGGCCACGGCCGCCGGCGCCTGCTCGCTGTTCACCGTCACCGGCGTTCCCGGAGTAGGCAGCTCCGTGTCGCTCACCGTCACCGGCGCCTCGCCGCTGGTCGCGGCCTGTGGTGTCGCGGTGCTGTCCGTCGAGAGGTTCGTGGTGCCGTCCGTGGTCGGCGGGGTGACGGTGCTGTCCGTCATCGGCGCCTCGCCGCTGATTGCGGCCTGTGGTGTCGCGGTGCTGTCCGTCGAGAGGTTCGTGGTGCCGTCCGTGGTCGGCGGGGTGACGGTGCTGTCCGTCGTCGGCAGGCTCGCGTTGTTGTCCGTGATCGATGAGGTCACGGTGCTGTCAGTGATCGGAGGTGTCACGGTGTTGTCCGTCGTCGATGTTGTGACGGCGCTGTCCGTGGTGGGAGCCCCCTCGGGTGTCGCGGCGGTTCCGGCGGCGCCGGTCTCCTCGCACGCGGGCTCCACCGGTCCGGGCGTTCCCAGAGCCGTCGCCGTGCCCTGCTCCTGGCAGGGCACGATCTCCGCCGACGCCGGGGAGGCCATCGTGAGGCCGGCGCCGACCGTGAGCACCGCCATCGCGAGGATTCCCCGGATGTTCCGTGATGAATTCGACATTCGCATCCCCCTGTTGCGTTCGGTAATCCGACGAAAACCGAACGTAACAGGGGGGTCTCGCTCAGGGGCGGGCTTAGCTCAATGGTGGTCAAGCCATTACCGGGCCGCGTCGGAGGCGGTCAGGTCCTTACCGGTCTCCAGCCGACCGCCGTCGGCTCCCGCTGACCTCCACCCGATCGCCACACGGCCTGCCGATTCATCGCACGGTCGCCGTCAGGCCCTCACCGGGCCGATGGACAGGGAGTCCCTCGCCTCGTCGAGGTCGACCAGCACCTCGTCGCCGTCCTGGACCTCGCCGGAGAGGACCTCCTTGGCCAGTTTGTCGCCGATCGCGGACTGGACGAGGCGGCGCAGCGGACGCGCGCCGTACAGGGGGTCGTAGCCCGTCAGTGCCAGCCAGTCGCGCGCGGCCGGGGTCACGGTCAGCGTGAGCCGCCGGTCCGTCAGACGCCTCGCCAGGTGGGCCACCTGCAGGTCCACGATCCTGGACAGCTCCTCGGTGCCGAGCGCGTCGAACTGGATCACGTCGTCGAGCCGGTTGAGGAACTCCGGCTTGAACGAGCTTCTGACCGCGGTCATCACGGCGGCCCGCTGTGCCTCCTTCTCCAGGCCCGGGTCCACGAGGAACTGCGAGCCGATGTTGGAGGTGAGGATCAGGATCACGTTGCGGAAGTCGACCGTCCGGCCCTGTCCGTCGGTGAGCCGCCCGTCGTCGAGCACCTGGAGCAGGATGTCGAAGACCTCGGGGTGGGCCTTCTCGACCTCGTCCAGCAGCACCACGCCGTAGGGCCTGCGCCGCACGGCCTCGGTGAGCTGGCCGCCCTCCTCGTAGCCCACGTAGCCGGGAGGTGCCCCCACCAGGCGCGCGACGCTGTGCTTCTCGCCGTACTCGCTCATGTCGATGCGGACCATCGCCCGCTCGTCGTCGAACAGGAAGTCCGCCAGCGCCTTGGCCAGCTCCGTCTTGCCGACGCCCGTCGGGCCGAGGAACAGGAAGCTGCCGGTGGGCCGGTCAGGGTCGGAGATGCCCGCCCGCGCCCGCCGTACGGCGTCGGAGACCGCCTCGACCGCCTGCCGCTGGCCGATCAGTCGCCTGCCGAGCTCCTCTTCCATACGGAGGAGCTTGCTGGTCTCGCCCTCAAGCAGCCGGCCCGCGGGGATACCGGTCCAGGAGGAGATCACCTGGGCGATGTCGTCGGAGCCGACCTCCTCCTTGACCATGGGGTCCTCGGGCTGGGCGGCCTTGCTCGCCTCGGCGAGCTCGGCCTCCAGCTTGGGCACCTCGGCGTACATCAGCCGCGAGGCGGCCTCGAAGTCACCGTCGCGCTGTGCCCGCTCGGCGGCGCCGCGCACCTCGTCGATCTGCTTCTTCAGGTCGCCGACCCGGTTCAGCCCCGCCTTCTCCTGCTCCCAGCGGCCGACCAGGGCGTTGAGGTCCTCCTGGCGGTCGGCGAGCTCCCCGCGGAGCCGCTCCAGCCTCTGCAGGCTGCTCTCGTCGGTCTCCTTGGCGAGCGCCAGCTCCTCCATCTTCATCCGATCGACGTTCCGCTGGAGCTGGTCGATCTCCACGGGACGGGAGTCGATCTCCATGCGGAGCCGGGAGGCCGCCTCGTCGACGAGGTCGATCGCCTTGTCGGGCAGGAAGCGGGAGGTGATGTAACGGTCGGAGAGCGCGGCGGCGGCCACGAGCGCGCCGTCGGAGATCTGGACCTGGTGGTGTGCCTCGTAGCGGCCCTTGAGGCCGCGCAGGATGGCGATGGTGTCCTCGACGGTGGGCTCGCCCACGTAGACCTGCTGGAACCGCCGCTCCAGCGCGGGGTCCTTCTCGATGCGCTCACGGTATTCGTCCAGCGTGGTCGCGCCGATCATCCTCAGCTCGCCGCGGGCGAGCATGGGCTTGAGCATGTTGCCCGCGTCCATCGCGCCCTCCGCGGCGCCCGCGCCGACCATGGTGTGCAGCTCGTCGATGAAGGTGACGACCTGGCCGTCACTCTCCTTGATCTCCGCGAGCACCGCCTTGAGGCGCTCCTCGAACTCGCCGCGGTATTTGGCGCCGGCGACCATCGCGCTGAGGTCGAGGGCGATCAGACGCTTGTCGCGCAGGCTGGAGGGGACGTCGCCCGCGACGATCCGCTGGGCCAGCCCTTCCACCACGGCGGTCTTGCCGACGCCGGGCTCGCCGATGAGCACCGGGTTGTTCTTGGTACGGCGGCTGAGCACCTGGACGACGCGCCGGATCTCCGAGTCGCGGCCGATCACCGGGTCGAGCTTGCCCGCGCGGGCCCGCTCGGTCAGGTCGATCCCGTACTTCTCCAGCGCCTGGTAGGTGTCCTCCGGCGTCTCGCTGGTCACCCTGGCGTGCCCGCGCACCTTCTCGAAGGCGTCGAGCAGCGCGTTCGGGCTCGCGCCGTTGGACTTGAGCAGCGTGGCGATGGAGCCGCCGTCGGTGGCGAGACCGACCAGCAGGTGCTCGGTCGAGACGTAGTCGTCCTCAAGCCCGCGGGCACGCTGGGCCGCGGTGTTCATCACGGTGAGGAGCTGCCGGGAGCTCGACGGGGCGCTGACGGTGGAGCCCTGTGCCTTCGGCAGGGCCGCGAGCTGCTTCTCGGCCTCGACGCGCAGTTGTTTCCAGTCGGCGCCCACCGCTTCGAGCAGGGGCACGGCGGTGCCACCGGTCTGGGTGAGCAGCGCGGTGAACAGATGGGCCGGGGCGACCTCGGGATTGCCTTCGGCGGCCGCCCGCCTGATGGCGGAGGAGACCGCCGCCTGGCTCTTCTGGGTGAGCTTGTAGTCCATGCTTGTCAGGCCTCACTCGAAAGTGCTGTGTCATATGGCGACGCCGGCCCGGCGGGTCCTCACGGGGCGTGTGCCCCCGGCGCGTTCTCACGGCCGGTCACAGACGCGTCCTCAAGGTGTGGGACGGAGTCTCAGGCGGGGGGCAGCTGATACTGGATGAGCGCGCGGATCGTGTTCATCTCCGCGCGCAGGCGGTGGTTCTCGTCACGCAGGCGCATGGCCTCCGTTTCGAGGACGAGGATTCGCTTGATGCCCGCGAGGTTGATGCCCTCCTCCTGGGAGAGCCGCTGGACCTCGCGGAGCATCATGATGTCGCGGGTGGAGTACAGGCGTCCGCGACCGGCCGTACGGCCTGGACTGACCAGGCCGAGACGGTCGTACTGGCGCAGGGTCTGCGGGTGCAGACCCGACAGCTGGGCGGCCACCGAGATCACGTAGACGGGTGTGTCGTCCGACAGATCGAAGTAGTTGGCTTCCATGGCTACTCGCTTCTGGCCTGTTCGATCAGGTCCGCCCGCGGGTCACCACCCGAGGTGGCGTCGCGGAAGTCCTCAAGGGCGCCCCTCGCCTTGTCTTCCAGATGCTGCGGCACCAGAACCTCGATCGTGGCGAGCAGGTCGCCCTTGGTGCCGTCCTTGCGTGCCACGCCCCTGCCGCGCACCCGGAAGGTGCGGCCGTTCGGGGTGCCCTCGGGGATGCGCAGCGTGACCGGCAGCCCCTTGAGGATCGGCACCTTGATCTCGGCGCCAAGCGCGGCCTCGGTGAAGGTGACCGGGACGGTGATCGTCAGGTTCTCTCCCGTCCTGCCGAACACGGGGTGCGGCTTGACGTGGATCTGGACGTAGAGGTCACCGGCAGGGCCGCCGTTCTCGCCGGGCGCGCCCTTGGCCTTGATCTTGATGCGCTGGTTGTCGCCGACCCCCGCCGGGATGCGGGCCTGGATCGTGCGGGTGCTCTTACCCCGCCCGCTCCCGTCGCACACCGGGCACGGGTCGTCCACCAGCAGGCCGCGGCCCTTGCAGTCGCGGCACGGCTCGGAGAAGGCGAAGTTGCCGAGGTTGCGGCTGGCCGCCCCGGTGCCCTCGCAGGTGGGGCAGACCCGCGGGGTGGTTCCGGCCTTGGCGCCCGTGCCTCCGCATCCGGTGCACGCGGAGGAACTGGTCAGGCGGAGCGACACCGTGGTGCCCTCCACCGCCTCGGAGAAGGAGAGCGTGACCTCGGACTCGATGTCCTGGCCACGCCGCGCCCTGCTCGTCGTCCCCCCGGGGCGGCTCGCGCCGCCCCGGTTGAAGAGCCCACCGAAGATGTCGCCGATGCGCTCTCCGGTGCCGCCCTGCTGTTGCTGCTGGCCGGTCCCCCCGAACAGGTCCCCCAGGTCGAACGGGAAGCCACCCGAGCGCGGAGCACCCCCACCACCGGAGTAGCCGCCGAGACCCGATCCGAACAGCGTCCGCGCCTCGTCGTACTCCTTGCGGCGCTTGGTGTCGGAAAGGATGTCGTACGCCTCGGAGACCTCCTTGAACTTCGCGGTGCTCTCGGAGGTCGCCGAGCTTCCGGGGTTGGCGTCCGGGTGATACTGCCTGGCCAGCTTCCGGTACGCCTTCTTGATCTCATCGGCCGTAGCGGTCTTGGGCACACCAAGGACGGCGTAGTAGTCCTTCTCCAGGTAGTCCTTGGTGCTCATCTACGTTCCTTCTCAGAGATCAGATGTGGGGGTGTCAGTTGTCGTCCGCGGCGGGCTCTTCTGGCTCCGCGACCGCGACGCGCGCGGGGCGGAGCACTCGCTCGCCGATCCGGTAACCGGGCTGCAGGATCTCCACGCACGTCGGCTCCGTGACGTCGGGGGAGTAGCTGTGCATCAGAGCCTCGTGCACCGTCGGGTCGAACGGCTCACCCTTGGTGCCGTAGGCGCTCAGCCCCAGCTTCCCGGTGGCCGCCTCCAGTGATTCGCTCACCTTGGCGAAGCCGCCGGTCAGCTCCCCGTGGTCACGGGCCCGGCCGATGTCGTCGAGGACCGGCAGTAACTCGGCCAGCACGCCGGCCACCGCCTGCTCCTTGACGGCCACGCGGTCTCGCTCGACCCGCTTGCGATAGTTGGAATACTCGGCCTGAAGACGCTGCAGGTCCGCGGTGCGCTCGGCGAGCTGGGTGGCCAGCTCGATCGAGGCCAGGTCGGACGAGAGGGAGGACGACGACTTGTCGGCCGTCTGCTCCCTGTCGTTCTGGCCCGTGGTCTCGGCCGGCTTCGTCTCGCGAATCTGACCCGTCTCCGGGTCTATCTTCCGGTTGTCGCGGATCACCGGCTCCTCCTCGGAACCGTTCTCGCGCGTGCTCACGCTGGTGCTCCCCTCGGCGTTCCGGCCGTCACTTGGCGCCGTTGTCGCGCTTCGGCTCGTCGTCCACGATTTCGGCCTCGACCACGTCCTCGTCGGCCTTCTGCCCATCGGTGGCGTCCGCGCCGGGAGCGCCGGTCGGGTTCTCGGACCCCTGCGCCTGGGCGTAGATGGCGGATCCCATCTTCTGGCTGACCGTGGCGAGCTTCTCCGCGGAGGTGCGGATCACGGACGAGTCGGTGCCCTCCAGAGCCTTCTTGAGCTCGGCGACGGCCTCGTTGACCTCTGTCTTGATGTCGTCCGGAACCTTCTCGGCGTTCTCGCCGAGGAACTTCTCGGTCTGGTAGACGAGCGAGTCGGCGTTGTTGCGGACCTCGGCCTCCTCGCGACGCTTCTTGTCCTCCTCGGCGTAGGACTCGGCCTCGCGCATCATGCGCTCGATGTCGTCCTTCGGCAGCGCGGAGCCACCGGTGATCGTCATCGTCTGCTCCTTGCCGGTGCCGAGGTCCTTGGCGGAGACGTTGACGATGCCGTTGGCGTCGATGTCGAAGGTGACCTCGATCTGCGGGATGCCGCGCGGCGCCGGGGCGATGCCGGTCAGCTCGAAGGTGGCCAGCTTCTTGTTGTACGCGGCGATCTCGCGCTCGCCCTGGTAGACCTGGATCTGCACCGACGGCTGGTTGTCCTCGGCCGTGGTGAAGACCTCGGAGCGCTTGGTCGGGATCGTGGTGTTACGCTCGATGATCTTGGTGAAGATCCCGCCCTTGGTCTCGATGCCCAGGCTCAGCGGGGTCACGTCGAGCAGCAGGACGTCCTTGACCTCGCCCTTGAGCACACCGGCCTGCAGGGCGGCGCCGATGGCCACGACCTCGTCCGGGTTGACGCCCTTGTTGGGCTCCCGGCCCGCGGTCAGCTCCTTGACGAGCTCGGCCACGGCGGGCATGCGGGTCGAGCCGCCGACGAGCACCACGTGGGCGATGTCGGAGACCTTGATCCCGGCGTCCTTGACGACCTGGTTGAACGGGCCCTTGCACCGCTCGAGGAGGTCGGCGGTGATCCGCTGGAACTCGGCGCGGGTGAGCTTCTCCTCCAGGTGGAGGGGGCCCTCGGCCGAGGCGGTGATGTAGGGGAGGTTGATGGAGGTCTCCGACTGGCTGGAGAGCTCGATCTTGGCCTTCTCCGCGGCCTCGCGCAGGCGCTGCAGGGCCATCTTGTCCTTGGTCAGGTCGACACCGTGCGCGTTCTTGAACCGGTTGGCCAGCTCGTCCACGACGCGCTGGTCCCAGTCGTCACCACCGAGGTGGTTGTCGCCGCTGGTGGCCTTGACCTCGACGAAACCGTGGCCGTCCTCCTGGCCGACGTCGAGCAGGGACACGTCGAAGGTGCCGCCGCCGAGGTCGAAGACGAGGATGGTCTCGTCCTTGTCCTTGTCCAGGCCGTACGCCAGCGCGGCCGCGGTGGGCTCGTTGATGATGCGCAGCACGTTCAGGCCGGCGATGGTGCCGGCTTCCTGGGTGGCCTGGCGCTGGGCGTCGTTGAAGTAGGCGGGAACGGTGATCACCGCGTCGGTGATCTTCTCGCCCAGGTAGGCTTCCGCGTCCTGCTTCAGCTTCTGCAGGACGAACGCGCTGATCTGCTGCGGGTTGGACTTCTTGCCGTCGATCTCGACGGACCAGTTGCTGCCCATCTCGCGCTTGACCGAGCGAATCGTCCGGTCAACGTTGGTGACGGCCTGCCGCTTGGCGACCTCGCCGACGAGGACCTCGCCGTTCTTCGCGAACGCGACCACGGACGGCGTGGTCCGCGAACCCTGAGAGTTGGCGATGACGGTGGGCTCACCGCCCTCGAGAATCGAGACGACGGAGTTGGTCGTCCCCAGGTCGATACCTACCGCACGTGCCATGAGTACGTCCTTGTAGTCAAAGTTGAGTCGATGGGACTCATAGTGGAACCTCGTGTGACGTTTGTCAAACGACTTGAGCCTACTGGGCTCAACCTTCTGACGCGCGGCGGCATTCCCGATTTCCAGGGGAAGGCAAAGTGTTGTCCGCCACCCCCTCTGACGAGGGAAAGGGCGTCATCGTTCCCGGTCGGCGACGGGGCAAACCGAACCACCGTCCGCAGGGCTCGTACGACCCGGGCGCCGATCTTTGCGGGGAGGCGCGGCATGGCCCCGGCCACCGCCCGCGGGGCTCGTACGACCCCGCCTTCGACGGCGGGTGGCCCCGACCGGGCGGGGAAGGGTCGATCATCGCCCGCCCGGGACGCACTCCGATGCGGTGCCTCCGGCCCTTCCCGTGTCTTCGCGCGGGTGGGGTGTGTCAGCGGGCGCCGTCGACCACCTTGCGCGCGCCGAGGGGCTTCTTGAGCTTGACGGTCGTCACCTTCTGGATGGCGATCTCGATGCAGGCGACGTTCTGCGCCTTGCTGCTCGGGCCCTCCCAGAGGGTGACGGTCACCCGCTTGGAGGTCTCGCGCACGGTGACCCGGTCCAGCACGTTGCACGGTTCCACTCCGGACCACCAGACGATCCGCAGGCTACGGCCGTCCTTGGACGGCTTGGCCGTCAGCCACCTCACCTTGCGGGGATTGTCGGTGTGGCCCTCGGGTTTCGTCGGTTTGGGGGTGCCGCTCGTCGTGGGCTCCTCCCGGGGAGCCACGGTGTGGGCCGCCGGTTCGGAGGGGTTGCCGGGGACGGAGGTGGTCTGACTCGCCGGACGCGAGGGGGAGGTGGTGACCGTGGCGCTGGGTTCGGTGCCGCAGCCCAGTGCCAGCAGAAGACTTCCGGCCAGGATAGAGGTCGCGATCATACGCATACCCCTAAGACGGATCGGGCTCCCGGGCGGTTCAGGACACCCCGATGTCGTCCCGGCAAGACGGCCGGGACGGATGGTCACCCATCGCCTTCGACTCATACACGGGATGATTCCCGCCGGTGGCGGGGCCGATAGGCTGCGGGGAGTTCCGATCCACGATTTCGAGGTGCTCACATGATCGCGATTCTTGGAACCGGCAAGATGGGGGAGGCCCTGCTGTCCGGGCTGCTCAGGGCCGGGTTCAAGCCGGGCGACGTGATCGCGACGGCACGGCGTGCCGAGCGAGGCCAGGCCCTCGCGGAGCGGTACGGCGTGCGGATCGCCTCCAACGCCGAGGCGGCGAAGGACGCGGACACGATCATCCTCGCGGTCAAGCCGCAGGACATGGGGTCCCTGCTCGCCGAGATCGCGGGGCACATCCCGGCCGACCGCCTGGTCGTCTCGGCGGCGGCGGGGATCACGACCTCGTTCGTCGAGTCGAGGCTCGGCGCCGACATCCCGGTGGTCCGGGTCATGTCCAACACGCCGGTGCTGGTCGACGAGGCGATGAGCGTGATCTCGGCGGGTGCCCACGCCTCCGAGGAGCACCTCAGGCGTGCCGAGGACCTGTTCAGCCCGGTCGGCAAGGTGCTGCGCATCCCCGAGTCGCAGCAGGACGCCGCCACGGCCCTTTCCGGCAGCGGTCCCGCCTACTTCTTCTACCTGGTCGAGGCGATGGTCGACGCCGGCATCCTGCTCGGCATGCCCCGTGCCGCCGCCCTCGACATGGTCACCCAGTCGATCGTCGGGGCGGCGATCATGCTTCGTGACTCGGGGGAGCACCCCGTGATCCTCCGCGAGGCGGTCACCTCCCCCGGCGGTACGACGATCGCGGCCATCGCCGAGCTGGAGCGGCACAGCGTCCGTGCCGCCTTCCTCGCCGCCATCGAGGCCGCCAGGGACCGGGGGCGCCAGCTCGCCGAGGGCTGAGCCCGTCCCTTCCTGCCGGTCCCCACCGTCAGGGGGCCGCAAGGGTCTCCTCCGCCCGATCTCCTCGTCAGGGGACGTGGGATCCCGGGGACGTCCGACCGTCCAGGGTGGCCTGCTCAACGTGCCTGTTAAAGCAATAAATCAAGATATTTCGCTCAGATGAAAACGGGCACGTCCTCCAAGGCGGCTGCGTAAACGCCATTCCGTACACGTGCGGTAACGTCGAGCCGGGAGCAGGAAGATCGGGCCGTGACGTCTGGCGTCGCGGCCAGACAGGGAGTGCCCATGAGCCGGTCCGTGCGGGTTGTCTGGGACGATGCGCTCACCTCGTACGACTTCGGCCCCGAACACCCGCTCGCGCCCGTACGTGTGGAGCTGACCATGGCGCTGGCCGGGGAGCTCGGCGTGCTGGACCAGGTGCAGATGGGCGGTTGCGCGCCCGCCACCGACGACGAGCTGGCCCTCGTTCATCGGCGCGACTACATCGAGGCCGTCAGGCGGGTCTCCGCCACCGGCCGGCCCGACGTGGCCTACGGGCTCGGCACCACGGACAACCCCGCCTTCGCCGGGGTCCACGAGGCGTCCGCACTGATCACCGGTGCCAGCCTGGCGGCGGCCCGCGCGGTGTGGAGCGGTGAGGCCGAGCACGCGGTCAACGTCGCGGGGGGCCTGCACCACGCGATGGCCGGCACGGCGAGCGGTTTCTGCGTCTACAACGACCCGGGCGTGGCGATCGCGTGGCTGCTCTCCCAGGGCGCGTCCAAGATCGCCTACGTGGACGTGGACGTGCACCACGGCGACGGCGTGCAGGCGCTGTTCTACGACGACCCCAGGGTTCTCACCATCAGCCTGCACGAGAGCCCCCGCACCCTCTTCCCGGGCACCGGTTTTCCCGAGGAGCGTGGCGCGGAGGGCAGCGCGGTCAATGTGGCCCTGCCCGCCGGATGCGGCGACAGCGGCTGGCTCAGGGCCTTCCACGCGGTGGTCCCGCCGCTGCTGCGGGAGTTCGCCCCCGAGATCCTGGTCACCCAGCACGGCTGCGACAGCCACGCCCTCGACCCGCTGGCCAACCTCATGCTCAGCCTGGACGGCCAGCGGGCCACGTACGCGGCGCTGCACGAGCTGGCCCACGAAACCGCGGGCGGGCGGTGGATCGTGACGGGTGGCGGGGGATACGAGCTGGTGCAGGTCGTGCCCCGGGCGTGGACCCACCTGATCGCGGAGGTGGCGGGCCACCCCCTCGATCCCCGGACGGCCACTCCCGAGGCGTGGCGCAAGTTCGTCAAGGAGCGGACCGGCCAGACGGCGCCGTTGACGCTCACCGATGGCCGAAATCCGGAATTTCAGGATTTCTCCGCTGGTTATGACCCAGCAGACCCGATCGACCGGGCCATCATGGCGACGAGGAATTCCGTCTTCCCCTTCCACGGGCTCGATCCCCTCCCGTGACCCATGACCCCCCGGCAAAATGACTGAGGAACCGATGACCCGCGCCGAGCTTCGTGAGCACCTGATCCGTACCCGGATCGCCGGTGATGTGGCGACCAGTCGGGAGAACAACCTGGACCACTACCGGTCGCTTTCCAACCGTGATCCGCACTACATGTTCGGGCTGACGATGGACGGCGCGTGGTCCTACCGGGACGTGCTGGAGTTGATGGCCAAGTCGGCGGGGGTCGTGGCCGATCCCGAGCACCGGGAGGGGCAGGACACCATCGATCCCGATCGCACGATCGAGGCGACGGAGAAGATGGGCGACACGATCGCCGGTGTGCTCCGGGGGGAGAACCCCAGGATCCTGATAGCCACCGGGCACCCCACCGGCCTGCTCACCGTTCACATGGCCCTGGGCCGGATGCTCAGGGCGCGCGGCGCGACCCTGATGGCACCGGCCGAGGGCTGGTCGTACTGGGGCAGCGGATTCGGGCGCAGGCGCAAGATCCGTTACATGGACGACGTCGCGATGCTCGACGACAAGGGCGCCTTCGTGCACACGCACGACCCCGCCCCGATGCGCGCCATGATCGCCGAACTGGGTTCCGACCGTCCCGATCTGGTGATCGCCGACCACGGCTGGGCCGGGGCCGCGGGCGAGGCGGGCATCCTCACGGTCGGATTCGCCGACAGCAACGATCCCGCACTTTTCGTCGGTGAGGCCGAAGGCAAGATCGCGGCCACCGTCCCGCTCGATGACAACGTGCTACCCAGGTATTACGAACCGCTGACGCACCACTTGGTCGAGAGGGTCGTGCGAGCCCTCTGAGACGGGGGATGCGCAAATTAGGTCATCCCTATACGGGCATTTCGCGCCTGCATTCCACCTACCTCGCCGCCCGTTTGCCAACTTTTTGGGGATTGTGGGCGACTCTAATGGGAGACAGTTGGTCCGTTCCAAGATCAATGTGAGAGGCACGATCAGGCTGCTGGCCAGCGTTTTCATGCGTTTCGCTGACGTGGGACCCCGTGGGCTGAGAAAATAGGGGGTTTGCGTGACAGGGGTCCCGACTTACGCTGACGGCAGTACACGTGCGTGAGCAATGGCACCAGTGGGGATAACCCGGATACACGTGCGGAAGAGGCGTCCGATGGGTGCAGGCGAAAGACCTCTCAGCGAGGTGAAGTTCCTGACGGTGGCAGAAGTGGCCACTGTCATGAGGGTGTCCAAGATGACTGTGTACCGACTCGTGCATTCGGGCGAGCTGCCGGCCATCCGGGTCGGTCGATCCTTCCGAGTGCCGGAGCAGGCGGTACACGATTATCTCAGGGATGCCTACATCGAGGCAGGTTGAGGCAGGGTGAGCTCGACGCGTCGAGCCGAGCGACCGGGGGAAGCGTTCCGGTCGTGAGGTGAAGGCGCCAGGCCGCTCACGGTCCTGCTCTTTTCCGGTCTGTCGGAGCACGATCTCCGGTACGGCCGCGCAAGAGCCGGTCCGTGCCTCATCGGGGTAGCGACGTGGTCGCCACGTCGTGAGTTCATGCGCCCGGGGTCCCCCCAGGGGCGATCTACCGTGGATCGCCGGTAGTCTGTTGTGCCGGTGTGCTCTCGCGCACCGGTTCGACAATCTCGGCTACCAGCTACCTGGGGGTCCCGTGGGCTCTGTGATCAAGAAGCGCCGTAAGCGCATGGCGAAGAAGAAGCACCGCAAGCTTCTGAAGAAGACCCGCATCCAGCGGCGTAACAAGAAGTAGCGCGGATCTGCGAGGCGCCGATGACCCACACCGTGCTTGTCACCGGGGTCTCGCGCCACATCGGCGCCCGAGTGGCGAGCGTTCTCGCGGATGACCCGGACATCGACCGGGTCATCGGAGTGGATACGGTGCCGCCGCCCTCGCTCTCACGTGATGGCGGCGTACCTCTCGGCCGGACGGAGTTCGTCCGCGTTGATCTGCGCAGCCCCGACATCGCCCAGGTGATCGCGGCCGCCGACGTCGACATCGTCGTTCACATGAGTCTGGTGAGCGCCCCTCCCCGGAGTGGTGGCCGAGCGCTCATGAAGGAACACAACGTCATCGGCACCATGCAGTTGCTCGGTGCCTGTCAGCGGTCCGCGACGGTGCGCCGTGTCGTCGTGCGATCGACCACCGCTGTCTACGGTTCCTCCCCGCACGATCCCGCGGTCTTCACCGAGGACGCCGAGCCGGGAGAGCCTCCGAGCCGTGGCTACGCCAAGGACGCCTCCGAAGTGGAGGGCTACGTCCGCGGTTTCGCCAGACGGCGGCGCGATGTGGCGGTGTCGACGCTCAGGTTCGCCAACTTCATGGGACCCGGCGTCGACTCACCGCTGACGCGTTACTTCACCCAGCCGGTCCTGCCGACCGTGCTCGGGTTCGACCCGCGGCTGCAGTTCGTCCACGAGGACGACGCGGTCGAGGTGCTGAGGCGGATGGCGATGGAAGACCACCCGGGCACGTTCAACGTGGCCGGAGACGGCGTGCTGCTGCTGTCGCAGTGCGCGCGCAGGGCGGACCTGCTCTCGATGCCCGTCCCCTCTCCCGTCTTCCGTTTCATGGGCGAGCTCGCCCGGAGCGCGGGACTGGTCGGTTTCTCTCCCGAGCAACTCCGCCTGATGTGCCACGGACGCGTGGTCGACACCACCGCGCTGTCCACGGCCCTCGGCTGGAAGCCGAAATTCTCCACCGCGGCGGCCTTCGAGGACTTCATCCACGCACGTGACCTGGCAGGGGGCCTGCCCTCCGCCCTGGCGGACATGGTGTCCCGGCCGGTGACGGGGTGAGCGACACGGCGGACGGCAGCGGGGACGATCACCGGCTGGCCGAGACGCTCGCCTTCCTGCGCCGTCGCCTGACCGGAGAGTACGAGGTCGACGAGTTCGGGTTCGACGCCGAGCTCACCGACAAGGTGCTGCTGGAGCTGATCCGCCCGCTGTACCGCCACTGGTTCCGCACCGAGACCTTCGGCATGCGCAACGTACCCGGTGACTCCGGAGCCCTGATCGTGGCCAACCACTCGGGCACCCTCCCGCTCGACGGACTCATGCTCCAGGTGGCCCTGTACGACGACCACCCCGAGCGTCGCGCGCTCCGTCTCCTGGGGGCCGACCTGGTCTACCGGCTCCCGGTGCTCGGCCACCTCTCCCGCAAGACCGGCCACACCCTCGCCTGCCGCGACGACGCCGACCGGTTGCTCCGCAAGGGCCAGATCGTCGGCGTCTTCCCCGAAGGGTTCAAGGGGGTCGGCAAGCCGTTCTCCGATCGCTATCGGCTACAGCGCTTCGGCCGGGGTGGGTTCGTCGCCTCCGCCATCCGCGCGGGTGTGCCGATCGTTCCCTGCGCCATCGTGGGCGCGGAGGAGATCTACCCCAAGATCGGCGACCTGCGCTTCCTCGCCAGGGCGTTCGGCCTGCCCTATCTGCCGATCACGCCGCTTTTTCCCTGGTTCGGGCCTCTCGGGCTGGTCCCGCTCCCGTCCAAATGGATGATCGGCTTTGGCGAGCCGATCCGCACCGACGAACTCGACCCCACCGACGCCGACGACCCCATGCTGGTCTTCAACCTCACCGACCAGGTGAGGGAGTCCGTCCAGCAGCAGCTCGACGAGCTCAGGCTCAGGCGCGGCCACGCCTTCCCGCCCTTCTTCTGAGCCTTTCCGAGGTCTCTCACGGCACCGTGGCGTACCGCGAAGGGAGAAACAGTCCTCAGCGGCCGGAGCGGTAGAGGCGACGCAGGGCGACGGCGGCGGCGATACCGCCCGCAAGGGCCCCCGCGCCCGCCGCGATGGGCAGGCCGACCATGGTCGCCTTGCGTCCCGTACGGAAGTCCTTGATGTCCCAGCTGTTCTGCCGGGCGAACTCGCGTAGCTCGGCATCGGGGTTGATCGCGGTGGCGTGGCCGACGAGGGAGAGCAGGGGCAGGTCGTTGGCCGAGTCGCTGTAGGCGGAACAGCGGGACAGGTCGAGACCCTCCCTGCGGGCCAGGGCCCTCACGGCCTCCGCCTTGGCGGGGCCGTGAAGCAGGTCACCGACGAGGCGGCCGGTGTAGACGCCGTTCTCGGTCTCCGCGACGGTGCCGAGCGCACCGGTCAGGCCGAGACGCTGGGCGATCACGCGGGCCAGTTCCACCGGGGTCGCGGTGACCAGCCAGACCCGCTGGCCGGCGTCGAGGTGTGCCTGCGCGATGGCGCGGGTGCCCGCCCAGATGCGATCGGCCATCACCTCGTCGTAGATCTCCTCACCGAGCCGGACGATCTCCTCGACCTTGTTGCCCGCCACGAACGCGAGCGCGGTCTCCCTGGCCTCCTCGATGTGAGCGGGGTTCTCGTCGCCGCGGACCCGGAAGATCATCTGGCCGAGCGCGAACCTGAACAGATCCCTGCTGGTGAACAGGCCCCGGGAGGCGAGACCGCGGGCGAAGTGGTAGATGGAGGCGCCGCGCATCATGGTGTTGTCGACGTCGAAGAAGGCCGCGGACACCGGGTCGGGCTCGGCCATCGGCATCGCGACGGCGGCCGCGGCCGCGACCTCACCGGCCGCGATCTCTCCCACCGTCGCCCGACTGGCCGTTCCCGCCTGGTCCCGCCGTCGTAGTAACCGCCTCATAGCCACTCAGCTTAACCGCGACAGGGCGGTGAGATCGTTGACGCGCTCTTCGGCATGAATGCCGGAGACTCAGCCCGTGCCGCTCTCGTGACACCCCTGTGGCTTCCTGCTTCACCGACCCGAGCCATCGGCTACTCGGGCGGGGCGAGGCCCTCGATGTAGTTGAGATAGACGTGGGCCTTGCGCTGGTTCTCCGCACCCATCTTGGGGATCATCCCGGTGATCTGGGTGCGCTGTTTCTGGACGAAGCGCTTGAGCTCTCCGGCGCGCGTGGAGTCGCGGCGCCGCATCTGCCGCAGGGAGGTCACCGCGGAGCGGGTGGTCTCCTCCATGGCCTGCAGGGTCTCCCCGATCACCTTCTCGCCCTCGCCGGAGCCCAGGAGCTCCTTGACCTCACGGGCGCGGGTCTCGGCGTAGCCGAAGGAGCGGTCGGCCCGCTCGGCGTCGTCGCTGCTCAGGTGGAACAGCGTGTTCTCGGCGGCGCGCTTGAGCGGATAGAAGGTGTCACCGGGCATCGACCGGTAGGTCCCCATCACGGACGCGATCATCGCGACCACCAGGGCGGCGCTGAGCAGTTGCGGGAAAAGTCCCGCACGGGATCTCCGCCGGGAGTGGCGGGGGCCCGCCGGGCGTCGCTCGGCGGTGCCCTCTCCCTGAGGGGATCGGGTGAGCTGCTCACGGAGCCTGGCGTTGAACTCGGGTTGGGGGCCGGCCGTCATGCGGGCTCCCAGCCGTGAAACACGGTTCTGGATGCGTGCCTGCGACCTCCGCGAGAATCCAGGCAGCCACTTCCCCATGAACGCTCCCTGCCGCCCCCAGCTCATGATCCATCGGTGTCACTTGCCTAACGACGACTCGGCACGGCAGGTTACGCGCTGCGCCGTATCGGCATGGGGAACCTCATCCCGGGTGTGGCGGCCCGCACCGGGAGGCGATGCCGACCGGCGTCGGCCGGAGCCGGCGTGCCGGGATCAGCTGAGGTCCGGGGGCAGCGCGCGGGCGAGGGCGCGGATCGCGCGGAACTGGAGCGCCTTGATGGCGCCGCTCTTCTTGCCCATGATGAGCGCGGTCTCCGCCAGTGACATGCCGTGCAGGAAGCGCAGCACCACGCACTCCTGCTGCTCGGGACCGAGATCGCGGACGGCGGTGAGCACCCGGTCGCTGATCATCGCGGTGACGACGGCGTTCTCCGGGATGTGCGGGCCGTCGAGCGGGGTGTCGATCACCTCGGCCGTCGTGACCTCAAGACGGTATCTGCCGGACTTGAAGTGATCGGTGATCAGGTTCCTCGCGATGGTCACGAGCCAGGCGCCGAAATCACGCCCCTGCCAGGTGAAGTCCGTGATCCTGCGGAGCGCGCGGAGAAAGGTCTCGCTCGTGAGATCCTCGGCCAGCGGATGTGAGCCGACCCGGAAGTAGATGTAGCGGTATACCAGGGTGAGGTAACGATCATAGAGCGTGCCAAAAGCATCCGAGTCTCCGGTCTTGGCACGCAAAACGAGCCTCCGGAGTTCTTCGGAGGCATCCTCACGCACGGTGAGGTCGCTACTGCGGACGGGCCGGGTTACCCCGGCTGTCGTGGGGAGGTGTCCGGCGAGCGGCCACGTTTCAGGCATCCGGTATCCCTGAGGGGAGGGGGTACGGCGTGCTCGATCACTCTAGAAATGAAGCGGAAATTCCACAATCCACTTTGGAACGTCGTGACTGGGGGTAACCGCCGTATACGGTGTGGGGTCGGTTGTTTCGGACCGGCTCCGGTAGCCAACTCAGGGTTCGGCTACCGGTTGGGGGGTAATGTCCGGCAGCATTGGAGACACCATGGAAGTCCTCGTCGCTGTCATCGCCTTCGCCGGTGCATTGCTCGCAGCCATCGCCACCGGTGCCCTCGTCAGCCGTCTCCGCAGTGAGCCCAAGGGCTGGCTGATCGCCTGGAGTATCACGACGGCGTCTCTCGCCGTCTCACTGGGAGTAATCGCCACCGGCTATTTGATCGGGTTTGGGACGGGCACGTTCCGGATTTATCAACTGACCGGATCCATGCTGGCGCCCCTGTGGCTGATCGTCGGGGTCATCCAGTTACTGGCCCGTAAGAGCGCGGTCAGGTTCTCCTCCTGGCTCCTGGGGATCGCCTTCACCGTCATCGCCACGGTGATCCTCGCGGTCGACCCCGTCCTGCAGGAGAAGGACTTCACCAAGGCCCTTCCGCCGGGTAGTCGCCACTGGGGCCTGCCCCCGGCCTCCCTGCTCCTCGCCGTCCATGTGATCGTCGCGCTCGTGCTGCTGGGTGGGCTGGTCTTCGCGGTCCTCCGTTGGCGCGGCGGTGACGACTACGACGCCGACAACATGCACGCGCTCCTGGTGCTCGGTCCCACCGGCCTCGCCCTCGTCGGTGCCGTCAGTTTCGCGGTGCCCGGGATGTTCACCGCGCTTCTGCTCTTCGTCACCGCCGCCGCGGTCTGGTACGTCGTGCTGCGCCCGCTCGCGCCCTACGAGGACGACGACGAGGACGAGGGCGACGAGTGGGAGGACCGCCCCCCGCCCCGCCGCCCCGAGCACCAGCCCCGTGACGTGCAGGTCGCCGGCCGCCGCGTGACCCCGGAGACCCCTCCCGCCCGGACTCCGGCTGAGGAGACGCCGCGCCGCTCCGGCCTCGGCGACCTCGTGGCCGAGTACCGGGCGGGTGAGCAGGACGTCGACTACGCTGCGCGTATGCGGCAGCAACCCTCCCCGGGCGACGACAGGTTCGGTGGTCCGGCCACGGGGATGTTCATGGCGGGCGAGTACGGAATGCCGCCCGCCGACCAGCCGCCCGCAGCCGACCCCGGCAGGCGCGGCGGTGATCCCGGAAGGCAGTCACCGCCACCGGTGACCGGCCAGTTCGGCATGCCGAGCCCTGGCCCTGCGACAGGCGAGTACAACATCCCCGCCCATGAGTTCGGCAGGCACGGTGCCCCGGGTTCCGGCAGGTCCGCGGGTCCCGGCACCGGGGAGTTCGGCAGGCCAGGAGGTACCGGGGAGTTCGGCAGACCCGGGGGCACCGGGGAGTTCGGCAGGTCCGCGGGTCCCGGCACCGGGGAGTTCGGCATGCCGGGCACCGGCAGGCCGGGCAGTCTCCAGCCCATGCCCGCCGACCAGGCCTTCGGCGGCGCGCCCTCCCCGGGCTCCGAGCAGGGACGTGGAGGGTCCAGGGGACGTGACCGGGGAGGCTCCCTCGGCTACGACCAGGCGTTCGGCGGTGCCGCTCCCTCGACCGGAGCTCTGTATCCGGGCGGAGCGGGCGGGCCGGGAACGCCGGGCGGTGCCGGTGACCTGCCGGGCGGCTCGAACCGTCCCTCACCGAGCATCTTCGGCCTGCTCACCGTCTTCACGCTGCTCGACGGCACGGGCGAGAGGTTCGACCGGCTCGCCGAGGAGACCGTCGATTCGGTACGGCGCTCCGAGCCGGACACGCTCGTCTACACCTGTCACTCGGTGAAGTCGGCGCCTCTTCAGCGGATCGTCTACGAGCTCTACCGTGACGAGGTCGCCTACGCCGATCACCAGCGCCAATCCCACACGCAACGTTTCGTCACCGAGCGTCAGACGATGGTGCTCGCCACCAATGTGATCGAACTCACGGTGAACGCCGCGAAGGTGATGCCGCTTCCGATGGCCTTCAGGTCGTGAGCGCGGGCCGGCCGCGTGGGGCCGGCCGACGGGCGGGGGATGATCACGTTCCGATGGTGATGATCGGACCGACCTTCCACCAGGCCGGGGACGATCACATTTTTCCGGCGACGGCCGGGGGCGACCACGTCGGCCGCTCACCCGCCGGGGCGCTGCGGTCGTGTCGCGGGAAACGCGGGAACGACCATGGGGACGAGCGGCACCAATTTAGGGGCAGAGGACGTCCCTGTCCTCAGGCGTCGAGGTCCTCAGGCGCCGAGGGCGGCGCGGAGGCGGTTCTCGTCGACGCGCCAGAAGTCGTGCTGCACCCCGTCGATGAGGGTGACCGGGATCATCTCCCAGTAGCGGGCCTCATCCTCGGCGGAGGCCGTGATGTCGCGTTCCTCCCACGGGACGCCGAGTTCGGTGGCGACCCGCTCGATCACCGCCCGTGCGTCGTCGCACAGGTGGCAACCGGGTTTGCCGAGCAGGGTGATGCGATGGTCTCGCGGTGACATGACCGTCACGGTAGCCGAATCGCGGCGCCGCGCCGTTCCTTGTGGCGAGCGGCGAAGATCCGGGACGACGAAGGGAAAACCCGGCGAACCGGGTGTGCGTGCCCGTGGGAGGTGCGGGTCCTGGGCCTGGCAAGCGGGCGAAGAGGCACAGGTCTGGGCCTGACGAGAGGGCGAAGACGCGCAGGGGCGGGGCGTGAGGAGGGGGCGAAGACGCGCAGGGGCGGGGCGTGAGGAGGGGGCGGGGAGAGGACCGGCGGGGGGCGCGGCCAAGATTGTGAACACTCACTTTGTGCATCGGTTCACAAAAGGACTAACCTGAATGACAGTGGTTTCACCTCGTCATCCGTCGCGTCCGGGCCGCGCCGGCCGCCTGTCCCCCTGGAGCTCCGGCACGTGATCCGCCGTCTGTCCCAAGCCCGCGAACGCGGCATCCCCGAGGCGACCGTCGCCCGGCTGCCGCTCTATCTGCGAGCGTTGAACGGCATGGCCGAGCGTGGCCTGGCGACCGTGAGCTCGGAGGACCTCGCCGTCGCGGCGGGCGTCAACTCGGCCAAGCTTCGCAAGGATCTCTCCCACCTGGGGTCGTACGGCACCCGCGGGGTCGGCTACGACGTCGAATATCTCATCTACCAGATCTCCCGCGAGCTGGGCCTCACCCAGGACTGGGCCGTCGCCATCGTCGGAGTGGGTAACCTCGGGCGTGCGCTCGCCAATTACGGCGGGTTCGTCTCCCGCGGGTTCAGGGTCGCGGCGCTGCTCGACGCGGACCCCGAGGTGGTGGGCGACCACATCGCGGGATTGAATGTGGAGCACATCGACGAGTTGGAAGCCGTGATAACGCGGCGGGGGGTGTCGATCGTGGTGCTTGCAACACCGGCTACGGCGGCCCAGCAGGTAGCCGACCGGGTCATCGCCATGGGGGTTACCAGCATCCTGAACTTCGCCCCTGTCGTCCTTTCCGTGCCAGAAGGCGTGGATATCCGTAAAGTCGACCTATCGATTGAACTCCAGATCCTGGCGTTCCACGAGCAACGCAAGGCGGATCGGATGACTGGGGGGCCCGTGATGGCCGAGGAGTGGCCCGAGGCGGTGGACTTGTGAAGAGACACGGCACACGGGTCGGCGGGCACGGCGTCTCCCGGACGGTCATGACGGCCATGACGACTACGACGAGCGTGCTGACCAGGTCGTACGCCGGCACTGCGAGGCCGAGTACGGCGAGAGCGGATCGCGTCCTCTCCCGGAAGGCGGGAGGGGGCCGATGAGCGTTCTCGTCGTCGGCCTGAGTCACCGGACGGCACCGGTGGCCCTGCTGGAACGGGTCTCCGTCTCCGGAGACTCGCTGGTGAAGCTGCTCCAGGACGTCCAGCAGGACGCCCACGTCGCCGAGGCCATAGTCGTCTCGACCTGCAACAGGGTCGAGGTCTACGTCGAGGTCGACCGGTTCCACGCCGCGGTGACCTCGATCTCCCGGCTGCTCAGCACCCACTCCGGCGTTCCCATGGAGCAGCTGGCCTCCCACCTCTACGTGCACTACGAGGATCGCGCCGTCGAGCATCTGTTCTCCGTCGGTTCTGGCCTTGACTCGATGGTCGTGGGAGAGGGACAGATCCTCGGCCAGGTGCGTTCGGCGCTCAGGCTCGCCCAGCAGGAGGGCACGCTCGGCCCGACGCTCAACGAGCTCGTCCAGCAGTCACTGCGGGTGGGCAAGCGCTCCCACACCGAGACCGGCATCGACCGGGCGGGTGCCTCCCTCGTCGGGGTGGGGCTCACCCTCGCCGAGCGCGCCCTCGGTCCCCTGGAAGGGAAGCGGGCCCTGGTGGTCGGCGCGGGCTCGATGAGCGCCCTGTCGGCCGCGACCCTGCAGCGGGCGGGCGTCACCGACATCGTGGTGGTGAACCGGACCCACGACCGCGCGGTGCGGCTGGCGCGGACGGTCGGCGGCAGGGCAGCCGGATTCGGTGACCTGGCGGCCGAGCTGGCGGGGGCCGACCTGGTCATCTCCTGCACCGGCGCCACCGACGTGGTCATCACGGCCGACATGGTGGCTCCCCGTGAGACGTTCCTGCTTGACCTGGCCCTGCCGCACGACATCGATCCCGCCGTACGGCGACTGCCCGGTGTGACGCTGGTCGACCTGGAGTCCATGCAGGAGGGTGAGGCCGACGCCGGCACCGACGACGGCGGTCGCGCCGAGGCGGTCATCGCCGTGCGCGAGATCGTCGCCGAGGAGGTTACCGCCTACCTGTCGGCCGAGCGCGCCGCGCGCGTCACGCCGACCGTGGTGGCGCTGCGGAGCAAGGCGGCCCAGGTGGTCGAGGCGGAGCTCGGACGGCTCGTCGCGCGGGTGCCCGACCTTGAGGGGCGCGTCAGGGACGAGGTCGGGCAGACCGTGAGGCGCGTGGTCGACAAGTTGCTCCACGAGCCCACCGTGCGTGTCAAACAGCTGGCGGAGTCCCCGGCGGGCGATCATTACGCGGAGGCGCTGCGGGAGCTGTTCAATCTTGACCCGAAGGTGCCAGAAGCGGTGAGGCGCATCGAGACGATCGATGCCGAGCCGGGTAAGAACACCGAGCCGAGCAAGAAGGAGGCAGGCCTGTGAGCAGCGTTTCCTCTCCGCTCCGGCTGGGGACGAGGCGGAGCGTCATGGCGACGACGCAGTCCGGCCTGGTCGCCGCCCGCTTCACCGAGCTGACCGGCGCGGCCGTCGAGCTGGTCGGTGTCACCACCTTCGGCGATGTGACCAGAGGCGACCTCACGCAGCTCGGCGGTACCGGGGTCTTCGTCAGCGCGCTGCGCGACAAGCTGATCGAGGGTGCGATCGACTTCGCGGTGCACTCCCTGAAGGACCTGCCCACCACGCCCGACCCGCGCGTGGTCATCGCGGCGATCCCGCCGCGCGACGACCACAGGGACGCCCTGGTAAGCGTCGCCAAACTGGCCGACCTGCCGTCCGGCGCGGCGATCGGCACGGGATCACCGCGGCGGATCGCCCAGCTTCGGGTGATTCGTCCTGATCTTGATTACGTGCCCATTCGCGGTAACGCCGACACTCGCATCGGCAGGGTGACCTCCGGTGAGCTGCAGGGCATCGTGCTCGCCGCCGCCGGGCTCGGCCGGCTGGGCCGCGAGGCCGAGATCTCCCAGATCTTCGAGGTCGAGGAGATACTGCCCGCCCCCGGGCAGGGGGCGCTGGCCGTGGAGTGCCGCTCCGACCGGACCGACCTGGTCGAGTTGCTGAGCGTGCTCGACGACGCGCGCACCCGCGCGGCGGTCACCGCCGAGCGTGCGGTGCTCAACGCCCTGGAGGCGGGGTGCACCGCCCCGGTGGGCGCGTACGCGGCCGAGAACGGGCACGATCTGATCCTGACCGCCGCTGTCGTCGCCGTCGACGGCAGGCGAGCGGTGCGCAAGTCCACCGCCGGAAGCTCTTCCACGCCCATGGATCTCGGTCGCGACCTCGCGGCCGAGATGATCGCGGAAGGGGCCGGCACGTTGATAGGGGAGCGAGCACATTGAGCTCCGGAAGTACCACCTTCGAGCGCCCGTCCGGGTTCGTCGCCTTCGTCGGGGCCGGTCCCGGTGATGAGGGCCTGCTCACGCTGCGCGGCGCCGACCTGCTTTCCAAGGCGGACGTCGTCATTCTCGACCGGGAGGCGTACGGCCCGCTGTTGCGCCACTGCCGTGAGGGCGTCGACGTCGTCGACGCGGCCGAGGACGGCGCCGTCTCGCTGAAGGTCGTCAAGGCGGCCAAGGGCGGGAGCTGCGTCGTACGGCTGTGCGCGGGCGATCCGATGTTCTTCTCCTCGATCACCGAGGAGGTCGCGGCCTGCGCCAAGGCGGACGTGGAGTTCGAGATCGTGCCCGGCGTGCCACCGGCGACGGCGGTGCTCACCTACGCGGGGATCCCCGCCGCGGTCTCGGTGCCCGAGTTCCGGGTCGTGGACGCGACCCAGATCGACGACTGGGCCGCGTACGCCACCGGATCGGGCACTCTGGTGATCTACAACGGCATCGCCGAGGCCGTCCCGATCGGGAAGGCGCTGATCGCGGCGGGCCGCCCCGACTCGACGCCCGTGGCGGTGAGCAGCGCGGGCACCACGACCGAGCAGCACACCGTGGTGACCACGCTGGGCAGGCTCGCGCCCGACCTCAAGCACGCCGGGATGGCCGAGCCCGCGCTGATCGTGGTCGGCGAGGCCGTCGGCATGCGCGACCGGCTGTCGTGGTTCGAGACCAAGCCGCTGTTCGGCTGGCGGGTGCTCGTCCCCAGGACCAAGGAGCAGTCGGCCGGCCTGGTCGAGCAGCTGCAGTCGTACGGCGCGGTGCCCGAGGAGGTCCCCACGATCTCCGTCGAGCCGCCGCGCACCCCGCAGCAGATGGACCGCGCGATCAAGGGCCTGGTCACGGGACGCTACGAGTGGGTGGCCTTCACCAGCGCGAACGCGGTCAAGGCCGTGCGTGAGAAGTTCGAGGAGTACGGCCTGGACGCACGCGCGTTCGCCGGTCTCAAGGTCGCGGCCGTGGGCGAGAGCACCGCGCGGGCGCTGGTGAGTTTCGGCGTCAAGCCCGACCTGACGCCGACCGGCGAGCAGTCGTCGGAGGGCCTGCTCGCCGAGTGGCCGCCGTACGACTCGATGCTCGACCCGATCAACCGGGTGCTGCTGCCGCGCGCCGACATCGCGACCGAGACACTCGTGGCGGGGCTCACCGAGCTCGGCTGGGAGTGCGACGACGTGACCGCCTACCGGACCGTCCGTGCCGCGCCGCCGCCCGCCCCGACCCGCGAGTCCATCAAGGGCGGCGGGTTCGACGCGGTGCTGTTCACCTCGTCGAGCACCGTCCGCAACCTCGTGGGCATCGCGGGCAAGCCGCACAACGTCACGGTCATCGCCGTGATCGGCCCGCAGACCGCCAAAACCGCCGAGGAGTTCGGACTCCGCGTCGACGTCATGGCCGACAAACCTGCGGCTTCCGCCCTCGCGGCGGCGCTCGCCGAGTATGGTGCCAAGCAGCGGCAGGCCGCGGTCATGGCGGGGGACACCCCTCGTAGGCCCTCGCAGACCCGGCGGGGAGCCCGGCGCCGCGCGAAGTAACCTTGGAAGTGGTCGCCGCCCGCGCACGACGGGCGGGCGGGCCGCGTTCGACGGCCCCCGGCGAGCGTCGCGGGCCGTGATCGGCGTTGCGGTGACACCACGATCGGTCTCACGATCGATCTCATGATCGGCGTTGCGGTCGGCGGCACGATCGGTGCCGCGTCGCGTGGTGAGTCAGGAACACACAACCGAGATCCTCCGGCCCGCGGTTCCCTTACCGGCCGGGGGGAGGGGAAGCACCATGACGGCTCAGTTCCCTGTCGCGCGTCCGCGCAGGCTCCGTCGTACGGCGTCGATGCGCCGGATGGTGGCCGGGACCCGGCTGCACCCGGCGGAGCTCGTGCTGCCGATGTTCGTGAAGGAGGGCATCACCGAGCCGAATCCGATCGGCTCGATGCCCGGGGTGTTCCAGCACACCCGCGACTCGCTGCGCAAGGCCGCCCACGAGGCCGCCGAGGCCGGGGTCGGCGGGCTGATCCTGTTCGGCATCCCCGAGGTGAAGGACGGCCGGGGCTCGGCGGCCGACGACCCGGAGGGAATCGTCCAGCGCGCCGTCGCCGACCTGGTCGCCGACGTGGGCGATGCGCTGGTCGTGATGACCGACACCTGCCTGGACGAGTTCACCGACCACGGGCACTGCGGCATCCTGACCCCCGAGGGGGAGGTCGACAACGACGCCACCCTGGAGCGCTACGCGTCCTCCGCAGTGGCCCAGGCGCGGGCCGGGTCGCAGGTCATCGCGCCGAGCGGCATGATGGACGGCCAGGTCGCGGCGATCAGGGCGGCCCTGGACGGTGACGGCTTCGAGCAGGTCCCGATCCTGGCGTACTCGGCGAAGTACGCCTCGGCGTTCTACGGCCCGTTTCGCGAGGCGGCCGAGTGCGCTCCCCGGTTCGGTGACCGCAACGCCTACCAGCAGGACGCGGCGGGACCGATCGGTGAGGCGCTGCGCGAGGTGAGGCTGGACCTCGACGAGGGCGCCGACGCCGTGATGGTCAAGCCCGCGCTGGCCTACCTCGACATCCTGCGCCAGGTGCGCGACGCCGTGGACGTGCCGGTGGCGGCGTACCAGGTCAGCGGCGAGTACGCGATGGTCGAGGCCGCGGCGGCGAACGGCTGGGTCGACCGGGACCGGGTGATCATGGAGTCGCTGGTCGCGATCCGCAGGGCCGGGGCCGACATGATCCTCACCTACTGGGCCACCGAGGTGGCGGGGAAACTGAGATGAGACCGGCGGCGCGTGCCGAGAACTGGAGGTTCGCCGCTTGATGGAGAAGCGGGTGCGTTAGAGTGCGATAACCGGTGCGGATGTGTCCCAGGTGGCGTAAACCCTGGATATTCGACGTTCTGACTGACCAGAGTGTGGACAGGTCGACCGCATCCGGGGTGCACGCGGGATGCGCGGACGACGGAGGACACAATGGTCGGGGTACCGATGGTTCGTCGAAGCAGACGGCATGGCCATCCGAAGCAGATGATCAACTTTGTGCTGGAGTACGCCGCCCTGGGCTGGGCGAGCTGTCCCGGCGCGAAGCCGCTGAAGGGCGGTTCGCGCTCCTGTTCCTGCGACAGGATCGGCTGCCCCGACCCGGGGGCACACCCGCTCTCGCGGGCCTGGCAGATGCAGGCCACCACCGACCCGGCCCTGCTCACCAACTGGTGGCGGTACGAGCCGGAGGCGAACGTGATCCTCCCCACGGGACGGGTGTTCGACGTCTTCGACGTACCGCTCGCCGCGGGGCGCACCACCCTCGCGAACATGGACTCCGCCGGAGTCGCCTCGGGCCCGGTCGCCGTCAACGGCGACCGGGCCCTGTTCTATGTGGCCACCAGGAACGCCTCCGACGACGAGGACGAGTGGTGGACCTGCGCGCTGGACTTCGGTCCTTCCACCATCGAGGAGATGCCCGGCCTGCGCTGGCACTGCCGCGACAGCTACGTCCTCGCCCCGCCCTCGCTCCTGCCGACCGGTGGATCCGGCTCATGGCTGCGCCCGCCAGACGGACGCCCGCTGCCCGACCCGCTGCGCGTCCTCGACTGGCTCGCCGACACCTGCGAGTGACGCTTTTTCCGGGGCCCTTCGGTGACTACTACCCTGGAGGGCGTGAGCCGTACTGAGAACTCCGAGGCCCTGTTCGCCCGCGCACGTGAGATCGTCCCCGGAGGCGTCAACTCCCCGGTCCGAGCCTTCGGCGCCGTCGGCGGGACACCGCGCTTCATGACCTCGGGGCAGGGGCCCTACATCACCGACGTCGACGGCAACCGCTACGTCGACCTGGTCTGCTCGTGGGGACCGATGATCCTCGGCCACCGGCACCCCGCCGTGATCGAGGCCCTTCAGGAGGCGCTGCGCGACGGCACCTCGTTCGGTACGGCGACACCCGGCGAGGTCGAGCTCGCCGAGGAGATCGTCGCCCGCGTCGAGCCGGTGGAGAAGGTCCGCCTGGTCAGCTCCGGTACCGAGGCCACCATGTCCGCGGTGCGGCTGGCCCGCGGATTCACCGGCCGGTCCAAGATCGTGAAGTTCGCGGGCTGCTACCACGGCCACGTCGACGCCCTCCTCGCCTCGGCCGGCTCCGGAGTGGTGACCTTCGGTCTGCCCGACACCCCGGGGGTGACCGGCGCCTCGGCCGCCGACACCGTGGTGCTGCCGTACAACTCGGTCGAGGCGGTCACGGAGGCGTTCCAGACCTTCGGCGCCGAGATCGCGTGTGTGATCACCGAGGCGTGTCCGGCCAACATGGGTGTCGTCCCGCCGCTCGACGGGTTCAACGCCACGCTGCGCGAGCTGTGCACCGCGCACGGCGCCCTGCTCATCGTCGACGAGGTGCTCACCGGGTTCCGGGTGTCGGAGTCCGGCTGGTACGGGCTCGACCCGGTCGAGGCCGACCTCATGACCTTCGGCAAGGTCATGGGCGGGGGCCTGCCCGCCGCCGCGTTCGGCGGGCGGGCGGACGTGATGGCGCACCTGGCCCCTGAGGGGCCGGTCTACCAGGCGGGCACCCTGTCGGGAAACCCGCTCGCCTGCGTCGCCGGCCTCGCCACCCTGCGCGCCTGCGACGAGGGGGTCTACGACCGGGTCGACGCCGCCGCTCTGGTCATCGGCCGCGCCGCCGCCGACGCCCTCTCGGCGGCCGGGGTGCCGCACCGCCTGCAGCGGGCCGGGAGCCTGTTCTCCATCTTCTTCACCGACGAGCGGGTCACCGACTTCGGCATCGCCCAGAAGCAGGACACCGCCGCCTACCGGGCGTTCTTCCACTCGATGCTGGAGCAGGGCGTCTACCTGCCTCCTTCGGCGTACGAGGCGTGGTTCCTGTCCTCCGCCCATGATGATGAGGCTCTTTCCCGTATCGCCGAGGCGCTTCCCGCTGCCGCTAAGGCCGCGGCTTCTGTTTCTGGTTAGCGGTGTGAGTGTTCGTTGGTGCCCGGCTGGGTGTTTCGGGCGGTCAGGGTTTCTTGTGGGGATGTGTTCCTGCTTCGGGCGGTGAGGGTTCGCTCGTGGGGGGCGCGTTCGTGCTTTGGTGGGTGCTTTGGTGGGTGCGCGCTCCGGGCGGTCGTCGTTGGTGACGGGTCTGGGTGTCCGGCCGGTGTTCAAGGTGGGTGCGCGCTCCGGTGGGCGGGTGCTCCGGGCGGCCGTCGTTGGTGGTCGTCTGGTGGGTCAGGCCTCCGGCCTGGCGGGCGCGCTGGTTGCGGATTTTTATAAGCCGCCCGGAACACCCACCCACCTCCGCACACGGCCCGTCTCGCCGTAGGTGGTGCGGTCCGTAGTGGCTTTCTTACGGGCCGCCCAGGGTGCGCTGGGACGCTGAAGCAATCCGTACGGGGTCGTTCGGGGTCCGTCGCCGTAGCTGAAGCGCCGGTGCGGAAAGGAGCGCAGCGGACTCGCCGTATAGCGCCGGAGCACACGCTGGACTGGAAGGGGCGTTCACCGTCCTGTCCTTTTCGGAAGAGATCGATCCCGCCGTCGCCTACGTCGAAGGTACGGCCGGTGACGTCTATATCGAGAGCTCAGATCAGGTAGATCGCTATAAAATGACATTCGCACGCATATGTGGTGCGGCTCTGTCCCCAGAGGCATCCATGGGACTGATCACCGAGGCGAAGGAGCAGTTACACCATGACTGATCTGACGAACATCCTCTGGCGCAAGAGCAGCTTGAGCGGCAGCGGCAACAACTGCGTTGAAGTCGCCCGTATGGACAACCGCTACCTCGTCCGTGACTCCAAGGATCCCGACGGCGCCGTACTTTCCTTCTCGTCGGGTGGCTGGACAGCCTTCCTGAGTCGCGTCAAGACCGGAGACTTCGACACACGCCCTTGAGTGTGTGATCGGTCTACGAAGATCCCCAGTCGTGAGGGGGTACAAATGCCTCGGTCTTACCTGGCCTATGTCTTGTGGCGTAAGAGCAGTCTCAGTGGCAATGGGGGTGCCGACTGCGTGGAGGTCGCCGTTGGCCTTCCTGGTGTTGTGGGCCTTCGAGACAGCAAAGATTCCTCAGGCCCGGTGCTGCTTTTTTCCTTTGAGAACTGGCGAACCTTCGTCAGGGGCGTCAAGGGCGGTGATTTCGACGACCTGGGCTGATCCGGGGTCTACCTGGGAAGGTTGCTGAGGTCGATGGTGATGGGGAAGGGGACGGGTACGGTCAACCGGTTGTGGTGGATGCCGGTGAGAGCGTATGCGTGGGTGGCTGGGTCGAGTTCGTAGACGTAGACCACAGGGGAGCCGCTGTTGTTCTCCACCCGCCAGAAGTGTGGGATGCCCGCCTCGGCGTAGCGGGAGGGCTTGGTCTTGCGGTCGCGGTCCTCGGACTCGGGGGAGACCACTTCGACGGCGAGGTGCACCTCGCCGGGGGTGTAGAAAGTCCGTTCATCGTCATCGGCTGCTTTCACGTCAACGACCACGACGTCGGGGCAGGGACGCATCCGGTGGCCGAGCTTGACGTCCATCTGGAGCACGGCCGCGACGTGCTCGGGAGCCTGGGAGTTCAGGGCCACGCGAAGGCCGAACAGCACACGCTCGTGGAAGCGTTTTTGGGGGGACATGAAGACGAGAGCTCCATCGATGAGTTCGACGTGCTTGAAGAAGTCGGGTTCGCCGTTCGGCCCCTCAGTCGGGAGGTTGTCGAGGTCGTCGGCGGTCCATCCCCACGGGGGAGGGGAGGGCCAGTAGTCGAGTGCGGCGCTCACGTCGGTCACCGTAACATCGTCCCCGTCACTTGGTGTGTTCATTCAGATCGTCTCCGTTGCCCTCGTTTCATTCTCTCCCGTTTTGGCCTAAACGGAAGAAGGTGAGGGCACTGAGGAGGGAAGAGGCCGGGCGCGGGTGCTGGAGTAGAGGACGCCGGAGATGATCAGGGTGGCGGCGAGGAGTTTGGTGGGGGAGATCGACTCGCCGGTGAACAGGGCGGCGGAGGACATGCCGAAGACCGGGACGAGCAGGGCGGAGGGGGCGACCACCGAGGCGTCGTAGCGCTGGAGCAGGAAGCCCCAGATGCCGAAGCCGCCGAGGGTGGAGATCAGTGAGACGTAGAGGACCGAGAGGCTGCCCTCCACGGAGAACTCCAGGTGGGGGACGCCCTCGACCAGCAGGGACAGGGCCGTCATGGGCAGGGCCGCGACCGCGCTGACCCAGACCATGAAGCGGAACGAGTTGGGTGGGGCGGCGTTCCTGACCGCGATGTTGCCCATGCCCCAGAAGAACGCCGCGCCGATGACCAGCAGGAACGCGCCGATGGGGCTGCCGGTGCCCAGGTCGGTGGCGATCAGCGCCAGACCGGCGAACGCGACCGCCATGCCGGTGATCCGCCGCCGGGTGAGCCGTTCGCCCAGGAGGGCGACCGCCAGGATCGCGGTGAAGATCGCCTGGACCTGGACGACGAGCGAGGTGAGCCCGGCGGGCATGCCCGCCCGCATGCCGGTCAGCAGCAGGGCGTACTGGCCGATGCCGAGCGTGGCGCCGGCCACGAGGACCTTTCGCCAGGGCACCCCGGGGCCGCCGACGAGCAGTACGGCGGGGAAGGCGGCGAGCAGGAAGCGCAGCGCCACGTAGAGCAGCGGGGGGAAGTGCCGGAGCCCGGCCTCCATCACCACGAAGTTGAAGCCCCACAGGGCGGTGAGGGTGATGGCGAGGAGGAGGTGCCGGGTACGCATGCAGCAATCGTCGTTTCCGACGACATTTCAGCACAAGCGAGAACTTCTTGCTTGTGTCGTTTAGAGTTGCTTACATGTTGGATCTCAACCGGCTCAAGGCCCTGCACGCGGTTTCCGTCTACGGTTCGGTGGGGGCCGCGGCCGAGGCGCTCATGGTGACTCCGTCGGCGGTCTCCCAGCAGCTGGCCAAGCTGGAGCGGGAGACGGGGGCGCCCCTGCTGGAGCGTCACGGGCGCGGGGTGCGGCTGACCGACGCGGCCGGGTTGCTCGCCGACCACGCCGAGCGCATCCTCGCGCTGGTCGAGATGGCGGAGGCCGATTTCGAGGCGCTGCGCGGCGAGGTCGTGGGGCGGCTGGGCATCGGCGCCTTCCCCACGGCGGCGAGGGGCCTGATGCCCGCCGCGCTCGCACTGTTGCGCTCACGCCACCCCGACCTGCGCCTGCAGCTCATGGAGCGCGAGCCGGAACGGCAGATCCGTGAGGTGGCGAGGGGCGAGCTCGACCTCGCGGTGATCCAGGACTGGATGAACCGTCCGATGGCGATCCCCGAGGGGTTGTCCCGGGCCACGCTCTTCGACGACATCGCCGACGTGATCCTGCCCGCGTCGCATCCGCTGGCGGGGCGTCCCGAGATCGAGCTCGCCGAGATGTCGGGGGAGCAGTGGATCAGCTCCTCACCCGGTACGGTCTGCCACGACTGGCTGGTCTACACGCTGCGCTCGGCCGAGCTGGAGCCGGACATCACCTGCATGGCGGACGAGTATCCGACCCAGATGGCCCTGGTCGCGGCGGAGCAGGGGTGCGCGATCATCCCCCGGCTGGGCCGCGACTTCGTCCCGCAGGGGGTGCGGGTCGTCCCGATCCGGTCGCGTCCGACGCGCAGGATCTACGCGCTCTGGCGCAGTGACGCCGCCCGCCGCCCGGCCATCCGCGCCGCGGTGGAGGCGCTGAAGGCCGTCTCGGTCGAATTTCGCGGGCCTGTGTCCGAGCCCGTCGAGTCGGCGACGATTCCGGTCGGTGGGTGAGCGACGCCAGGTCGATCGGGGCGTTCACCTCCGTCCTCACTGTCAGCCGAGGGCGATCGTCACCACGCCGCCGACGATGACGCAGGCCGCGAGCAGCCGCCGGGTCAGGTCGCCCTCGGCGAGCAGTCTGCCGCCGAGCACCACCGCCACGAGCACGCTGACCTCGCGTACCGGGGCCACCGCGCTGATCGGCGAGAACGTGTACGCGGTCAGCGCGAGGAGGTAGGAGAGGGGCATCAGCACCGCCGCGCCCAGCACCCGCGCCCGGTGCTTCCGCCAGACGGGCAGGATCAGGCCCCTGCGGCGGGAGCCGAGCACCGGCGAGGTGAGGACGAGGGCGCGGCCGAGGTCGCCGCCGTAGTTGAGCAGGATCGGCGCGACCGCGAAGGCGCTGACGACCTGCTTGTCCCAGACGGTGTACGCCGCGATGAACAGTCCTGTGGCGAGCCCGTACCCGATCCCGCCCAGGTCCTGGCGGCTGGGCCCGTGCGCCGCGCCGAGCAGGAAGACGCCCACCCCGACGAGCAGGATTCCCGCGACGCCGACCGCGCCCGGCCGCTCGCCCAGGAAGAGGATGGCCACCAGGCTGGCCAGCATCGGCCCGGTGCCCCGGGCGATCGGGTAGACCATGGAGAGGTCGCCGTGCCGGTAGCCGCGCTGGAGCAGCATGAAGTAGCCCAGGTGCAGCGTGGTGCTGGCGGCGATCACCGCGAGGTCGGCCCAGGAGGGGCCGGTGCCGCCGAGGAGGAGATAGCCCACCGCGACCGGGGTCCAGACGAGGGTGGACGCGGCGGCGACCATCCAGACGAAGACGACACCGTCGGCGTCCGCCGCCTGCTTGCTCATGAGGTTCCAGCAGGCGTGGGCGACGGCGGAGGAGAGGACGAGGGCGAGCGCGAGGGGGCTCACGGGGGTGACCCTATCCTGCCTCGTTCGACTCGAGTGACCCACCTGCCAGGCCATCACCCCGTGCCTCTCGGTAGGCTGGCGAACACCATGGCTGAGACCACCGTCGTTCACCTCCTGCGCCACGGTGAGGTGCACAATCCCGCGAACGTCCTGTACGGCAGGCTTCCCGACTACCACCTCTCCGACAACGGCATCCAGATGGCCGAGACGGTGGCGAAGGCGGTCGCCGGACGCGACGTCACCGCGCTGTTCTCCTCGCCGCTGGAGCGCGCCCAGGAGACGGCGGCCCCGCTCGCCGCGACCTTCCACCTGGACGTCACGATCGACGAGCGGCTCATCGAGGCCGAGAACATCTTCGAGGGCCTCTCCGTCGGTAGCTTCCGTAATCCGCGCTTCTACCGCTACCTGTGGAACCCGCTCCGCCCCTCCTGGGGGGAGCGTTACATCCACATGGTCAGCCGGATGAGGGCCGCGATCGACACCGCCCGTGACGCGGCGCGCGGCCATGAGGCGATCATGGTCAGCCACCAGCTCCCGATCTGGACGATCAGGCTCGCGGCCGAGGGCAGGCGCCTGCCGCACGACCCGCGCCGTAGACAGTGCGGCCTCGCCAGCCTCACGAGCTTCTCCTTCGAGGGGAACCGTCTGATCAGCGTCGGATACAGCGAGCCCGCGGCCGCGCTCGTCAAACGCCCCACTGTGCCGGGCGCCTGACTCCGCCGGTACAGTGATTGCTCTACCGGTTGTAGTACAGGGAGCCTCCGTCACCCATGCGCGCACAATCCTTCGCCGCCGTCGCGCTGCTGATCGCCGTGGCCGGATGCGCCGGAAACCAGGGGTCGCAGCCACAGAGCGGTGACACCCGTTTCGTGGCCGGTGACGGAAAGATCACCCTGTTCCAGGCCGCTGACCGCAAGGTCGCCCCGCAGGTGGAGGGGGAGACCCTCGACGGGGGCACCGCGAACCTCGCGGCGCACAAGGGCAAGATCGTGGTGCTCAACTTCTGGGCCTCATGGTGCGCGCCCTGCCGGGCCGAGGCGCCGGTGCTCAAGGACATCTACGCCAAGAAGAAGGCCGAGGGCGTGGAGTTCCTCGGCATCGACTTCAAGGACCGCAAGGCCGACGCCCTCGCCTTCGAACGCAGCCACGAGCCGGGTTACCCGAGCATCTTCGACCAGCCGGGCAAGGTCGCCCTCTCCTTCCAGGGGACGGTCCCGCCGGCGGCCATCCCGTCGACCCTGATCATCGACCGGCAGGGCAGGATCGCCGCCAGGGCCCTCGGCGCGGTGAAGTACAACGACCTTCTCGACGCCGTGACCAAGGTCGGCGATGAGAGATAACCGCTCGGGGTCGTCGTGAGCGCCGACCTCGTGGGCACCGTCGCCGGCGGCTCGCTGGCGCTGGCACTGCCGATCGCGGTCGCGGCCGGGCTGGTGTCGTTCATGTCGCCGTGCGTGCTGCCGCTGGTCCCCGGCTACCTGTCGTACGTGACGGGCATGAGCGCCGACCCCAGGCGGGGGCGCATGGTGGCGGGCATCGTGCTGTTCGTCCTGGGCTTCGCGGTCGTGTTCGTGGCCGGGGGAGCGCTCTTCGGCGGCCTCGGCGCGGTGCTGTTCACCAACGCGGGGATCATCACGCGGGTGCTCGGCGTCCTCACGATCGTGCTCGGCCTCGCCTTCATGGGGGTGATTCCGGGTCTGCAGCGCGATTTCCGCATCCATCGGGTCCCGGCCGCGGGGCTGGCCGGGGCGCCCCTGCTCGGCCTGGTGTTCGGCCTGGGCTGGACCCCCTGCATCGGCCCCACCCTCGGGGTCGTGCTCACCCTCGGTTTGAACGAGGGCAGCGCCGGTCGCGGCGCGATACTCGCCTTCGCGTACGCGCTCGGCCTCGGCCTGCCGTTCGTGGCGGCCGGGCTGGCGTACAGCAGGGCGTTGAGGACGTTCAAGGCGGTACGCCGGCACTCGCGGCTGATCACGAGGGCGGGCGGCGTCATGCTGGTTGTTGTTGGGGTGCTGCTCGTCACCGGGCTTTGGGGGCAGCTCGTCGCGATGACGCAGGGCTGGGTCGGCGGATTCGAGCCGGTGATCTGATGGTGTCGGTCGACCCGAAGACGGGGGAGCGAACGGTGAGCGAGGCGCGGCGGCCCGCGGGTCTCGGGGTCGTGGGGTGGGCGCGCTGGTTCTGGCGGACGCTCACCTCGATGCGGACCGCGCTGATCCTGCTGTTCCTGTTCGCCCTGGGCACCATTCCCGGCTCGATCTGGCCGCAGCGCGGGGTCTCCGACGCCATGGTCGCCCAGTACTTCGACGACAGCCCCGGGCTCGCCGAGTGGCTGGACAGGTTCTGGCTGTTCGACGTCTTCAGGGCGCCCTGGTTCGCCGCGATCTACCTTCTGCTGTTCGTGTCCCTGATCGGCTGCGTGCTTCCCCGCACCGCGACCCACCTGCGGGAGCTGCGCAGGAAGCCGCCCGCGGCGCCGCGCAACCTGGGCAGGCTGCCCCAGCACGCCTCCTTCGAGGCGGATCTCACCGTCGAGGAGGCCGCCGCGAGGCTGCGCGCCAGGCGGTTCCGGGTGACCACCGGGCCCGGCTGGGTCGCCGGGGAGAAGGGCTACCTGCGCGAGACCGGCAACCTGCTGTTCCACGTGGCCCTGCTCGGCCTGCTGGTCGCGGTCGGGATGGGGTCGCTGTACGGCTACCGGGGCAACGTGCTGGTCGTGGAGGGCGAGGGGTTCGCCAACACGGTCGCGGCCTACGACCGCTACATGCCGGGCACCCAGGTGAACGCCGAGTCGCTGGAGCCGTTCTCCTTCACCGTCGACGACTTCCAGGCGACCTACATCGCGCAGGGCGAGAAGAGGGGGCAGGCCCTCGACTACGAGGCCAGGCTCAAGGTCGAGGACGCCCCGGGCGCGGCCCCGCGCGACTACGTGCTGAAGGTGAACGAGCCGCTGGACGTCAACGGCACGCTGAGCTACCTGATCGACCACGGCTACGCGCCGACCTTCAAGATCACCGACGGTGAGGGCGAGGTCGCCTTCGACGGGCCGGTGCCCTGCCTGGTGGTCCAGCCCGCCACCTTCACCTCCGAGTGCGTGATCAAGGTCCCGGACGCGCGGCCGGAGCAGCTCGGCGTCCTCGTCGGCTTCCTGCCGACGACCGTCCCGATGGGCTCGGAGTGGGTCTCGGTCTTCCCCGGCGCCGCGAACCCCACCGCCCAGGTGTACGGCGCGTTCGCCGGTGACCTGGGGCTGAAGGACGGCCGGCCGCAGTCGGTCTACGAGCTCGACCCGGCGAGCCTGAAGAAGATGAAGCCGCTGGTCATGAAGGCCGACCCGCTGGCGCTCGGCGAGAAGCTCACACTGCCGAACGGCGCGGGCTCGATCGAGTTCACCGGCGTGCGGGAGTGGATCGCCCTGCAGATCACCCACGACCCGGGCCGGATGCCCGCGCTCGTGGCCTCGATCCTCTGTGTCGTCGGCCTCGTGCTGACCCTGACCGTCCGTCGCCGCAGGATATGGGTGCGGATCCACGGGGACCGCAAGGTCGAGGCGGGCGGCCTCACGCGCACCGAGGGCGGCGATTTCAGCGAGGAGTTCACCGAGATCGTCTCCGTTTTGAACCCAGGAGTTCCCGATTCAGGAGTGAAGGATGTCCGCTGAGGTCGACGTCGGTCTCGCCACGCTGAGCGATCAGCTCATCTTGGCGACGGTGCTGTTCTACGTCTTCGCAATGATCGCTTACGCCTTCGACCTGGCCTTCGGCCGACCGGCGAGGGCGTCGGCCCGCGTGGACCGGCCCGTCCTGGCAGGTGTCGGCGGGAGCGAGCCGGCCGACGCGGCCCCCGCCGAGGGCGGTCCCGCGGTCAAGGCGCCGCCCGCCTGGGTGGTGTGGGTGGGGCCGGTGGGTGTCGGGCTGAGCTGGCTCGGCTGGGCCGCCAACCTCGCCTCCATTCTCACCCGTGGCCTGGCCGTGGACCGGTGGCCGTGGGGCAACATGTACGAGTTCGTCGTCGCGATGTGCTTCGCGGCGGTGAGCGCGTTCCTGTTCATGCAGCTCCGCTACCCGATCCGCTTCCTCGGCGCGTTCGTCACGGTCGCGGCCGCGCTGGGGCTCGGTTTCGCCGTACGGTACCTGCACGTGCAGGCCGGTCCCGTGGTGCCCGCGCTGAACTCGTACTGGCTCGTGATCCATGTGTCGGCGGCGATCGTCGCGAGCGGGCTGTTCATCGTGGCGGGAGTCTGCGGCATCCTCTATCTGGTCAGGAAGGACACCTCGGTCCGGCTGCCGTCCCGGCAGGACCTGGAGCGGGTCGCGCACCGGGCCATCGTGATCGGCTTCCCGATCTGGACCTTCGCCGTCATCGCCGGGGCGCTCTGGGCCGACAAGGCGTGGGGCCGTTACTGGGGCTGGGACCCCAAGGAGATCTGGGCGTTCATCACCTGGATCGTCTACGCCGCCTACCTGCACGCCAGGGCCACCGCGGGCTGGAAGGGAAAGGCGGCCACGATCGTGCAGCTCATCGCCTTCGCCTGCCTGCTGTTCAACCTGGTCGGGGTGAACATTTTCATCGGAGGGCTGCACTCCTACGCCGAGATGCCCGGCTGATTCTCGACACCGAGATTTCCTCGGGTTGAATTCTTCCATTGGGATTTCCGGCCGAATTCCCACGCCGAATTTCCCGCCGATCCTCGCACCGGGGTTCGCGCGGGAATTCGGCCGACCTTAACGACCGTATCGGGCACGCACAAAGATCGATTCCGGTGCGTTCTCAGTCGTCGTCGCGCAGTCGGCGGTCGAGATCCTTGAGGAAGTCGGGGTCGTCGTCGGGGCCCTTCGGGGCCTCGGGGCGCGACGGCCTGTCCTCGACACGGAGGAAGCGGGGCGGCCTGGGGCCGGTCGGCCGACCGAGCAACAGCCAGAAGACACCCCCCGCCACCGGCATCAGCACCACGATGAGCACCCAGAGGAGCTTGGGGAGGTTCCTGGATTCCTTGTCCGGCGTGGTGATGACGTCAAACAGGCAGTAAAGCCAGAAGGCGAGTATCGCCAGACCAAGCAGGGGCATGCCCGAACTGTAAGCCATCATGAGACCTGCTGCGGTCCGGCACCACGTTACGGATGACTGGCAAGGCTCCCACCCCTTACCGTAGGAGCCGTTGCCACTTCCCCAGGGGGTGTGATGGCACATTCGGGCGACAAGGGCCGCCATCGACGGCGGTGGTGGCAGCGAGGTCCGGCCACGCGTGCGGAGAGTGCCGTGAGGGAGGCTCCGCGTGAGGTTCCCCGCGAGGCGGAGCGCAGGGTCGGGACGGTCACGGCCCCGGTGGCCGACCGCCCGCAGTACACCTGGAGAGACTTCGAGCTCGACGACGAGAGTCCCCGGGCCCAGCCCAACTCTCCCGACACCCCCGACCTGGGTGACGGCCTGCGCCACTGCGGGCGTCTGGAGCGCATCCTGCACCGCCAGTGGGACTCGCGGTGGGAGGCGCCGCCCCCCGAGGCCGTACGGGCGGTGGAGAGCCTCGCGAGGCTGCCCGACGCGTTGAAGGACAAGCTGGCCGACGGGCTCGACGGCATCTACGTCGGCGCGGGCGGCGTGCCCGACCTGGACGACATGGGATACCTGCGCGGCGCGCCGCTCCCCTCGGGCCGGGCGACGTGGGACATCTGCGCCGGGGCGTACGGCGACCGCAAGATCGTGGTGGGAGACCGGCCCTCACCCACCCCCGACGTGATGATGCACGAGGTCGGGCACGCCCTGGACGACGTGGACGCCCCCGGCGGCGGCTGGGTGTCCGACTCCCCGGAGTTCGCCGCCCTTTACGACCAGTGTGTTCCCGCGCTCGCCTCGGCGTTCCATCTCCAGTCTGCGGACCTGGGCCGCAAGGAGTTCTTCGCCGACGCCTTCGCCGCGATCGTCTCCCGGCAGCGCCCCGCGCTGGTCGACATGCTGGGCGGCGACACACGAATGGCGCTCAACGTCATGTTGTTCTTCAACCGGCGCTACGGAATCTAGGTGATCTGGGATGTACGTCGTCAGGCTCGCCGACGGGACCCTGCGCGTGCCGCAGACCCTGGTCGGCGATGACGGGCGTCTGATCGGCAACGCCTACGTGGAGGTCTCTCCGGGAGATCCCGACTACGACCGATGGCTTGCCGAGTCACTCACCGAGGAAGAGTGGGCCGAGCGACGGCGCCGATGGCTGGAGGAGAACGACGAGCTGGAGCGGGAGTTCCTGGCGTTCAAGGCCGAGCAGGAGACCTAGAGGCTCCGAGGGCCGCACAGGGCGTCGTTCGAGGCCGGGCGAGAAAGCCGGAACCGGGGAGATCGGGAGCCGGAGCGCGCCGGGCGGGTTCAAGCGAGGAAGGCTGTGGAGCGGGTGGGCCGGTGACGGGGGAGGTCACCGTCCGTGTCGTGTCGTGGCTCACACGACTCCACGGTGACCCTGCGGCTTCCGGGTAAGGCGCGCAGGATCACCGATGGTGTGACGTCCTAAGTCGTCAGACGCGCGGGGACTCGCCTGCCGGCCGTTCGGCCGTCAAGACGTCCTCTCCACGCAGAAGGGCGTGCACTTCCGACTCGCGGAAACGCCGGTGCCCTCCGGGGGTACGGATGCTGCTGATGCGGCCTGCCGCGGCCCAGCGTGTAACCGTCTTTGGGTCGACCCGGAAGAGGGCGGCAACCTCTCCGGGCGTCAGCAGACGCTCGCTGCTACTCTCCACAATCTCTCCCCCTCGCATCCCGCTTCCTGCCAGCGGGCGGACAGGTAACCAGTGTGCCGAGCGAAGCCTGATTTATCCGTGCTTTCCAACAAAGATCACGGGTTGTTATCTACTGCCTGCCCGATTGTTATATGATAGAGCCTTTTTGGGACTCTCGTGGGTGTTTCTTTACGAAACAGATCTCTTGGGAAGACTAGCAGCGCTCGCAGTCCATGCGAAGAGTTACCCGTAGGGCCACCGCGATCGCGACCGGGTGGGTGGAGTGACGTAGCCTCGACGCTGTGCATCCCGTCATCGTTTACACCGCGTCCAGGATCGGCCTGCTGGCCGTGAGCCTGGGAGTGCTCTATATCCTCGGCCTGCGTCAGCCCCTGGTTCTCCTGATCGCCGCATTCCTGGTCAGCGGTGTGGCCAGTTACGTCCTGCTCTCGAAGCAGAGAGACGCGGTGAGCGAGCGAATCACTAAGAACCGGGAGTGATCGGCAACGGGAACATGCCGACCCGGGCATGGTACTCGTGACCAAGGCGAGTTGTGTCACTACCAACCAGTAATCCGCCGGGATGCGCGAGGAATGCCTTGACCCCGATTCCGCGGTCCCGCGTGGGGTTCCATGCCAGGGCCCTGCCGGTGCGCGGATGGATCGCGCCGATTCCCGGCCGCGCCACCGCCCCCGGACCCGCGGAGTCACGTCCGTCCGGATTGTTCAGCCAGCGCTGGTGCCCGCCGACGTAGACGGCCGCCCCCGTCGCCGCCACCGAATACAGCGAGTCGCCCCCGGTGTGGTTCACCCATGTCGGCTTCACCGCGCCGCGCGCGCCGGTCTCGAAGCGGGCTGCGGTGTCGCACATCCTGTCCGGACCTCCGGGCCCGCCGGTCGTGACGACGACGAGATAGCTCCCGTCGGGGGCGAAGTCCACCCCTCGCAGATAGCCGGGGAAGTCGGCCATGCACCGGCCCCGGTAGGCGTCGGTCCGCCACGGCGCGACCGCGGCCGGGGAGGGGGCGAGGCCGGGCGACGAGCCGTCGGGTGAGGCGGCGTTCGGCGCGACGAGGCCGGGAGGGGTGACGGAGATCAGGCCGAGCTGGGCGCGCGACAGGCCGCCCAGGGTGGTGAAGTCGCCGGCGACCGCGAGCCTGCCGTGGCTGAGGGCCATCGCGTGGATCCTCGTCCTGCCGCCCCTGGGCGCGCCGGGCTCGATCGTGAAGGACGGGTCGGCCGCGCCGGTGACGGCGTCGAGCCTCGCCAGCGCCGTACGGGCGAGGGGGCCGACGTGGGTGAAGTCGCCGCCCGCGTAGAGGTGGCGTCCGAGCCTGGCCAGGCCGGTGACCGCGCCGCCGCGCACCTGGGCGCCGAAGTGGGAGACCGGTGAGCCGTCGGAGAGCCGGAGCAGGACCAGGCCCCGCGTCTGGGCCCCGCCGGTCTTCGTGAACCGCCCGCCCGCGTAGACGGTGCCGCGGACCCCCGCCGCCAGCGCCTGGACCGGCCGGTCCAGGCGCGGCGCGAATCCGGGCAGGACCCGGCCGGTGGCCAGGTCGTACGCGAAGAGGTTGGAGCGCGCCAGCACCGTCGCGCTCCCGGCCTCGCGCACCTCGCCGAACGAGCCGCCCACCACCACCGTGCCGCCCACCAGCGCGATGGCGTTCACGATCCCGTCGAGCACGTGGGGAGTGGTGTCCACCGGGTCGACCGAGACGACCCCGCCGTGCTTCGTGGTGCCGGCGACGGCGACCCCCGCGGGGAGCAGGGTGAGGGCCGCGACCAGCGCGTAAGTGGCTCTGGCAAACATTCGACAATTTTTAGCATGCCGACGGTAATGGAATGACTACTTTCCGTGGATTGTCGGGGCGGCCCTAGGGTGGGAGTCATGACGCGCGCTTCTCTGGACAAGCAGCCGCACGAGGTCGCCGCGATGTTCGATCGCACGGCCAGGCGGTACGACCTTGTCAACGACGTTATCTCCCTGGGCCAGGTCCGGCTGTGGCGCAAGGCCGCCGCCGCGGCCGTCGACGCGGGCCCCGGCGAGCTGGTCCTCGACCTGGGTGCGGGCACCGGTACGTCCACCGACGCGTTCACCACGCTGGGCGCCCGCGCCATCGCCTCCGACTTCTCGCTCGGCATGCTGAGCACCGGGGTGAGGCGCAGGGGCGGCTCCGGCATCCACGGAGGGGGCGTGCGGGGGGTCAGCTTCGTCGCGGGCGACGCGCTGCGGCTCCCCTTCGCCGACGGGGTCTTCGACGCGGTGACGATCTCCACGGCGCTGCGCAACGTGCACGACACCGGCCAGGCGCTGCGCGAGATGTACCGGGTGGCGAGGCCGGGCGCGCGGCTGGTGATCCTGGAGTTCTCGCACCCGACGCCGAAGTCGTTCGACCTCGTGTACTCGCAGTACCTGATGAAGCTGATGCCGCGCGCCGCGAAGCTCTTCGGCTCCAACGACGACTCCTACGAGTATCTGGCGGAGTCGATCAGGGCCTGGCCGGACCAGGCGGGGCTGGCGAAGATCATCCAGGGGGCGGGCTGGGAGCGCGTGGCCTGGCGTAATCTGACGATGGGGATCGTGGCCCTCCACCGTGCGTACAAGCCCTCCTGAGTTTCTCAGGCGATGGCGACACCCGCCTGACACTTTGCCCTCCGAAGGCGTTAGACTTCGGCGCGACAAGTTTGTGAAGACCTTCACAAAGGAACGAAAGGCCCCTTACCCCGAGGCCCCCACAGCGTGTAGGACAGGACAGGACAGGTCCCGTGACCGTGCCAGCCGCCACACAGCGGAAAGTCGCTGAGGCTGACGCCGACGTCATCGTCGTCGGCGCCGGGCCCGCCGGTTCGACAACCGCTTTCCATCTCGCGCAGGCGGGGCTCGACGTCCTGCTGCTCGAGAAGACCACCTTCCCGCGCGAGAAAGTCTGCGGCGACGGGCTGACCCCCCGGGCGGTGAAGCGGCTCATCGCGATGGGGATCGACATCGACGCCCCCGGCTGGGTCCGCAACAAGGGCCTGCGCGTGGTCGGCGGCGGGATGCGCTTCGAGCTCGACTGGCCCGAGCTGTCGAGTTACCCCGACTTCGGCCTGGTCCGCACCCGCCAGGACTTCGACGAGATCCTCGCCGCCAACGCGGTCAAGGCGGGCGCCCGCCTGCTGCAGGGGGTGAACGTCACCGCCCCGATCCTCGACGAGCGCAGCGGGCACATCGTCGGCGTCGTCGCGAAGCGGGACGGCGAGGAGGTCACCTACCGCTCGCGGCTGGTGGTCGCCGCCGACGGCAACTCCACCCGCGTCTCCCTCGCGATGGGGCTGCACAAGCGCGAGGACCGCCCGATGGGCGTCGCGGTGCGGACATACTTCGAGAGCCCCCGCCACGACGACGACTACCTGGAGACCTGGCTGGAGCTGTGGGACGGCGACACCCTGCTGCCCGGCTACGGCTGGATCTTCGGCGTCGGCGACGGCACCTCCAACGTGGGCCTCGGACTGCTGAACACCAGCGAGTCCTTCAAGGGCATGGACTACCGCGACCTGCTCAAGCGTTGGGTGAAGGGGATGCCCCCCGAGTGGGGCTACGTCGAGGAGAACATGACGACCCCCATCAGGGGCGCCGCGCTGCCCATGGCCTTCAACCGCCAGCCGCACTACACGCGGGGCCTGGTGCTGGTGGGCGACGCGGGCGGGATGATCAACCCGTTCAACGGCGAGGGCATCGCGTACGCGATGGAGAGCGGCCACATCGCCGCCGAGACGGTCGTCCAGGCGCTCGGCAGGGTCACCCCCGCGCAGCGGGAGCGCGTGCTGCGCGCTTACCCCCAGAGGCTGAAAGACGCATACGGTGGTTACTTCACCCTCGGCAGGGGGTTCGTGGAGCTGATCGGGCATCGCGGGGTGATGAACTTCGCCACGCGTCACGCGTTGCCGCACCCCCACCTGATGCGGTTCGCGCTCAAGCTCCTTGCTAATCTCACCGACCGGCGAGGTGACGCGTCCGACCGCATCATCAACGCCCTGTCGAAGGTGGCGCCACCGGCATGAGGTCGACAAGTGCCGAGCACCTGGAGCCGTGGGCGATGATCGCTTTGCCTAGACTTTCGAAATACACCACAACGCAGAGCTACGCGCCGGCGCGCGTGGAGATGGGAGAGGAGGCGTAGCGATGGAGTTGTACGCACCCATCCTGGTGCTCGCCGTGCTCGCGGCGGGATTTGCGATCTTCTCGGTGACGATCGCCCCCTTCACCGGTCCCAAGCGCTGGAACCGCGCGAAACTCGACGCCTACGAATGCGGCATCGAGCCGACGCCCCAGCCCGTGGGCGGAGGACGCTTCCCGCTGAAGTACATGATCACCGCGATGTTGTTCATCGTGTTCGACATCGAGATCATCTTCCTCTATCCGTGGGCGGTCGCGTTCGACAAGCTCGGGATCTTCGGGTTGGTCGAGATGCTGCTGTTCATCGTCACCGTGCTCGTGGCCTACGCGTACGTGTGGCGCCGCAAGGGTCTGGACTGGGACTAGATATGGGTCTTGAAGAGAAACTTCCGAGCGGGTTCATGCTCAGCACGGTCGAGCAGGTCGCCGGCTGGGCGCGCAAGAACTCCGTCTGGCCGGCGACGTTCGGCCTCGCATGCTGCGCCATCGAGCTGATGTCCACCGGCGGTCCCAAGCACGACCTGGCGCGCTTCGGCATGGAGCGTGCCTCGGCGTCTCCGCGCCAGGCCGACCTGATGATCGTCGCGGGACGGCTTTCGCAGAAGATGGCCCCGGTGCTGCGCCAGATCTACGACCAGATGGCCGAGCCCAAGTGGGTCATCGCGATGGGCGTCTGCGCCTCCAGCGGCGGCATGTTCAACAACTACGCGATCGTGCAGGGCGTCGACCACGTCGTCCCCGTCGACATCTACCTTCCCGGCTGCCCGCCGCGCCCCGAGATGCTCATCGACGCGATCGTCAAGCTGCACGACAAGATCCAGAACATGAAGTTCGGCGCGCACCGCGCCAAGCAGATCGACGAGCTCGAACTGCAGGCCCTGCGGACGCTGCCGCTGATCGACCAGGGGAGCGCCAAGAAATGACGAGCGAACCCACCGAGAACCTCCCCGAGGTGCCGAAGCAGCCGATCGCCCATCTGGGCATGTTCGGCGCCTCGGGCACCGGTGACACCTCTGGCTACGGCCGCCTCGTCGTGCGGCGCAAGCCCGAACTGTCCAGCGCCCGCCCGTACGGCGGCTACTTCGACACCATCGCCGACGAGCTGGAGCGCGCCCTCGGCGGCGACCTCGGCGAGGCCGTCGAGCGCGTGGTCGTCGACCGCGGCGAGCTGACCTTCCACGTCAAGCGTGAGCGCCTGCTCGACGTGATGAGGATCCTGCGCGACGACGCCGCCCTGCGCTTCGAGCTCTCGCTCGGCGTCTCCGGCGTGCACTACCCCCACCTGGAGGGCGAGGAGCTGCACGCGGTGATCCACCTGTGCTCGATCACCCACAACCGCCGCCTGCGCGTCGAGGTCTCCTGCCCCGACGACGACCGGCACATCCCCTCCACGGTCTCCGTCTACCCGACGCACGACTGGCACGAACGCGAGACCTGGGACTTCTTCGGCATCGTCTTCGACGGGCACCCGGCGCTGACCCGGATCATGATGCCCGACGACTGGGACGGTCACCCCCAGCGCAAGGACTACCCGCTCGGCGGCATCCCGGTCGAGTACCGCGGCGCCGAGATCCCCGCGCCGGACCAGAGGAGGTCCTACACATGAGCGTCCCTCACCAGGAGACGAAAGAGACCATCGACGGCCCGTACGACGCGTACGACGAGGCCACCGAGGGCAAGGTCTACACCGTCTCGGGCAACGACTGGAGCGAGCTGGTCGAGAGCCTCTCCGGCCAGCAGGACCAGCAGCTCGTCATCAACATGGGCCCCCAGCACCCGTCCACGCACGGCGTGCTCCGCCTGGTCCTGAACCTGGACGGCGAGACGGTCACCGAGGCCCGCACGGTCATCGGCTACCTGCACACCGGCATCGAGAAGAACCTCGAATACCGGACGTGGACCCAGGGCACGACGTTCGTCACCCGGATGGACTACCTGGCGCCGATCTTCAACGAGACCGCCTACTGCATGGGCGTCGAGCGGCTGCTGGGCATCACCGACCGGGTCCCCGAGCGGGCCCAGGCGATCCGCGTGATGATGATGGAGCTCACCCGGATCTCCTCGCACATGGTGGCGATCGGCACCTTCGGCATGGAGCTGGGCGCGACCACGCCGTTCCTCTTCGGGTCGCGCGAGCGCGAGATGGTGCTCGACGTGATGGAGTACATCACCGGCCTGCGGATGAACATGGCCTACGTCAGGCCGGGAGGCGTCTCCGTCGACCTGCCCGCGGGCGCCGTCGACAAGGTCGGCGAGCTGCTCAAGGTCATGCCGGGGCGCATCAGGGACATGCGCAAGATGCTGGACGCGAACCCGGTCTACCTGGCCCGCACCAAGGACGTCGCCTACCTCGACCTCACCGGCTGCATGGCGCTGGGCGTCACCGGCCCGATGCTGCGGGCCGCCGGCCTGCCGTGGGACCTGCGCAAGTCGCAGCCCTACTGCGGCTACGAGACCTACGAGTTCGACGTCCCGACCGAGAAGACCGCCGACGTCTACGGCCGCTACCTGGTACGGGTCGCCGAGATGGAGGAGTCGCTCAAGATCATTGAGCAGGCTCTCGACCGTCTCTCCGGGCCGCTCAAGAACGGCCGGGTGATGGTCGACGACAAGAAGATCGGCTGGCCCGCGCAGCTCGCGCTCGGCCCCGACGGCCTGGGCAACTCGCCCGACCACATCGCGCACATCATGAGCGGCTCCATGGAGGCGCTGATCCACCACTTCAAGCTGGTGACCGAGGGCTTCCGGGTCCCGGCGGGGCAGGCGTACGCCGCCGTCGAGTCGCCCAGGGGCGAGCTCGGCGCCCACGTGGTCAGCGACGGCGGGACCCGCCCCTACCGCGTACACTTCCGCGACCCGTCCTTCACGAACCTGCAGGCCATGCCCGTGACGTGCGAGGGCGGCATGATCGCCGACGTCATCTCGGCGGTGGCCTCGATCGACCCGGTGATGGGAGGTGTCGACCGATGAGTTCCAGCAAGGGCCAGGACGGCCGGCCGGCGCACGAGAAGCTCGACGCGAGCACGGGCACCGGCCTGACGGGCGAGAGCGCCCTCGGGACGACCACCGCCCTGGGCGGCGAGCCCTCGAACGAGGCCGCCCGCACGGGCGGCGAGGAGGTGAGCGCGACCGTGACCAAGGGGTACGCGCCGGAAGTGCGGGAGCGCCTGGAGCGCGACGCCAAGGAGATCATCGGCCGCTACCCGAAGCCGCGGTCGGCCCTGCTGCCCCTGCTGCACCTGGTGCAGTCGGAGGACGGCTACGTCTCCGACGACGGCCACGAGTTCTGCGCCGAGATACTCGGCCTGAGCAAGGCCGAGGTGGTCGGTGTCTCCACCTTCTACACGATGTACAAGCGCAGGCCGATGGGCCAGTACCACGTGGGCGTGTGCATCAACACGCTCTGCGCGGTGATGGGCGGCGACCAGATCTGGGACGAACTGTCCGAGCACACCGGCATCGGCCACGACGAGACGACCTCCGACGGCAAGGTCTCGCTGGAGCGGCTGGAGTGCAACGCCGCCTGCGACTTCGCCCCGGTGATGATGGTCAACTGGGAGTTCTTCGACAACCAGACCCCGGCGTCGGCCAAGCAGCTCGTCGACGACCTCAGGGACGGCAAGGAACTCTCCCCGACCCGGGGTCCGAAGAAGCTCTGCACGTTCAAGGAGGCCTCCCGGGTGCTCGCGGGCCTGCCCGACGGCCTGGCCGGCGACGGCCCCTCCGCGAAGGGCGCCTCCCTGGAGGGCCTGAAGATCGCGAAGGCGAACGGATGGAAGGCTCCGGAGGCGTGAGCGTGACACGGAGCGGAGCCACCACGAGCGGGCGCGCCGGTCAGACCGGCGCGTGCGGGCGTAACGAGCGTGCCGACAGGCACGGCGCGGCCTCGTCACGGAGCGACGGGCTGTCAGGCGAGGAGACGAAGTGACCACTCTCACCCCGGTTCTCACCGCGAACTGGGACCAGCCCAACTCCTTCACCCTGGAGGGCTACGGCGACTACTCGGCGGCCAAGAAGGCGCTGGGCATGGACCCCGACGCCGTCATCCAGGCCGTCAAGGACTCCGGACTGCGCGGCCGAGGCGGCGCGGGCTTCCCCACCGGCATGAAGTGGGGCTTCATCCCCCAGGGGGACGGCAAGCCGCACTATCTGGTGGTGAACGCCGACGAGTCCGAGCCGGGCACGTGCAAGGACATCCCGCTGATGATGGCGAACCCGCACGCGCTCGTCGAGGGCGTCATCATCACCGCGTACGCGATCCGGGCCAACCACGCCTTCATCTACGTGCGCGGCGAGGTGCTGCACGTCGTGCGCCGCCTGCAGGCGGCCGTGGCCGAGGCGTACGCCAAGGGCCACCTCGGCACCGACCTGTTCGGCTCCGGCTTCGACCTGGATCTGGTCGTGCACAGTGGCGCCGGCGCCTACATCTGCGGCGAGGAGACGGCGCTGCTCGACTCGCTGGAGGGCTACCGCGGCCAACCTCGGCTCAAGCCCCCCTTCCCCGCCGTGGCGGGCCTGTACGCCTCGCCGACCGTCGTCAACAACGTCGAGTCTGTCGCGAGTGTTCCCTCCATCATCGCGAACGGCGCCGACTGGTTCGCCGGGATGGGCACGGAGAAGTCCAAGGGCTTCGGCATCTTCTCGCTGAGCGGCCACGTGACCAGGCCCGGCCAGTACGAGGCCCCGCTCGGCATCACGCTGCGCGAGCTGCTGGAGATGTCCGGCGGCATCCGCGAGGGCCACCGGCTCAAGTTCTGGACCCCCGGCGGGTCGAGCACCCCGATCTTCACCGACGAGCACCTCGACGTCCCGCTGGACTTCGAGTCCGTCGGGGCGAAGGGCTCGATGCTCGGCACCCGAGCCCTGCAGATCTTCGACGAGACCACCTGCGTGGTGCGCGCGGTGCTCCGCTGGACGGAGTTCTACGCGCACGAGTCGTGCGGCAAGTGTACCCCCTGCCGGGAGGGCACCTTCTGGCTCAAGCAGGTGCTCAAGCGGCTGGAGAAGGGGCAGGGCACCGAAGAGGACCTGACCACGATCACCGACATCGCCGACAACATCCTGGGACGCTCCTTCTGCGCCCTGGGCGACGGTGCCACCAGCCCCATCCACTCGTCGGTGAAGCACTTCCGCGACGAATACCTCAAGCACTTCGAGATCGGCGGCTGCCCGTTCGATCACGCCCCGTCCACGGTGTGGGGTGCCCAGTGAGCGCGCGGATCCAGGCAACCGGCAAGCACAGCACCGTCTCGGTCACCAGGCCGACGGAGGAGACGCCATGACCGTCGAAACCACCCCGGAGCAGCAGGCGCCGGTGAACCTGGTCACCGTCACCATCGACGGCTTCCAGGTGAGCGTCCCCAAGGGCACGCTCATCATCCGGGCCGCCGAGCTGCTCGGCATCCAGATCCCCCGGTTCTGCGACCACCCGCTGCTTGAGCCGGCCGCCAACTGCCGCCAGTGCCTGGTGGACATCCCCGACGCCGGCAACGGCCGCGGCTTCCCCAAGCCGCAGCCCTCCTGCGCGATCGAGGTCGCCGAGGGCATGGTCGTCCAGACCCAGCTCACCTCCCCGGTCGCCGAGAAGGCGCAGCGCGGCGTGATGGAGCTGCTGCTCCTGAACCACCCGCTCGACTGCCCGGTCTGCGACAAGGGCGGCGAGTGCCCGTTGCAGAACCAGGCGATGTCCAACGGCCAGGGCGAGAGCCGCTTCACGGAGAAGAAGCGGATCTTCGAGAAGCCGGTCGCGCTCTCCTCGGAGGTGCTGCTCGACCGCGAGCGCTGCGTCCAGTGCGCGCGCTGCATCCGCTTCTCCGACGAGATCGCCGGCGACCCGCTCATCGACTTCTTCGAGCGCGGGGCCAAGGAGCAGGTCGCCACCGCCGACGGCCGCCCGTTCGAGTCCTACTTCTCGGGCAACACCGTGCAGATCTGCCCGGTGGGCGCGCTGACCGGTGCCGCGTACCGCTTCCAGGCCCGCCCGTTCGACCTGGTCTCCACGCCCAGCGCCTGCGAGCACTGCGCGAGCGGCTGCTCGCTGCGCACCGACCACCGGCGCGGCAAGGTCACCCGCCGCCTCGCCGGGGACGACCCCGAGGTGAACGAGGAGTGGAACTGCGACAAGGGTCGCTGGGCCTTCACCTACGCGACCCAGCCCGACCGGCTGAAGACCCCCCTCGTCCGTGACGAGGAGGGACGCCTGGTCCCCGCCTCCTGGCCCGAGGCGTTCGCCGCGGCCGCCAAGGGCCTGTCCGCGGCGCGCGGGCGCGCGGGCGTGCTGGTCGGCGGTCGCCTCACCGTCGAGGAGGCGTATGGGTACGCGAAGTTCGCCCGGATCGCCCTCGGCACGAACGACATCGACTTCCGCGCCAGGCCGCACTCCGAGGAGGAGGCGCGGTTCCTGGCGCACGCCGTCGCCGGCCGGGGCATCGAGGTCCGCTACGCCGACCTGGAAAAGGCGCCCGCGGTGCTTCTGGCGGGGTTCGAGCCCGACGAGGAGTCGCCGATCGTCTTCCTGCGCCTGCGCAAGGCGGCACGGAAGAAGGGCCTGAAGGTCTTCTCGGTCGCGCCGTTCGCCGGCCCCGGCCTGGCGAAGATGGGCGGCACCCTCATCCCGGCGGTGCCGGGCTCGGAGACCGCCGTGCTGGACGACCTGGCCACCGTGGACGCGATCGCCGCCGAGGCGATCAGGCAGCCGGGCACGATCATTCTCGCCGGTGAGCGGCTCGCCACCGTGCCGGGCGCGCTCTCGGCGCTGCTGCGGCTCGCCGACTCCACCGGCGCCCGGCTGGCCTGGATCCCGCGCCGCGCCGGCGAGCGCGGCGCGATCGAGGCCGGTGCGCTGCCGAACCTGCTGCCGATCGGCCGCCCGGTCGGCGACGAGACCGCCCGCGCCGAGGTGGCGAGGGCCTGGAACGTCGCCTCACTGCCCGAGGGTGAGGGCCGCGACACCACCGCCATGCTGGCGGCGGCGCTCGACGGCCAGATCGACGCCCTCGTCGTCGCCGGTGTCGACCCCTACGACCTGCCGGCGCCGCAGGCCGCACTGCTCGCCCTGGAGAACACCCCGTTCATCGTGAGCCTGGAGCAGCGCGCCAGTGCGGTCACCGACCGCGCCGACGTGGTGCTCCCCGTCGCCGTGGTGGCCGAGAAGTCGGGCACCTTCGTCGACTGGGAGGGACGCGGGCGCACCTTCGCCGAGGCGATCCCGGTTCCGGGGATCATGAGTGACCTGCGGGTCGTCTCCGCCATCGCCGACGCGATGGACGTGCACCTCGGCCTGCCCGACCCGGCCGCCGCCCGCCGCGAGCTCGGCTCGATCGGCGCGTGGCGCGGCTCCAGGGCAGCCGCCCCCGACGCGGCAGGCCGGACCGCGGCCGGGCCGCGGGCGGGAGAGGCCGTCCTGGCCAGCTGGCACCTGCTGCTCGACGACGGTCGCCTGCAGGCCGGAGAGCCGTACCTGGCGGGCACCGCCCGCCCGGCACACGCGCTGGTGTCGGAGTCGACCGCGGCCGAGTCCGGCCTGGTCGACGGCGGCGAGATCGTCGTCAGCACCGAGCGCGGCTCGCTGAGCCTGCCGGTGCGGATCGCGGACCTGCCCGACCGGGTGGTGTGGCTGCCCGCCAACTCCGCGGGACGCTCGGTCACCCGGGACCTGCGCGCCGTCGCCGGTGACGTCGTCAGGATCGGCGCCTCCTCGCCAGGCCCCGTGTCCTGGGAAGACGCCGCCGTCGCGCCCGCCGCGGCGAGCCCGGTCACGCCGGGCTCGGCGAGCACCGTCGCGGGCACCGGACCCGACGAGCGTGCCACCGGCACGACGGCCGGCGAGGCACGTGCCGCCGGCGAAGCCAACGAGGAGCGGTAATGAATGCCCGGACTCTTCTAGCGGCCGATCCGACCCTCGCCGACTTCGGCAAGGACCCGCTCTGGATCAGCATCATCAAGGCCGTCGTCATCTTCATCGTCCTGATGCTGGGCGTGCTGTTCGGCGTGTGGTTCGAGCGCAAGCTCATCTCCCGCATGCAGAACCGGTACGGCCCCAACCGGGCGGGCAAGTTCGGGTTGCTCCAGTCGGTGGCCGACGGTCTCAAGATGGGGCTGAAGGAAGACCTGATGCCCAGGACCGTCGACAAGGTGATCTACTTCATCGCCCCGGTCGTCCTGGCGGTCCCGGCCTTCATGGCCTTCTCCGTGATCCCGATGGGCCCGATGGTCTCGATGTTCGGGGTGCAGACGCCGCTGCAGCTCACCGACCTTCCGGTCGCGGTGCTGCTGGTGCTCGCGATGGCCTCGATCGGCGTGTACGGCATCGTGCTGGCCGGCTGGGGCTCGCGCTCCCCCTACTCGATGCTCGGCGGCCTGCGGGCCAGCGCCCAGGTGGTCTCGTACGAGATTGCGATGGGCCTGTCGTTCGTGGGGGTCTTCCTGTTCGCCGGGACCCTCTCCACCTCGGAGATCGTCGCGAAGCAGGCGTCCGGCGGGGAGCTCAACCTGTTCGGCCTGCAGCTCTCGATGCCCTCCTGGTACATGGTCCTGCTGATCCCGTCCTTCCTGATCTACATCATCACGATGCTGGGCGAGACGAACCGGGTCCCCTTCGACCTGCCCGAGGGTGAGGGCGAGCTGGTCGGCGGTTTCCAGACCGAATACTCCAACTCGTTGAAGTTCGCGGTCATCATGCTCGCCGAGTACGTCAACGTCTTCGTGGTCTCCGCGGTCTCCATCACCCTGTTCATGGGCGGCTGGCGGGCCCCGTGGCCGATCTCGATGTGGGACGGGGCCAACACCGGCTGGTGGCCGCTGCTGTGGTTCTTCCTCAAGATGGTGCTGGTCTTCTCCTTCTTCGTCTGGTGCCGCGCCTCGCTGCCGCGCGTCAGGTACGACCAGCTGATGGCCCTCGGCTGGAAGATCCTCATCCCGGTCAACCTGGCCTGGATCATGCTCGTCGCCACGGTGCGGGCCCTGCAGCTGGAGGGCACCGACCGCTCGCTCGTGCTCATCCTGGCCGCGGTCGTGATGATCGCCTGCCTCGGGATCTGGTGGCGCTTCGACAGTGTGCTGCAGAAGCGCAAGGAGGCCAAGGCCGCCCAGGTCGAGGCCGAGTTCGAGCAACTCCAAGCCGAGCCGTCCGCGGGTGGCTTCCCGGTGCCGCCGCTCGACCTGCCGCACTACCACGGTGTAGCGCGCAAGGAGGTTCCCAGTGGGAGCAACTGATTGGCTGAACCCGATAAAGGGGTTCGGCGTGACCTTCCACACGATGTTCAAGAAGGTCGAGACGGTCAACTATCCCGAGGAGCAGCGGCCCACGGCGCCGCGCTTCCACGGCCGGCACCAGCTCAACCGCTGGCCCGACGGCCTGGAGAAGTGCGTCGGCTGTGAGCTGTGCGCCTGGGCGTGTCCGGCCGACGCGATCTTCGTCGAGGGCGCGGACAACACCGACGAGGAGCGGTTCTCGCCGGGTGAGCGCTACGGGCGCACCTACCAGATCAACTATCTGCGGTGCATCCTGTGCGGCCTGTGCATCGAGGCGTGCCCGACACGGGCGCTCACGATGACCAACGAGTACGACCTCGCCGACACCAGCCGTGAGAGCCTGATCTACACCAAGGAGATGCTGCTCGCGCCGCTCGGTCCCGGCATGGAGATCCCGCCGCACCCCATGCGTCTCGGCGAGAACGAAGAGGACTACTACCGGCTGGGACGTAACAATGGGTGAGACCATCACGTTCTGGGTTCTCGCGGTCGTCTCGGTGGGGGCCGCCCTCGGGCTCGTCTTCAGCCGCAGGGCGGTCTACTCGGCGCTGATGCTGGGCGTCGTCATGCTGTCGCTCGCCGTGCTGTACGCCGTCCAGGAGGCCCCCTTCCTCGCCGCGGTGCAGATCATCGTCTACACCGGCGCGGTCATGATGCTCTTCCTGTTCGTCCTGATGCTCGTCGGCGTCGACTCCGCCGACTCACTGGTCGAGACGATCAGGGGACAGCGCCTGTGGGCGTCCGTCGCGGGCCTGAGCTTCGCGGTGCTGCTCGCCCTGGGTGTCGGCAACGCCGTCTACGCCGCGCCCGTCGGCCTCGACGCGGCCGTGCAGGCGGCGGGCGGCAACGTGCCCGGCCTGGCGGAGCTCATCTTCACCAGATACGTCTTCGCCTTCGAGGTCACCTCGGCGCTGCTGATCACCGCCGCGCTCGGCGCGATGGTGCTGGCGCACCGCGAGCGCATCCGGCCCAAGGCCACCCAGCGTGACCTGGCCCGCGCCCGCTTCGCCGGCCCGCAGCCCTCGCCGCTGCCGGGACCCGGCACCTACGCGCTGCACAACGCGATCGACATGCCGGCCCTGCTGCCCGACGGCACGGTCTCGGAGAAGTCCGTCAACCGGGTGCTCGCCCGGCAGGTCGCGGAGGGCTTTGAGCCGACCGACCCGGAGAAGGCGGCGCTCATCAAGCAGGTCCTGGAGAAGGAGGCGGCGCAGGGCCGTGACTCCGACTCGGGCGACGAGCCCGTCCATGTGAGGGACGCGGCACTCCAGCAGGAGGACGGCAAGTGACGACTCACTATCTGGTGCTCTCCGCGCTGCTGTTCGCGATCGGCGCCGTCGGTGTGCTGGTGCGGCGCAACGCGATCGTGGTGTTCATGTGCGTGGAGCTCATGCTCAACGCCTGCAACCTCGCGTTCGTCACCTTCGCCAGGCAGCATGGCAACCTGGACGGCCAGATCATCGCGTTCTTCGTGATGGTGGTGGCCGCGGCCGAGGTCGTCGTCGGCCTCGCCATCATCGTGATGATCTTCCGAACCCGCAGGTCCGCGTCGGTGGACGACGCCAACCTGCTGAAGTACTAAGAGGTGGCCGTGGAACCCGCTGAGATCATCCAGCATTCCGGGGGCGTGATCGGAGTCTCCTGGCTCATGATCGCCCTCCCGCTGCTCGGCGCCGCGGTCCTGTTGCTGGGCGGGCGTCGCACCGACCGCTGGGGGCACCTCCTCGGCGTCGCGATGTCCCTGGGCGCCTTCGTGGTGGCGGTCGCCGCCTTCGTCGAGATCCTCGGCCTGCCCGAAGCGCAGCGCCGTCAGGGCGTCTCGCTCTACCAGTTCATCCCCGGCCTCGCCGACATGGGGCTGCTGATCGACCCGCTCTCGATCAGCTTCGCCCTGCTGATCACCGGTGTGGGATCGCTGATCCACATCTACTCGATCGGCTACATGTCGCACGACCAGGACCGGCGCAGGTTCTTCGCGTACCTGAACCTGTTCGTCGCGGCGATGCTCCTGCTGGTGCTGGCCGACAACTACGTCGCCCTGTTCATCGGATGGGAGGGCGTGGGCCTCGCCTCGTACCTGCTCATCGGGTTCTGGCAGTTCAAGCCCTCGGCGGCGGCCGCGGCGAAGAAGGCCTTCATCGTCAACCGCGTCGGTGACGTCGGCCTGCTGATCGCGATCTTCACGATGTTCACGACGTTCGGCACGGTCGCCTTCGGCGAGCTGTCCGGCCAGACCGTGAGCGGGGCGATCCAGTCCGGCGGCGCCTCGCAGGGCACGATCACCGCGATCGGCCTGCTGCTGCTCCTGGGCGCCTGCGGCAAGTCGGCCCAGCTGCCGCTGCAGTCGTGGCTGCTGGACGCGATGGAGGGCCCGACCCCGGTCTCGGCGCTCATCCACGCCGCGACCATGGTCACCGCGGGCGTCTACCTGGTCGTCCGCTCCGGTGCGTTCTTCGAGGCGGCCCCGACCGCGCAGCTCGTCGTGACGATCGTCGGTGTGGCCACGCTGCTCGCCGGTGCGATCATCGGTTGCGCCAAGGACGACATCAAGAAGGGCCTCGCGGGCTCGACGATGTCGCAGATCGGCTACATGATGCTCGGCGCGGGCCTCGGCCCCGTCGGCTACGCGTTCGCCATCGCGCACCTGATCGGGCACGGCTTCTTCAAGGCCAACATGTTCCTCGGGGCGGGCTCGGTGATGCACGCCATGAACGACGAGGTCGACATGCGCAAGTACGGCGGGCTGTTCTCGGTGATGAAGGTCACCGCGGCCACCTTCATCGTCGGCTACCTCGCGATCATCGGCTTCCCGCTGCTGTCCGGTTACTTCACCAAGGACGGCATCATCGAGACGGCGATGCACCACAACCAGATCCTGGGCTGGCTCGCGGTCCTGGGCGCGGGCATCACCGGCTTCTACATGTCGCGGATGGTCTTCATGACCTTCTTCGGCAAGAAGCGCTGGGCCGACGACGTGCACCCGCACGAGTCGCCCTCGGTGATGACCGTGCCGCTCATCGTGCTCTCGATCGGCTCGATCGTCCTGGGCGCCTTCATGATCCTGGACAACCGGCTCATGAGGTTCCTCGCCCCTGCGGTGGGCCTGCCCGAGGAGCTCCCCGGGTTCCACCCCTTCAGCGTCCCCGGCCTGACCACGCTCGCGCTGGTCGCCGTCGGTGTCGTGCTCGCCTGGTTCCGCTACGGTGCCGCCGAGGTTCCCCGGGTCGCCCCGCGCGGCTCGTTCGTCACCACCTTCGCCCGCCGTGACCTGTACGGCGACGCGCTGAACGAGGCGCTGTTCATGCGCCCCGGCCAGTGGCTGGCCCGCATCGCGGTGTTCTTCGACAACCGCGGCATCGACGGCCTGGTCAACGGCCTGGCGGCGGGGATCGGCGGGACCTCCGGGCGGCTGCGCCGCATCCAGACCGGCTACGTGCGGTCCTACGCGTTGTCCATCCTCTTCGGTGCCGCCGTGGTCGTTGGCGCGCTGCTCTACGTAGGGAACATGTGATGCCCTGGCTCTCGACCCTGATGGCCGTGCCCGTTCTGGGCGCGGTGGGTGTCTCCCTTGTCAAGAGTGACAAGCTCGCCAAGCAGCTGGCCCTGGTGGTCTCGCTCGTCGTGCTGGCGCTCACCGGCGCCATCGCGGCCCAGTTCAGCCCGAACTCCGAGACGCGGTTCCAGTTCGCCGAGGTCTACGAGTGGATCCCGAGCTTCGGCGTCCGCTACGGCGTCGGCGTCGACGGCATCGCCCTGGTGCTGATCGCGCTGTCGGCGGTGCTCGTGCCGATCGTGATCCTCGCCTCCTGGCACGACGCCGACGGCTCGGGGGCCGCGGCACCGCCCAAGCGGTCGGTGAAGACCTACTTCGCGCTGCTGCTGGTGCTGGAAGCGATGATGATCGGCGTCTTCGCGGCGACCGACGTCTTCCTGTTCTACGTCTTCTTCGAAGCCATGCTCATCCCGATGTACTTCATGATCGGGTCGTACGGCGGGGCGCAGCGGTCCTACGCGGCCGTGAAGTTCCTGCTGTACTCGCTCTTCGGCGGCCTGCTCATGCTGGTCGCGGTGATCGCGCTCTACGTGGTCGCCGAGAAGAACACCTTCATGTTCCCCGAACTGATCGGGGCCGTTCAGGACCCGACCACGCAGAAGTGGCTCTTCGCGGGCTTCTTCATCGCGTTCGCGGTGAAGGCGCCGCTGTGGCCGTTCCACACCTGGCTGCCCGACGCCGCCGCGCAGGCCCCGGCCGGTGCCGCGGTGCTGCTGGTGGGCGTGCTGGACAAGGTCGGTACGTACGGGATGCTCCGCTTCTGCCTGGAGCTGTTCCCCGAGGCGTCGAAGTTCTTCACCCCGCTGGTGATCGTGCTCGCGGTCGTGGGCATCGTCTACGGCGCGATCGTGGCGATCGGCCAGACCGACATGAAGCGCCTGATCGCCTACACCTCGATCTCGCACTTCGGCTTCATCGCGCTGGGCGTCTTCGCGATGACCGCGAACGCGGGCGCGGGCGCCACCCTCTACATGGTGAACCACGGCTTCTCGACCGGCGCGCTGTTCCTCATCGCCGGATTCCTGATCTACCGTCGGGGTTCCAGTCAGATCGCCGACTACGGAGGCGTGCAGAAGGTCGCCCCGCTGCTCGCGGGCACCTTCCTGATCGCCGGTCTTTCCGGGCTCTCCCTGCCGGGTCTGTCCACGTTCGTCAGCGAGTTCATGGTCCTGGTCGGCACCTACGAGCGCTACCCGATCCCGGCGATCATCGCGACGAGCGGCGTCGTCCTCGCGGCCGTCTACGTCCTGTGGATGTACCAGCGCATGATGACCGGTGCCACGAACCCGGCGTACGCCGTGGCCGCCTCCTCCGCGAAGGAGCCGGTCTCCTCGGGGGAGGAGCCCGTGCGGGTCGAGGGTGACTCCCCGAAGAGGACCTACGCCATGCCCGATCTCGACCGGCGCGAGAGGCTCGTGGTGATCCCGCTGATCGCGGTGCTCCTCGCCCTGGGCTTCTTCCCCAAGCCGGTGCTCGACGTGATCAATCCCGCGGTGGACAAGACGCTCACCAGCGTCAAGATCGACCAGCCCAACCCCGCCGTGGCAGACCAGAAGGGGGCCGGCGAGTGAACGGCACCATCAAAGCCCCGATGATCGAGTACGCGTTGCTCTCGCCGGTGCTGCTCGTCTTCGGCGCGGCCATTCTCGGCGTGCTGATCGAGGCGTTCGCGCCCCGCTACCTGCGCAAGTCGATCCACATGCCGCTCACGCTGCTCGCCCTGCTCGGGGCGTTCCTCATGACGGTGCTCAACGCCGTCAACGGCCTGCCGGACACCCCGGCGGCGATGGGCTCCATCGCGGTGGACGGGCCCTCCCTGTTCATCTGGGGCATCATCCTCGTTCTCGCCCTGGTCAGCACGCTCCTGATCAACGACGAGGATCAGTTCGTCGCGCAGGCGGCGGCGGTGCCGGGAAGCCCCGACGAGGAGGAGGCGATCCTCAGCGGTCACGCCCAGACCGAGGTCTATCCGCTGCTGCTGTTCTCGGTCGGCGGCATGCTGCTCTTCGCCGCATCCAACGACCTGCTGGTCATGTTCGTCGCGCTTGAGGTCCTGTCCCTGCCGCTGTACCTGCTCTGTGGCCTGGCCCGTCGTCGCCGCCTGCTCTCGCAGGAGGCCTCGGTCAAGTACTTCCTGCTCGGCGCGTTCTCCTCGGCCTTCTTCCTGTACGGGATGGCCCTGGTCTACGGCTACGCCGGGTCGGTGGACCTGCGGGCCATCAGCGACTCGCTCAGCGCGGTCAGCGGCCAGGAGACGCTGCTGCTGATCGGTACCGCGATGCTCGGCATCGGCCTGCTCTTCAAGATCGGAGCCGCGCCGTTCCAGGCGTGGAAGCCTGACGTCTACCAGGGCGCGCCCACCGCGGTCACCGCCCTGATGGCCTCCACCGTGCTCGTCGCGGCCTTCGGCGCCGTCCTCAGGGTCTTCTGGGTGGCTCTGGGCGGTCTTGAGTGGAACTGGAAGCCGGTCATGTGGGGCGTCGCGATCCTGACGATGATCGTCGGCGCGGTCCTGGCCATCACCCAGACCGAGATCAAGCGGATGCTCGCCTACTCCTCGATCGCGCACGCGGGCTTCCTGCTCACCGGTGTCGTCGCGGTCGGCGCCGCCGAGCAGAACGCGCAGGCCCTGTCGGCGATCCTGTTCTACCTGGCCGCGTACGGCTTCACCACGGTCGGCGCCTTCGCGGTCGTCACCATGGTCCGCGACGCGGGCGGCGAGGCCGGGCACCTGTCCCGGTGGGCGGGTCTGGGCAAGCGCGCCCCGGTGCTCGCGGGCATCTTCGCCTTCTTCCTGCTCGCCTTCGCCGGCATCCCGCTCACCAGCGGCTTCTTCGGTAAGTACGCCGTTTTCTCCGCGGCGGTCGCCGGTGACGCGCTGCCGCTGGTCGTCGTGGGTGTGGTCAGCTCGGCGATCGCGGCGTTCTTCTACGTCCGCGTCATCGTGCTGATGTTCTTCAGCGAGCCCTCCGCCGACGGGCCGTCCATCGCGGCTCCCACGGTGGGCACCTCGGCTGTGGTCGCTCTCGCGGCAGCGGCTACGGTAGTGCTCGGAGTCTTCCCGCAGCCGGTGCTCGATCTCGCGGACAAGGCTGCGTCCGCGCTGTTCATTCGCTAGAGGAGTAACGTTTCATGGCTGCGCCACCGGTTGTTGATCTCCCTCTTGTCGACGAACGGCTGGCGCAGGACCTCGCTACCGGACTGGCGGAGGTCGAGAAACTGCTGCGGTCCTCGGTGCAGAGCGAGGACGCCTTCGTCACGGAGGCGTCCAAGCACCTCATCGAGGCCGGCGGTAAGAGGTTCCGGGCGATGCTGGTCCTGCTCGCCGCCCAGTTCGGCTCACCGGAGTCCGAGGGCGTGGTGCCGGGGGCCGTGGTGATCGAGCTGACCCACCTGGCGACGCTCTATCACGACGACGTGATGGACGAGGCCTCGGTCCGCAGGGGCTCCGCCTCGGCGAACGCCCGCTGGAACAACACCGTGGCCATCCTGACCGGCGACTACCTGTTCGCCCAGGCGTCGGAGATCCTCGCGGACCTCGGCTCCGACATCATCAGGATCCAGGCCCAGACGTTCTCCCGCCTGGTGCGCGGCCAGATTCGCGAGACCATCGGCCCGCGCCCCGGTGACGACCCGGTGGCCCACTACATCGGGGTGCTGGCCGACAAGACCGGCTCGCTGGTGGCCACCGGCGGCCGGTTGGGCGCGATGCTCAGCGGTGCCCCGCCCGAGATCATCGAGCGTGTGACCCGGGCCTGCGAGGCGATCGGGGTCGCCTGGCAGCTCGGCGACGACCTGCTCGACGTCGCCGCCGAGACGGGCGAGTCGGGCAAGACGCCAGGAACCGACCTGCGCGAGGGCATCAAGACCCTTCCGGTGCTCTACGTCCTCGCCTCGGACGCTCCCGAGAACGCCCGCCTACGCGAGCTGCTGGCCGGTCCGGTGGCGGAGGAGGACATCGAGGAGGCCCTGCGCCTGCTCCGCGCCGACCCCGCCATGGAGCGTGCCCGCGCCGAGCTGCTCGCCTGGGCCGACCGTGCCCGCGAGGCGCTCGCCGGCCTTCCCGACATCCCGGCCCGCGCCGCCTACCTGGCACTGTGCGACTACGTGGTGGAGCGGTCCGGCTGACGCTCGGCCCATCGTGTGGGTCGGGCCGGGTCCCGTCGCCCGGCACGTGCCGGGGAGCCGTTCTGCCTGGTCCTGACCACGTCGGGGAGTTGTTCGCCCGGCCCTGACCCCGCCGGGGGCCGGTCACCTGACCCGCGCGACCACGTCGTGAAACGTTCGGGCCGGCTGTCGCGGGCATGATCACCGGCCGGCTCGGCCAAGCCTGTTTTTCGTGTCTTTTCCACGATATTACTTGCAGATAAAAGCAAATAATGTACGTGCATGTAGACTCCTGCCGATGGAACACCCTGGGAGGAATCACCATGTCATGGGACCGTTTCGCCCTCTTACACGCTCGCGTGGAGGCGGAGTTGACCAAGGCACTCCAGCGCGGGCACGGCCTCGGCCTGTCGGAGTACCGCGCACTGGGACGGCTCGCCACCGCTCCTAGCGGCTGTATGCGCATGCAGGAGCTCGCCGAGGCGGTGGGACTCAACCAGAGCTCGGTGACCCGTCTCGTCGCCCGCCTCGAAGGGGCCGGGATGACCCGGCGCGACCTCTGCTCGGACGACCGTCGAGGCGTCTACTCGGTGATCACCGATGAGGGGCGCACCCGCCTGGCGGGGGCCACGCCCACCTACGAGCGCTCCCTCGCCGCGGCCCTGGAACAGGCTGACATCGACCCGGAGCTCAGCCCTCTCGTCCTCGCCGTACGCGGCTCCTGACCGTCCCCGGTCACCGTTTCCACGTTCCCGGTCTCTCGTACCGGGACGGATTTCGCGGCCGTTCGGCGGGACCGGGCGGCCGTTCTGAGGCTGTCCCAGGTGAAGACCGCCAGTGCCAGCCAGATGACACAGAACCCCAGCCAGCGACTGGGCGGCATGACCTCCCGCATGACGAACACGCCGCACAGGAACTGCAGCAGCGGGGCGATGTACTGCAGCAGGCCGATCGTGGTGAGCGGTATCCGGATCGCGGAGGCGGTGAAGCAGAGCAGCGGGACGGCGGTGACCACACCCGCCCCGGCCAGCAGCAACGCGTGGCCCGCTCCCACGTTGCCGAACGTGTTCGTTCCCTGCTGTTCCAGATAGACCAGGTAGCCCAGCGCGGGTAGCAGCAGCACCAGCGTCTCGACCGTCATGCTCTCCGCCGCGCCCACCCCGGCGGTCTTCTTTACCAGCCCGTACGTGCCGAAGCTGGCGGCCAGCACGAGCGCGATCCACGGCGGACGTCCGTAGTCGAAGGCGAGGATGACCACCGCCACCGTGCCCAGTCCCACCGCGACCCACTGCCACCTTCGCAGCCGCTCCTTCAGCAGGAACACTCCGAAGAGCACGCTGACCAGCGGGTTGATGAAGTAGCCGAGAGCTCCTTCGACCACGTTGCCGCTGTTGACGGCGTAGATGTAGAGGCCCCAGTTGACCGTGATGATCGCCGCCGCCAGGACGAGGAGGCCGAGCTTCCGCGGAGTGCGCAGGAGTGCGCGGAACCAGGACCAGTGGCGTCGTACCGCCAGGATGGCGACCACGGCGACGAGGGACCACGCGATACGGTGAGCGAGGATCTCCAGGGCGGTGGAGGGCTTCAGGAGCGGCCAGTACAGCGGGAACAGTCCCCACATGCTGTAGGCGGCGATGCCGTACAGGACTCCCCGGCGTGTTTCAGGCATGTAGCCCATCTTCGCCCCTTACTTTATTTAACACAATTTAGTAGTGCTTTTCTCTCTGTTAAGAGATCCTTACGGGAACACGGAGGGGCGGCCCATGGTTGCCTCCTGGTGAGAACGTGTCAGGAGGAGGTTCACAATGGGCTGGTTGTTCGGCAAGGACAAGACGACGATGGTGTCCCCGGAGAACGCGCTCCCGGGCCGCCCCACACCGATCATGGCGCCCGGCCGCCACGCTGTCCTCGACTCTCCGCTCGCCCCGCCGTACCCCGAGGGAAGCGAGATCGCAGACTTCGGCCTCGGCTGTTTCTGGGGCGCCGAGCGCATCTTCTGGCAGACCCCGGGCGTGATCTCCACCTCGGTCGGATACGCGGGTGGCTACACCCAGAACCCCACGTACGAGGAGGTCTGCAGCGGCCAGACCGGTCACACCGAGCTCGTCCGCGTCGTCTTCGACCCCTCCAAGGTGTCGTACGAGGAGCTGCTGCGCGTCTTCTGGGAGGCGCACAACCCCACCCAGGGCATGCGCCAGGGCAACGACGTCGGCACGCAGTATCGCTCGGCGATCTACTTCAACTCCCCCGAGCAGGAGAAGTCGGCTCTCACCTCGCGTGACGCCTACCAGCAGGTGCTCACCGAGTCGGGCTACGGCCCCATCACCACCGAGATCGCCCCGGCGGGTGCCTACTACCTTGCCGAGGAGTATCACCAGCAGTACCTCTACAAGAACCCGAACGGCTACTGCGGCATCGGCGGCACCAACGTCAAGCTAGGTGACCCATCTGAGTGGGGCGCCTGCCAGACGGGCCTGGTTCCGACCGAGGAGTAGCACCGACTTCACCGGTACGGCTCGCGCCGGGCTTCTGGGGGCAGACCGTACCCGCCTGCGGGGCTCGCCTCTGCCTTCCTGGTCGTGAGCCGTGTCCGTCTGCGCGGCTTCGCCGTTGCTCCTTCATCGAGCTGGGAACTGATTCAGGGCGACCTTCTAAGGGCTGCTGCGCGATTCATGCCTGTTTTTCGCGCTGAGAGTCATTTGGCCGCTCGATCTGGCCTGCTTACTGCCAGGCGACCGTGCGAGGCCCCTTCCCTGGTTCACCAACTTCAGAATGTGTTCTGACTTACGATGGCAGGGTGAGCACCATCAACGCCGACGCCGTCACCTTCTCGGACCTGTCGAGAAACCCCCGAGCCGTCGCCGAACGCGCCGCACGCCTCGGTCGGGTACGCGTCACCCACCGCGATGCCCCGGACTTCTACCTGATCGCCGCCGACCGTGAGGATCAGCGCGGGCAGACGCTGGCTACGGCATCCCGTCTGTTCCTCGCGCTCATCAAGCACGATCCGACCGCCCGCACGCTGGTCATCGCCATGCCCGAGGTCTTCCCCTGGGTCCGCCACCTCACCTCCGCCGAACTGCGTGCCTTCACGCTCGAACTGGTGGAGGCGCTCTCCGACGCCGCGGAACTCGATGTCGATGTCACCACACAGGAGGTCATCGCGGGCTGGCGGGCGACCGCTCGGATCAAGGCCGACCCCGTGCACTACGCCCAGGCTCGCAAAGCCACAAGTGGCGACTTCGGGCCGGTAGAGGTTTCAGCATGAGTCCGAAGCGTGGCGACCGGGTCACGGTCCCGCCTTCGGAGGACGAATGGGATATCCGGTTCGGTACCGGTGATGCGGTCAAGGGGTGGGAGGAGTTGTGCCGTCACGCCCTGGGCAACACACGCCGATGTTTCGAGGCACTGCGAGCCGATCCACGCTCACGGGCAGATCATGAGCGTCAACATCGCCTACGCGGTGACCTCGCGACTCACCGTCATAACGGCCAGGACCTGGAGCAATGGGAGTTCGAGGTCACCAGTGGCGGGCGTGTCCGCTATGCCATCGATGACACCACTCGCACTGTCTGGGTCGTCTACGCCTCACCTCGTCACCCAAAAGACACCGACGGCTGAAACCGGAGGCGGGACCCAACCAGGTGATCTCTTGTCCGGACCGCGGTTAGCCTCCCGAGCCTCGGTGATCACTGCGGCATCGGCGGCACCGGCGTGAGCTACCCCGTCGGCCTGACCTCCGGCTAGGCCTGACCTGGATTTCACCGGCCGTACTCCATCCGGGTGCGGCCGGCAGCACCTGTTCATGACCCAGAACGGCCGCTGCGGCATCGACGGCACCAACGTCAAGCCAGGTGACCCGTCCGAGTGGCCCGCCCGTCCGAGTGGCCCGCCTGCCATACGGGCCTGGTCCCGACCGAGGAGTGGCGCCGACTTCACCGGTACGGCTCGCGCCCGGCTTCCGCCGCGTTCCTGGTCGTGAGCCGGGTCCGTCCGCGCGGCCTCGCCATTGCTCCTCGAAAGACACCGATGGCTGAAAGAGGTGCGTACACATACCCTGCGTCTCGTCCACCTCGATGAGGCCGAGTCGCGCCAGGAGTGGTCGCCCGCTCGCTTCGGGTCTCGCTATGAAGGAAGGCGCAGGGTGAACGTCGTGCGAACGCCTGGCACGCTGGTGGCCGTGGCCGTGCCGCCGTGCGCCTCGGCCAGGTTGCGCACGATGGCGAGCCCGAGTCCGCTGCCCCCGGTCCGCCGGTTGCGGGACTTCTCGGCCCGCCAGAACCTGTCGAAGACGTGGGGGAGATACTCGGCGCGGATCCCGACCCCCGTGTCGGTCACCTCGATGACGACCCGGTCGCCGTCCTGGCGGGCGCACAGCGTGATGTGCCCGCCGCGTGGCGTGTAGCGCAGGGAGTTGGTGACCAGGTTGCCGACGGCCTGACGGAGTCGTACCGGATCCGCGGTCAGCGAGGGGTCGCCGATGACGGCGGTGGTCAGGGTGAGCCCCGCGGCCTCTGCCCGGCTTCGGTGAGCGGTGGCCACCTGGTCGAGAAGGTCGCCGAGGTGAACGGGTTCGACGTGCAGACGGAGTTTGCCCGCGTCGGCGAGGGCGAGCTCCTGAAGGTCGTCGACGATGTGCTGCAACAGCAGGATCTCCTCGACCAGCGAGGCGATCAGCGCCGGGTCGAGCTCGGCGACGCCGTCCTGGGCCGCCTCCAGCCACCCCCTGAGGTTGCTCAGCGGGGTCCGCAGCTCGTGGGAGACGTCGCTGACCATGGCCTTGCGCTGCTCCTCCATGCGCTGAAGGTGTTCCGACATCTCGTTGAACGCCGTGGCGAGCTCGTTGATCTCGCCGGTCGTCCTGACGGTGACGCGGGCGGAGCTGTCCCCGTCACGCATCCGTCGCGCGGCGTGGGTGAGCGCGTTGACGGGCATGACCAGGCGCCGGGCCGCCATGACGCTCACGCCCACGGTCAGCACGAGCACGAGGAGGGCGGCGCCGGCGATCGAGGGGAGCGGGAAGCGCTGGCCGGCGGCCTCGGCGGGGGAGCCGATGTACAGGTAGGCCGCGGGGGCGACGTAGGGATCGAGTTGCTCCTTGCGGGCGGTGACGATGCAGGACGAGATCGTCTGATCGGGTTCCGCGCCAGGAGGTCGCCTCTCCTTGGAAACCCAGGCGAAGTCGAGGCCGACCGAGCCCCGTTCCTTGCTCTTTCCTTTGAGGCACCTGCCGACCAGGTGGTTGAGCTGTTTCAACGCGGCCTTCTCGGTGCGCGTCGGCGTGCTGAAGATGGTGGCGTCGCAGACGTCCCTCAGCATGGCGGCCTCGCGCGGCATCGGGCGCGGCTCCTGGTCGGCTTCCATGGCGGTCGTCGTCACGACGGGCCGGCCGGTGTTCGAGACGGTCATCTGTACGGTCTGTCTGACACGGCCCGCACAGATGGCGTAGGTGTCGACGGCCTTGACCAGCCGGGCGCGCTCGGAGGCGGGCAGCAGGAAAGGACCCACCGCGCGTGGATCGATCCGGTCCCTGGCCGCCCCAGGCACCAGGGTCACGTCCACGGCCAGCGGGTCGACGACGGCCGACACCCTGGAGGGCAGTGGGGTCCCGGGGGTCGCCGAGTCCGCGATGAGGACGCCCTTCTCGGTGGTCAACGCGATGCGACGGCTGTGACGGGCGGCGAGATCACGTACGGTGACGGCGACGCCCGACCAGTCCGGATGGCTGGAGGCGTAGCCGAGGAGGTTGTTGTTGATCTGGGCGTCGCTGGCCAGTGTCTGCCCCTGCTCGCGCTGGATGGCGCCGGAGGTGCTGCTCGCGGCCAGCCACGCCGTCGCGCTGATCGAGCAGACCGCCACGACGGCCGAACTCGTGAGCAGCCTGACGAACAGCGACCTCATGTGTGGGTCAGCTTGTAGCCGACGCCGTACACGGTCAGCAACCGGACCGGGCGGCGCGGATCAGGCTCGATCTTCCTGCGCAGGTTCATCACGTGCACGTCGACCGTGCGTTCGGTGATGAACCTGTCGAAGCCGTGGACACGCTCCAGCAGTTGCTTCCTGGTGAACACCCGTTCCGGCTCGGCGGCCAGCGTCTCGATGATCCGGAACTCCGCGAGCGTACACTCCACCGGCGTGCCCGCCGCGGTGACGGTGTGCCTGATCGGGTCCACGACGAGATCGCCCGCCTGGAACAGCCGCCGGTCGGCGTCCTGGGACTTGCCGGTACGGCGCAGCAGCGTCCGCACGCGGGCCATCAGTTCACGGGGGCTGTACGGCTTGGCCACGTAGTCGTCGGCGCCGAGGTCGAGCCCCAGCAACAGGTCGTCCTCGGTGGACCTGGCGGTCAGCATCAGGATCGGCAGGTCGGACTCGGCACGTAGCACCCGGCAGACGTCCAGCCCGTCGACCTTCGGCATCATCACGTCGAGCACCACGAGGCCGGGATCCGCCCGCCGGGCCTCGTCGATCGCGGAACGCCCGTCGTGCACGACGAGGACCTCGTGGCCCTCCCGCTCCAGATACCGCCTGAGCAGTTCGGCCTGCTTGGGATCGTCCTCGGCGACCAGTACGTACGCGCACATGACCTGAGGTTATGCGCATGCCAGGGGTGCATATGGGATCTGCATGACAACCAAACAGGTTTCACACATTCTGTCGCGAGGCTGTGGCGGGTGAGAACCAACCTGCTCGGTACGGCCGCCGCGGTGACACTCGTCCTCCTGCTGACCGGCTGTGCGGCCGACGCGCGCGGCGCCGTAGGGCATGAGCCTCCGAGCGGTGGCGCGCGGCCGGAGTCTCCGAGCGGTGGCGCGCGGCCGGAGTCGGCGAGCGGCGTCGGATCGAAGATCGCGAGCGTCAAGGGGGCTCGGATCACGGTCTACCGGAACAAGGAGGGGGTGGTCCAGCGGACGATCACGAGCCCCAACGACTACGGCGCGACGCGGGTCTTCCTGGTGGACCGTGACGAGGGTGAGTGGCTCCAGGTGCTGCTGCCGATTCGGCCGAACGGCAGCAAGGGCTGGATCAGGGCCACCGACGTGACGCTCGCGGAGACCTCCCACCGGGTGGAGATCGATCGCGGGGCGTTCAGGTTCACGGTCTACGACGGCGACCGGGCCGTCAGGACGGGCAAGGTCGCGACGGGCGAGGCGGGAACGCCGACGCCTCCGGGCCGCTACTTCTTCACCGAGCTGGTGAAACCCGTCGACGACGGCGGGGCCTACGGCGCCTACGCCTTCGGGCTGAGCGGCTTCTCGCCCGTGCTGAAGAGCTTCGCCGGAGGCCCGGGCCAGCTGGCGGTTCACGGGACGAACAAGCAGTCCGCCATCGGCACACGAGCCAGCCATGGCTGCGTCCGGGTCGGCGACGACGACATCAGGTGGATGGCGAAGAACCTGGCGATCGGTACTCCGGTCGTCATCAAGGGCTGAGGCCCGACTCGAATGAACAGGGGAATCCATATGAAGATCAAAGCCACGCTCATCGGCTTCAGCGCGGCGCTGGCCCTGGCCGCGGGTCTCGCGGGCTTTTCCGGTACGGCCGCGGCCGATCCCAGGGAGCCGTCCGCCTCACCCTCCCCGGCCCCGGCCGAGCGCCGGCCCGCGGTCGAGGAGCCGAGGCCGGTCCCGAGAGAGGCCGTCGTCGTCAGGCCGGCCTACACCGGCTGATCATGGAGCATCGCCGCGGTTTCCGGGGCCCGCGGCGACGTTTCTTGGCGCCTGCGGGCTCATGACGGTCCTCTCCTGCCCGCGGTCGCGTCGGCGACCAGGCCATCGCGGGCAGGAGCAGGACTCCGCTCCTCAGAGACGCGACGACCGGTGCGGCCGCGGGCGATCAGCCGGCCTTCCCGCCGCGGATATCCGCTGGTCGGCGGCTGTCGGCGGCCGGTTGACGGCCCGACCGCGAGAGGGAGAGGCGTGACGTGTGTCGGGGCCGAGGCCTTCGCGTCCCGCCGAGGCGAAGCACCGCCCGGCGGCAGACCGCTTCGCCCTCACCGACGGTGAACAGAGAGGTTTTCCGGCGTCGGCTCTTTCTGTCGGCTCGTCCTGGTCGGCGTCCTCGGGCACCGTCATTCCTACGGTGATTCGGTGAGGCGGGGGAGGGGGAGGCAGGATGGGCGGTGGAAGCTCCTCCAGGTATCCGTTCTGCAGCAGCCAGCTCACCGGAACCTCATCGCTCGTCTGCGGGGCGTCGGGAATGTACTTGCTGAGCACGTGATACTGCGTGCCCCAGCCCGGCATCTGGAACGCGAGGGAGACCGGGCCCACGTCGACGCGGAACGACTTGAGCACCTTGAACACGTGATAGTTGCACAGGTGCGTGGGATCCAGCGGGTTGGTGTTCAGATTTCGCGGTGGCAGCGCGCGCCTGGTGAACAGGTCTCCCATCGGCGCAAAGAACGAGCCTCCGTAGCCGCCGAAACGGTCGAGTTTCATGCCGATCTGCAAAAACGTCGTCTTGACCAGCGGCCTGCCGTTGGGGTAGTCGCCGGAGTTGGCGAATCCGGAGTTGGGCGGGTAGCGATAGTCGTTCACGGTGTAGTTCCAGTAGCGCGAGAGGAAGTGCTGGGGGGTGAGACCGCCCAGTGGCACGTAGCCGCGCAGGAGTGCGCCGAGATAGCCGGTCCGTGGCAGGAGTGTCGGTCCGAGGTCCGGGTCTCCGGTCACGTACGGCGGTCCGCAGACCTGCGCCCCGTTCTGCGGGCTCTGGTCATGAGCCGCTCTCTCGGCAGACGGCGGTGCGGGTTGGAGATCCGCCAAGGTGATCAGTGGGGTTTTCCGCTGGGCGGGGCTGTCGGCACGCGCGGCCGTATCGCTCATGGCGCAGACCATCGCGCATATCGCGGTGGCCAGTACGACGCTCCGTCGGTAATGTGGCATGACTTCCCTGCTGGTGTTAAAGGCAGACGGACGAGAATTGACCGACCACAGGCGATTCGATGACACGCCGACCTGCGATGCGCGCAGAAGAACCAGATGCCTCGGCTCCAAAAGCGAGAGGGTCATCCAAATTCGGGCACGTCGGTACAGGTGTGGTCGTACACGTTGGATCAGTGATCGATTCCTACATTCCCGATGTCGCGCGGATTGCATTGTCGAAGCCATAAGGGAAGGGCAAAAAATGCGACGGGAAAGCGTTGTCTCGCCATATGACAAATGTCGGAATATGCGAGCTCTTGCGTGTTGAGTTAGCTATGTGCGCTATTTGCGGATCTCGTCATGATAATGTGGGGAAAATGGGCGGAGGTGTACGCAGACCTTTCGCCGGGTGTCGCCGACACCTCTGTGATCGCGGTGGCCGGCAGACTCGGAGCGCCCGAGGCGGCCACGTCCGGTCGCCGTCATCTTCGTTCGGCGAGTGCCGGGCAAAGGTCATGGGAGTGAGCGGTTTCCGGGCCGCGGGGAGCTCGACGTGAGCCGAAAGTACGGCTCGCCGATGGATGATCGGCCGGTTCGGATCGGACCGTCCTGCCGATGAGCGTCCGGGGTGCCGGCCGTCACGATCGGATCATGACCGATGAGAGCTCGACGGGACGACCCCCGTCCGCGCAGTCACCGCGAAGCAGCCGGTCGACGAATGACCGGAACACGGCGGAGACCTTCGCTGTTCGTGGCCACAACGTCGCCACAGCCTCCCGGCGGCCGGGCTGGCTCCTGCCCACCGCGCTGATCGCGCTCAGTGCCGTTCCGATGATCGCCGGAGCCGTCCGCCTGACCGAGTTGACGGTCGGCGCGGAGATCACGCCGGGAAACGCGCGGTTCTTCGCGGCACCTCTGCCGGTGGTGCTGCACATTTTCAGCGTCAGCGTGTACAGCATCCTGGGAGCTTTCCAGTTCGCCCCCCGTTTCCGTGGCCGTAGACCGGGCTGGCACCGCATCGCCGGGCGGGTCCTGGTTCTCTGCGGCCTCGTCGCGGCGCTTTCCGGTCTGTGGATGAACCTGTTCTATCCCCGCCCCGTCGGTGACGGTGATCTTCTCGCCGGCATCCGGCTCGTGTTCGGCTCCGCGATGGTCGTGGCCATCGTTCTCGGCTTCACCGCGATCCGGCGGAGGGACATCGCCCGGCACCGCGCCTGGATGATGCGCGGTTATGCGATCGGCCTGGGTGCGGGCACGCAGGCGCTGACCCACCTGCCGTGGTTCCTGATTTTCGGGACGCCCGACGAGTTCCCCAGAGCACTACTCGTGGCCGCAGGCTGGGTGATCAACCTCGCCGTGGCCGAATGGTTCATTCGCAGGCGGCCGGTCGGTCGGAGTCGCGTCTCTGCGGGCCGTACCTCCGTGGGCGGCCTCGCCGACCGGTGAAGGCGACAGCGGCGTCCGGCCTCCATGATCCATGTCGGCGGCGCGCCCGGTCGGATGGGGCGCGCCGCTAGGCGCTCCACGCCACCACCGTCGTGGCGGGCGGGTCGAGGGCCTCGCACAGCACCCGCCAGGTACCGCAGTGGCAGGCCTGGTAGCGCACCAGCCCTTCGCTGGTGCGGTGGTGGGAGCGGGTGTGCCAGTCATGTCCGTCGTGGTCGTTCATGGATCCAGCGTGCTGTAATGGCATTGTGCATCTCAACCCTTACGGAGCGGACGCGGTCCTGCTGATGGCGGACCTGGTCAACTTCCCGCCCGCCTCCCTCGACGACCTGGTGAAACGGTGCGCGGACGCCGGCCTCGTCATCGACCGCTCCCCGGAGGAGGCCGACCTGGCCGCCGCGCTCAACCTGTCCGAGCGGTGGTGCGAGATCGTCGACACCCGCGACGAGCGCGCACGGGTCGCGCTGCTCAACGACCTGCTGGCCACCTCGGCGGCGTATCCCCGCGTCACCGACCACGCCGGAACCGGCTGGCACCTGCACTATCGCGACACGGGCCTGTCGCTCGGCGGCGTACTGCGCGCACTGGTCGCGGTGGGCACCGCCCTGCATCTGACGGGGCGCGGCATGTCACGGCTGGCGCGCTGCGCACGCGACGGCTGTGGGCTGGTCTACGCGGACGTCTCGCGGAGCGGCCGGCAACGCTACTGCTCGCCGCGCTGCGCCAACCGCGACGCGGTGCGGCGGCACCGGGCCAGGCACGCTCCTCCTTCTGCGGTGGATCGGCAGTGAACCTCTGCGGGCTGCTGTGGGTCGCCGCCACCGCCGCCGCGGCGGCCGGTGTCCCGATGCCGACCTGGCTCCGTATCGCCGGTGTGATCGCCGCGATCTCAGGTTTGGCCGCGGTCGCGCTTCCGTGGACGACCGGGACCGACGGGCCGACGGCGGCGCTGGAACAACTCGGGTACGCTCTCCACCTGCCGATCATGACCTGGTACGGGGCGCTGGGCTGGCGGTACCTGCGTGACCGGTGACCGTGAACCTGTACATCCTTTCGGCCGTGCGGCTCTGAGTGAGGCGCCGAAGGTGCCGCCGCGCTGCCGGCGGCCCCAACGTCAAGCCAGGCGGCCCACTGCGTGGGTCTCGTCAGGTGGTGCGAGGCCGATCGGAGAGTGACCGCGATCGCGCGGGAAGCCCGGGACAACGACTTTCGGGTCGTCGTCAGCGCGATGACACCGATCGAGGCCCAGGCCGACCGGACATCGAGGTCTACGGTCGGCCCGACCTCTGGCGAGGCGTGGACCCGCGGGTTGAGCCGGATCCTGGATCTTCGCGCTCTCCTTCAGGGCCGCGTCTGCACGCCGCGCAGGTACGTCTCGATCCGGTCGAGTGCTCCCGGCAGGACCTCTCCCACGAAGAAGTCGCGCATCTCGGGCGTCGGGAATCCGGTCTGCGTCACGGTGAAAAGCGTTCCGTCCTCGTGCTCCTCGAACGTGATCTCGATCGTGGTGGTCATGGTCATGCCGTCCGGGCTGGAGCCGACGGATTCGGTGACCAGACGATGCGGGCGGTCGATGACCAGGAAGGTCTGCGTCTCTCGAAACAGGGTTTCGGGGTCAGGCCCCCACACCGCGGTCTGCCGGCCTCCGACGCGCAGGTCGACGTCGATCTCGACGATGCCGGGTTTCTCGTTGAGGATGTTGAACCAGATCTTCTGCTTCTCGGCGTCGGTGTAGGCGTCGAAGACCTCTTCCGGCTTCGCGGGCAGGACACGGCTCAGGTGGAGCCGATCGGTCTCGATGTTCTGGGTCATTGGTCGTCTTCCTTCGTGAGGGTGAAGTAGGCGTCGAGGCCGTCGAGCCGACGTTCCCAGAGCCGCTGGTAGAACCTGATCCAGGACATGGCGTCCTCCAGTCGTTCGGTGCCGAGGCGACACTGCCGCGATCGTCCGACCTTCTCCGTGGTGACCAGCCCGGCGTTCTCCAGGACGTGCACGTGCTTCTTCATGCCGGTGAGCGACATGTCGAACGGTGCGGCCAGTTCGCCGATCGTGGCGGGCCCCTGGCCGAGCCGGATGAGGATCTGTCGTCGCGTGGCATCTGCGAGGGCCGCGAACGTGCGGTCAAGGACCTCTTGCTGAACCATATGGTTCACTATAGCTCATTGAACCATGTGGTTCAATGATTGGTCTGGAGTGCTCCCGCTCGCCCCCTGGCCGGTTACCGCGTCGCCACGTGGTCGCGTGCCGTCGTCACGTGCTGACGGTTTTCGGTGGACATCGCGTCCCTCTACGAGGTTGCGGGCCTTCGCCATATACTGACGGCTTTTCAGCGGATGCTGTGTCCCCTGCCGTGCCCCCACGAGGTTCCGAGGACCTGACGTATGGCGAACTCGACGACCACTCGGCAATCACCGAATCCTGAGCAGGTCGACGCGCACTCGGTCACCTCGCGTTCGATCGCCGAGCGCGTTCGTGCGTTGGGCCAAAACCGGATCGGGGCGTTGCTCCTGCTGCTCGCGACCTTCGCCGCGATCATCTGGGCGAACGCCTCTCCCGGCTCACACGACGCCTTCTGGGACACGCACCTCACCATCGGTGTCGGCGATCTTCATCTCGACTTCACCCTGCACGCGCTCGTGAACGACGCGTTCATGGCGATCTTCTTCTTCACCGTCGGGCTCGAAGTGCGCCGCGAGTTCGCGATCGGTGAGCTCACCAGCTGGTCCCGGGCGGTCGTGCCGGTGGCCGCGGCCGTCGCGGGGCTCGCGATCCCCGCGTTGCTGTTCGTGCTGATCGCCGGGGGGTCGGGGCACGAGTACGCGTGGGGCGTCGTGATCTCGACCGATACCGCGTTCCTGGTGGGCGCCCTCGCTCTGATCGGCCCGCGGATACCGGGCAGGCTGAGGGTCTTCCTCCTCGCCCTCGCGGTGGTCGACGACATCGGCGCGCTCAGCATCATCGCGATCATGTACACCGAGAACCTCGACCCCCTCCCGCTGATCGTCGCGGCGGCCGGGCTCGCGGGCGTCTACTTCACCCGGTACCTGCGCGGCGGGCGCGGTCCCGTGTACGGCACGCTGGCGATCATCGTCTGGCTGGCGTTCCTCGCCTCAGGCGTGCACCCCACCCTGGCGGGCGTCGCCATCGCCCTTCTCGTACCGGTCTACCGACCCGATCGACGGGACGTCGAGCACGCTCTCGACCTCGCGCGTGTGTTCCGCCAGTCACCGAACACCGCGTACGCCCGCGCGGCGGCGAACAGCCTGCGGGAGTCGATCTCGATCAACGAACGGCTCCAGTCGGCGTACGCCCCGTACGTCGCCTACGTCATCCTGCCCCTGTTCGCGTTGGCGAACGCCGGCGTCGAGATCAGCCAGGAAAACCTCGCCGCGGCGCTTCGATCACCCCTGACCTGGGGCATTGTGGCCGGTCTCGTGGCGGGCAAGTTCGTCGGCGTCTTCGGCTCCACCGCGATCCTTCGCGTCCTGCGACTTGGAGAGCTCGGACCCGGGCTGACGCTCGACCGCGTCGCGGGCGGGGCCGCGCTGTGCGGTATCGGCTTCACGATCTCGCTGTTCATCGTCGACCTCGCGATCGACGACCCGGCGGCACAGAACGAGGCGCGAGTCGGGGTGCTCGCGGCATCCGTCATCGCCCTCCTCATCGCGACGGTGATCTTCCGTGTCTCCGACGCCCTGCGCCCGGGACCCGACTCCGAGGCGGCGCTCGCCCGCCCGGTCGATCCGAAGCGGGACCACGTCTTCGGACCGGTGGACGCGCCCTACACCATCGTCGAGTACGGCGACTTCCAGTGTGGCTTCTGCCTCAAGGCCTCCGGTTCCATCCTGGAGGTGCACGAGGTCCTCGGCGACGAACTCCGATACGTCTGGCGGCACGCGCCACTCACGCAGTATCACCCGAACGCCCTCGCGGGCGCCGAGGCAGCCGAGGCCGCGGCGCTTCAGGGCAGGTTCTTCGAGTTCGAGCGCGGCCTGTTCGCGGACCAGGAGAACCAGCGGCCGTCCGACATCATCCGCCTCGCGCGCGACCTCGGACTCGACGTGGAGAAGTTCGAGCGGGACCTCACGGCACCGGAGGTCACCGGCAGGGTCCGCGACGACATGCTGGACGCCGAGGCGATGGGCATCACGGCGGTGCCGACGCTCTTCGTCAACGGCCGTCGGCACGTCGGCCCCTACGACGCGCAGTCCCTCATCCGCGCGCTGGAGAAGTCGCGCCGGGACGTCGCGCCCGCCCTACCGGAGGCGGTCGAGACCCTCGCGCCCACCGCACCGGGCTCACTCGGTACGGCCTCCGCACCGGAGGCGGCCGAGCCCGGTGCGGAGGCCGTACCGGGCTCGGCCGACGCCCCCGCGCGGGAGGCTGACCGGTCTCCTGATCGCCCGGAGACGACCTGACGGCACGAGAGGGAACCTCTCGTGTGAGCCTCGCCCGTGCCGCGTGCCGCGTGCCGCGTGCCGCGTGCCGCGTGCCGCGTGCCGCGGGCCGCGGGCCCGACGCCGGACACGCTGACCACGGGCGACACTCAAGGAAGCGGTCATCCGTACGCTGGAGGAGGCCACCGCGGTCCGCGTCGGAAACGGGGCGGTCGGCTACGCGCCGCGCATGATCCACCGAGGGGGAGAGGGGATTTCCATGGCGGAGGAACTGTCGAATCTGACGGGCCTGCTGTACGAGATCGGGCTGCTCAAGCGTTACCGGCGCACGGGCTGGCTGGTCGCGGGGGTACGTGACCCCGAGAGCATCGCCGACCACTCCTTCAGGACGGCGGTCATCGCGAGTGTGATCACGGCGTTGGAGGGCGGAAATCCCGAGCGTGCGGCGTTCATGAGCCTCTTCCACGACACGCAGGAGACCCGCATCACCGACATCCCCTATCTCGGCAAGCTGTACCTGAAGGCGACGCCGAACGAGGAGGTCACCGCCGACCAGGTGCGCGGGGTTCCCGGACCGGTGGCGGAGATGGTGAGCGGCGCGGTCGGCGAGTACGAGGAGAAGGCCAGTCTCGAAGCGGTCTGCGCCCGGGACGCCGACAAGCTCGAATGCCTGATTCAGGCGATCGAGTACCGCGAGCAGGGCCACCAGAACGTCCAGCCGTGGATCGACAGCTCACTCGCCGCACTGAAGACGACGTCCGCGAAGCGCCTCGCGGACGAGGCGCTTCGCACGGGGTCGCTGGAATGGGTGAAACGCGTCCTGAACGGAGGCTGAGACACCTCGCGGTTACGGCTTGACCGGCTCCCGGTCGGTCCACTCGGCCTTGACGATCGCGTTCCAGTGGACGGCGGTGCCCGGCTTCGCCCAGCCGTAGGTCCCGGTCGGGGCGACGGCGACGAACCGGTCCGTGAGCAGGATGCCGGTCCGCGGGTCGACGACGAGCTGGCGCTCGAACTCGCCGGTGGGCCACCTCTCGGTACGGGCGATGCCCTCGCCCCTGCGGTCCAGCGCGTCGGTCACCTCACCCAGCGACCGCACGCCGTCCAGCCCGGCGAGCACCTGGTAGGCCGCAGCCCGGACGGCGGGCTTGACGGGCATGTCGCTCAACAGGCCCGCGGTCACCTGGAAGAGCCAGGAGTCGGCGTCCTGCGGGTCGCCCTCGGATTCGGTGCTGTGCCCCCGGTACCCCTTGAGCAGGTACGCCTTCAGCTCGGCCGCGGTCGTGGGCAGATCTTGGAGCTCGGCCATCGAGACGTTCTTGCCGGCCAGGTCGGCGACCTTGTCGCCCACGTTGACAGCGTTCCCGAAGGGCTTGCCGCCCTTGGCCTCGATGATCAGCTGTGCCTTGGCGTCGGCGTTCTTGTCCATCTTGTCTATGGTCACCGTCCACGTGGACGGCGAGCCGTCCCGCTTCCAGGCCTCCTCCGAGCCGGACGCGGGCTTGGTGCCGAGGTTCTGGGACACCCACCAGCTTTCCCGTTCAGGCGAGCGGGCGATCCACGTCTGGCTGCGGTCCAGGCTGTCCACCGTGTACCGCGCCTTGGTGCCCACCTGCTGGGTGCTGCCGCTCACTTTCTCGACGTACCAGTAGGCCCCGCTGCCCTGTTGGGCCTTGAGCGACGACTCGGCCGCGACGAGGAGGAGCTGCCTGGCCGACAGCCGCGCCACCGGCTCCGACGAGTGCGTCGTCGGCTGCCGGTCCGTGGCGATCGGGGAGCCCGGGGGCGGTGTCGTGCCGCCGGTCGTGGTGATCGTCACGGCCACGGCGGCGGTGGCGGCGGCCACGCCCGCCAGCCCGAGCGCCCACCCCGGCCTGGGGATACCGGCCTTGCGGGTGCGCCCCTTCCTGGGCTGTGACATGGCGTAGGAGAGTTCGGTGGCACGGGTGTGCTCGTCGGCCGGGGTGTCGAGATGGGCCGGGCGGGCCGCCCGCAGCTGGTCCATCGGGTTCATGACCACTCCTCACTGAGATTGCGCACCCGGGGCTTGGGGCGGATCGCCGGTGCCGACTTCATCGCGTGGACCAGCCGCTTGCGGGCCCGATGGAGCCGTACGCGGAAGGTCGCGGCGGAACATCCGATGACGCGTGCCGCTTCGCGCGGCGTGAGTCCCTGCCAGGCCACCAGGATCAGCAGCTCGCGCTCGTCCTGGTTCAACGAGGCGAGCGCGGTCATGACGGCGAGGCGTTCGGCGACCTGGTCGGCGTGGTCCTCCGCGGTCCACGCGCGCAGCTCGCGGGCGAGCGACTCGCGCCGGATCTCGGCGCGGACGTTGTCGCGAAGCACGTTGCGGGCCACGCCAAGCAGCCATGGCAGGGCGGGCTCCGGTATGTCGTCGAACCGCCGCCAGGCGATCGCGAACGTCTCGCTCACCACCTCGTCGGCGATCTGCCTGCCCGCCTGGCTGACCACGTAGGCCCAGACCCGTTGTCGGCATTCGTCATACATCGTGGTGAACCGCTGTGACTCGTCCGTCACCGCCTGGCCCCCCTTCGTCCCGGATGATTGCTTCGACACCGGGAAGTGGGCCGGGATCCTCAGATGTTACAAACGACTCAAAATCACCCCTCACCTGGAAGTCGCGGGGACCCTTCGTCACCGTGTGCGGCGGCACCTACGTTCGGGCGGGTGACTTCGGGGCGGCAGAGGTTACGACAGAGGGTTCGGTGTGCGCCGGAAACGCGGCGTCCGGATCATCGGCCGAGAGGGAGGACGACTGACTGATATTCATCGCATGTCTCCGCATGGCGGCATGTTCTGGATGGGATGAGTGGGGGCGATGACGTTTTCGGCTCCGACGTAGCCCCAGCCCCCCAAGTGGCTCTTGCCCGGCTCCGCGCGGTCTCCCAGGGTGTAGTACCAGACCCTCTCCCGGTCATCCTGGACGCGGCCCAGTCGCCAGCAGACGAACCAGCTCTTCGCGGTGTCCAGGGTCGCTATTTTCTCCGTGCTCTCCGCGTCGAGGTAGAGCGGTGCCTCGGTTCGGCTGGCGCACACGAAGTCTCTGGTCCAGACATAGCCGCCCTGCCGTTTGTCCACATGCTCGATCCCTTTGCGGTCGACGCAGGCATGGACGCTTTGCGCGTCCGCCCTGAAGTCCAGGCCGAGGCGCCAGAAGAGGACTCCGCCCATGACCAGGAGTCCCATCCCCGCCAGCGTCCACCACATGAGCCTCCTGCGCGGGAACGGGCGCTGCTCGGACGGGCCCTTCGAGGGGGGCGGGGAGGCCGGTGACGGACGAGAAAGCGTACGCGGTGACGCTTTCCGGTCATCCGGAAACGGAGATAGGGATACATTCGGTGACGTCGCGCGGTCGCCGGGAAGCTTGGCGGGCTGTTCCGTGTCGAGTTCCGCTTCGGGCACATATGAGGTCTGCGTCCGTACCCACCGCCGGTGCAGCTCGATGATTTCTGCCTGACTCGCCCGACATTCCTTGGCGAACTGCTCCAAGAGGGTGAAACGCGGTGGCACTCCGGCTCCGGAGCAGTAACGGTGCAGGGTGGATTTGCCGATGTTGAGCCTCTTGGCAAGGGCGTCGTAACTACGGCCGGTTTTGTCCTTCAAGTGGCGCAGATATGCGGCCAGATCCTCGACGGCAGAGGGCTCTGACAATCCAGGCTCCCGAGCTTCGGACCCGAGTTCGTACCCGAGTTTGATACCCCAAAGGGTAGTCATAAGGACGTCAGTATCTATGGATATATCCCGCCTTATCCCACAGTGCGTGGGATTGCGCTGGTCAGAGTGGTTTTTCGTCCCATGAATCCTTGCCTGCCTCGTCCCTCTTGCGATGGGACGGGCCCTCGGCCACGGTGATGCTCGTCAGACGGAGATGATCCACAGGTCTGACCAGGACCCATCGGTCATACCGACCACTGGACCGTCAGGAGATACATGTTCATGAGTTCGTTCTCTTTCCTCTCCCCGCAGCGAGGAAAAAGACGTCCCACGGGGGTGGCGGCGGTGACCACGGTGGTGGCCGCTCTTCTCGTCGGCGGCCTGCCGGCTCTTCCGGCACACGCGACCGCGGCGGCCCCCAACCTCCAACTACCCTTCCCCTGCGATCAGAAGTGGCGGCTGGACACCTGGGGGCATGCCCCGGCACTCGACATGGTCAAGGAGCCGGACCAGCACGGCACCGAGGGAGCCACGCTGGTAGCACCCGCCGCTGGAACGGTGAATCAGTCGTTCTACCACAGCAACGCCGGCAACGTGATCCAGATCAATCACGGCGGCGGCTACTTCACCACCTACCTGCACCTGCAGTCCCGGGCCGTGAACGTGGGCACGAAGGTGGCACGGGGGGCCACCATCGGGAAGGTCGGCCGGACGGGGCCCACGGCCAACGACCACCCACACCTCCACTTCGAGCTCGGTCACGACTCGAACGGTGACGGAGAGGCGTCCTGGGGATTCGCGGGCTCCGAGCGGGTCAAGCCGACGTTCAACGGCGTCACCTACGGCGGCGGCAACAACCAGACCTCCAGGAACGTCACCAGCCGCAACTGCGACGACCCTCCCAACCCGGGTCTGGGGGTGTTGGAGTTCTATCTGACCGATGACTGGGCTTCCGAGGAGGCGACTCGGGCGGTCGTCAAGTACGGCAACAGTCCGATGGTGCCGATCGTGGGTGACTGGGACGGTAATGGTTACGACACGGTGAGTACCTATGATCCGACCACGGGCCGGTTCTACATCAGTAACAATCCGGCCGGTGGAAAGGCCGAGTACACCTTTCAGTACGGCAACGCGAATGTCGGGGCGGTTCCGTTCGTGGGGGACTGGAATGGTGACGGCTCGGACGAGGTGGGGGTGCGCATGGGCAACGTGTTCCATATGCGTACCAGCCCGGTCACCGAGCCGGATGTCGAGACGACGGTGAAGGTGTCCTACGGCGACACTCCGATGATTCCGTTGGCGGGTGACTGGGACGGTAATGGTTACGACACCGTCAGTGCCTACGATCCGCGTACGGGGCAGTTCCTCATCAGTAACAATCCGGCCGGTGGGAAGGCCGAGTTCACCTTCAAGTACGGCAATGTCAACTCCGTTCCGTTGGTGGGCGACTGGAACGGTGACGGCTCGGACGAGGTGGGGGTGCGCATGGGCAACGTGTTCTATATGCGTACCAACCCGGTTACCGATACGAAGAGGGAGGTCACTCATTCGGTGAGTTACGGCAACACCGCCGACCTGCCCGTGATCGGCGACTGGAACAACGACGGCAAGGACACCCAGGGCACCGTCCGCTGACCTCGACCCTCGACCCGTGGATGTTCGCGCACTCCTCCGGCAGACGACCGCAGCGCCTGAGGAGTGCGCACCCACGTTTGGTGCCGCACGGCGCCTGACCGGCGAACCGTTAGGCTGACGTGATGACACCCGGTGCTGAGCGTGAGACGACGTTGCGCGCGGACGCGGCGCGCAACCGCGCTCGGGTGTTACAGGTCGCGAGGGAGCAGTTGGCCGCGGGTGACGACTCGCTCATGCTGAACACCATCGCCCGGCTCGCGGGGGTGGGCGTCGGGACCGTGTACCGGCATTTTCCCAACCGGCACGCGCTGCTGGAAGCACTGCTCGCGGAACGCTTTCAGCAGTTCGTCCATGAGGCGCAGGTCGCGGCGGCCGACGAGGACGCGCGTGCCGGTCTGCACCGCCTCCTGCGTTTCGCTCTCGAACACGCGTTGAACGACGCCGGGTTCGCGGCGGTGCTCGGATCCGCCAGCGACGTCGACGCGCGGACCTCGGCGATGAAGGCCGAGCTCGACCGGGCCGTCGCGGAACTGCTCGACCGTGCCCGCGACGCGGGGGTCGTCCGGCATGACGTCGAGGCGGACGACATCCGCCGCCTGCTCTGCGGCGTCGAGCACGCGGTCCGCTCCGGCGACGATGACGCCAGGCACGCGCGGATCTATCTCGACGTTCTCCTTGAAGGGCTGCGTCCCCCGCCGCGCTGAGAGGCCGAAAGACCGCCTACCGCGCCGAGGGACCGAAAGGCCGCACACCGCGCTGACTTTGAGGGGCGGCCACCCTTGCTGACGGTGTCCGGGACCTTTGAGAGCCGTTCCCCGCGCTGACGGCGGTCCGAAGCCGTTGAAAGCTCGCCTCCGGTGGTGGCGGCGGTCGGGAAATCCAGGTCCGGAGGTACGCCGCCGCATGCCCGTTCCGTCTAATCGGATAGCCATCCGTTTATGCTACGGTACGAGCCAGGAAACGGATGGCTATCCGATTAGGACCGGTAGGCGGAGGGCGGAGCCATGGAAAAACGGGCTGTGGTGACAGCGGGGACCGGGGGGATCGGCCTGGAGACCGCGATGGGGCTCGCGGCGATCGGTTACGCGGTGACCGTGGTGGGGCGGAACGCCGAGCGGGGCGCCCGCGCGGTCGAGCGGATCGACGCGGTGGCGACCGGTCCGGCGGCGAGGTTCGTCGCCGCGGATCTCGCCTCACTCGACGCCGTACGAGCGCTCGCGGCCGGCTTTGCCGAGGAAGGGCCACTGAAGGTTCTGGTCAACAACGTCGGGGCGATGTTCGCCGACCGGCAGCAGACGGTGGACGGAATCGAGGCGTCGTTCGCGGTGAACCACCTCTCCCCGTACCTGCTGACCGAGCTGCTGCTGGAAACGCTCCGTGCCGGAGGGCCGAGCCGGATCGTGAACATCACCTCGGGGTCGATCCGGACGGCCAAACGCTCCTTCGACGCCATCGAGCCACCGGGCGGCTACTACGGCTTCCACTGGTACGGCCGGGCGAAGCTCGCCAACCTCGCCTACACCCTGGACCTGGCGGAACGGCTGCGCGGCACCGGCATCTCGGTCTTCGCGGCCGATCCGGGTGGCGCGGCCACCGACATGACCGACGGCACCATGAGGTCGCCCAAAATCGTCTCGCCGGGGCTGCGGCTGCTCTGGCCGCTGGTCCGGCGAGTCTTCGAACGCGCCACGTCCGGTCCCGCGTCGGTGGCGGCACGGCCGTCGATCCTCGCCGCGGCCGACGCCTCGCTCGACGGGCGGACCGGCCTCGTCATCGGGCCAAGGGCACGTCCCGTCACCCCCTTCGCCCCCGCCGCCGACCCGCGAACGGCGAAGGCCGTCCTCACACTCAGCCGGCAGGCGGCCCCGCTCGCTCCACCCGCCGACGTGATCGCATGAGGTGAACCACCGCCGACGGTACGCGAACCGGAACCCGGGCGGCTCCAGCCGACGGCCGGCCTCCCGCGTCGCTCAGGAGCAGGAGGGTTTCGAATGTTCCGGTCGCTCGCGGGAGATGATCGTCGTGCGCGTGGCGGGTCGGGCGTCTCAGAGTGTTCGGGCATCTCAGAGCGTGATGATGACCTTTCCCGGAGCGTGCCCCTCCTCCTGGTATCGGACGGCCGTCTGGGTGTCCTTGAACGGGTAGCCCCGGTCGATGACCGGGGTGACCTTCCCCGCCTCGATGAGCTCGGTCAGCGTGATCAGGTTCTGCCTGTTCCCCACGCCTCGGGTCGCGTCCACGATGACCGCCCTCTGGGACACGAACGGCGAGACCGCGAGTGCCGTGAACATGTGACTCATGGGCCGCAGCCACCGGCCGGCCCGCCCGCCGATGAGGACGTAGGCCCCCTTGGGAGTCAGCGCCCGCCGGCACGCCGAGACCGAGTGGCCCCCCGCGATGTCCAGCAGGAGGTCGTAGCGCTTTCCACTGCGGGTGAAGTCCTCCTTGGAGTAGTCGATGACCTCGTCCGCGCCGAGCGACCGGACCAGGTCCATCTTCCTCGTGCTGCAGACGCCGGTGACCTCCGCGCCGAGCGCCCGGGCGATCTGCACGGCGAACGTCCCCACACCTCCCGAGGCCCCGTTGATGAGGACCTTCTGCCCCGGCTGCAGCCGTCCCTCGTCACGCAGGCCCAGCAGGGCGCTGATGCCCGCCATCGGCACCGCCGCCGCCTGCTCGTACGACAGGTTCTGAGGTTTCGGCGCGAGCCTGTCCTGCCCGACGCACACGTACTCGGCGAGGCCGCCCTGCTTGAGCAGCGCGAACACCTCGTCGCCGGGGCGGAACCCCGTCACGTTCCTGCCGACGGCCTCGACCTGCCCGGCCATGTCGGCGCCCAGGATGTCGATCTTCGGTTTGCGCAGCCCGAGGAGGCCGCCGCCCATCAGGCGCGCGGCGTAGGGCTCGCCTCTCATGATGTGCCAGTCGTAGGGCTGGACGGAGGTGGCACGCACCCGGACGAGCACCTCGTCGTCGCCGGGAACGGGCGTGTCGACGTCCGTCAGGTCGAGGACATCGGGTGAGCCGTACGAGCGCAGAACAAATGCCTTCAACGCATTCTCCTCATCCATCGCGGGTGGGTGCGGATCCGCCGGGAGCGCCGTACTCGTGGACCGATGTCGTGGCCGGCATCGGGTGAGGCGAAGGCGCCTGCCGGGTGGCATCGAGCGTGTCCCGTGCCACGAAAATCAATGTAGGAGGGCCCCGCGAAGAGCTCATCGGGCGAAAGTACGCCCGATCGATGGATGATCGGCCAGGCGATTCCGGCCCCTCACGCGCAGCCGCGCCGAGGGACCCGTCACCGCGGCGGGATCAGCTCTTGACGCGCCTGGTCTCGTAGGCCCACATCGCGATCTCGACGCGGTTGCGGGCGCCGAGCTTGGCCATCAGGCTGGCGATGTGCGTCTTGACGGTGCTGAGCGAGATGTGGAACTCGTCGGCGATCTCGTTGTTGGTCCGCCCCCGCGCCACGGTGACGAGGATCTGCTCCTCCCGGTCCGTGAGCGCCTCGATGGGTTGCGACACCGCTGAGGTGGGCCCGGTCTCGGCGAAGGCGCCGAGCAGCCGAGCGGTGATGCTCGGGGCGATGAGCGCGTCGCCGTTCGCGGCGGCGTGGATGGCCTGGGTGAGCAGGACGGTGCCCGCGTCCTTGAGCAGGAAACCCCGCGCGCCGGCCCTCAGCGCGGCGTAGACGTATTCGTCCAGGTCGAACGTGGTGATGACGACGACGGCGAGAGGATCCTCGACGGTCGGCCCGGCGAGGAGGCGGGTGGCCTGGATGCCGTCGAGACCGGGCATGCGAATGTCGAACAGGCACACGTCGGGGCGCAGGCGCCGCGCGAGTTCGACGGCTCGCCGCCCGTCGGCGGCCTCGCCGACGACGTCGATGTCCGGCTGGGCGTCGAGAATCATCGAGAGTCCGGTACGGACGATCTCCTGGTCGTCGGCGACGAGCACCCGGATGCTCATGTGACCGACCCGGTGCGGGGCAGCACGGCGGTGACGGTCCAGCCTCGGTTGGGGTTCGGGCCGGCCTCGCAGGTGCCGCCGAGCAGGTCGGCGCGTTCGATCATGCCGATGAGCCCGTACCCCGGCGGTCCTGGCGGGCGGATGGAACCGGTGTCGCCGTCGTCGCTCACCCGCAGGTGCACCGACGTGTCGTCGGCGCTGACGCGGACCGCGACGTAGGTGGCGTGACGGGCGTGCCGCCGGGCGTTGGTGACCGCCTCCTGGGCGAGGCGGTAGATCGCGGCCTCGACCGACGGGGGGAGGTCGCCGAGGTCGTCGGGGATCTCCACCTCGACGGACAGGTCGGACGAGTCCTGGCTCGCGAGTTGCCGGAGATCGGTGACACGCCGGCCGGGTGCCATGTCCGCCGGCTCGTCCCTGCGCAGGACACGGACCATGGCGCGCATCTCGGCGAGGGCGCGCGACGCCTCGGCCTCGATCACCTGGAGCGCCTCTGTCGCGGCGTTCGGCCGCGCCGCCGAGGTGGCGATGCCCGCCTGGGCGCGGATCGCCATCGCCGAGACGTGATGGGCGACGGTGTCGTGCAGGTCGCGGGCGAGCTGCTCGCGTTCGAGCAGCTTGACCTGGTCGAGCTCGCGTGCCCTCGCCCTCGCCCGATACCGGAGCGTCCCGCCCAGCGCGACGGCGGAGAACACGACGGCGAACCCGGCGATCGCGTTGGCGGGGGCGAGGCGGCCGAAGACGATCGAGAGCCCGACCGCGACGAGGATGATCGCCAACCCGATCACGACCTCGCGCCCGGACCCCCAGCGGACCAACGCGTACACCACGATCAGGAGGTACACCATCGTGTTCGTCTCCGCGGAGACGCCGCCCGTCAGCAGGGGGGCCAGGCTCGTGGTGCCGAAGACGATCGCGACCACCAGCAGCGGTCTGGTCCGGCGCCACAACAGCGTTGGGACCAGCCCGATGGTGACCGCCACCGAGAGGACCCGCGACGGAAGATCCGGTCGCAGCGCTCCTTCGAGCAGTGCGATCGGCACGAGCAGTCCCACCAGCGCCCAGTCCCGCCACACCCGCACCGGCGGGTCGGGGGGACGGGGCTCATCCCACACGGATCGCACAAGGGGGAGCACCCCATCATGGTACGAGAGGTCGTACCGATCTGGATCGGCCCAAAGTAGGAGAGAGGCGTTCACCGAAAGTTCGGCGTTCTGGCGGTTCGGCGGTTTGGTGGTCCGACGCTTTCGCGGTTCAGCGGTTCAGCGGTTCAGCGGTTCAGCGGTTCAGCGGTTCAGCGGTTCAGCGGTTCAGCGGTTCAGCGGTACGGAGGGATGGCGGTTCGGTGCTTTGGGGGTTCAGCGATTCGGAGGGGTGGCGGTCCGGCCGCCACCCCTCCTAAGGTGTTTCCCCGACTCCCCCGACGGGGTCGTCACCGCATGACCTCGTGGGAGGTCTGCGCCCGCCTCTGGGACGGGATGGTGCCGAGCGCACCGCTTTCCACGGGGAGTGTCTCGACCACCGACGCCCGCCGACGGCGGTTGGCGCGCGGGATCGCGGCGATGAACAGCGCGCCCAGCAGGGCGGGCAGGACGAACCCGTAGAAGTTCCACTCGAATCCGAGCCCGGAACCCAGCAGCCAGCCGCCCAGGAGCGGCCCGGCGATCGCACCGGCCCTGCCCACGCCGAGCGTCCAGCCGAGGGCCGAGCCCCTGCCCGCGGCCGGGTAGAAGATCGCGACGTAGCCGTTGACCAGGATCTGGGTCCCCACGCTGCCGAGTCCCGCGACGGCGACGCAGAGCATCAGCAGGCCGGTGCCGAGGTCGAAGCTCATCAGGTAGATGGACACGGTGGCGGCGAGGAAGGCGCAGACCGTGATGGCCTTGGCCCCGATCCTGTCGGCGAGGACGGACATCACGATGGTGCCGACGATCGCTCCGATGTTCAGGACGAGCAGGAATCGCAGTGAGGGGCCGAGGGGATAGCCGGCCTGGCGCATGATCTGCGGCAGCCAGGTGTTGAGACCGTAGACCAGCAGCAGGCCGCAGAAACTGGCAGCTCCGAAGAGCAGGGTGGCGGCGAGGTAGCCCCGCCGGAACGGCAGGGTGAAACCCTTCCTGTCGCGCGGCTCGCCGGGCTCACCGGCCTCACCGTGACCGTTGCCGAGGTCAAGCCCGTAGCGGGCGGCCACCGCCTCGGCCTCCGCCCGGCGTCCCCGCGCGAGCAGGTAGCTCGCCGACTCGGGAAGCAGCCAGATCGCGAGCGGCAGGATCAGCACGATGGGCGCGGCTCCGACCAGGAACATCACGCGCCAGCCGTGTTCGGCGAGAAGCGCCATCGCCACCAGCGCGGTCAGGCAACCGCCCACCGGATAACCACAGAACATGAGCGCGTTGTAGAGATTGCGCCGGTTCTTCGGGGCGTATTCGACGGTCAGAGCGATCGTCGTCGGCACGACGCCTCCGAGACCGAGGCCCGCGACGAAACGGAACAGGCCGAGGAGTTCGGGGGACGACGCCGTGGAACAGAGTGCCATCGCGACGGAGAACCACGCGATGCTGACGAGGATTATCTTGCGCCGCCCGACGACGTCGGTGATCATTCCCGCGACGACCGCGCCGATCAACATTCCGATCAGCGCGTAGCTGCCGATCGCCCCGGCCTGCGCCGGAGTGAGCGCCCATTCCTGGTTGCCGAGCAGGCTGGGAACGACCGACCCGTAGACGATCAGGTCGTAGCCGTCGAAGACGATGGTGAAGAAGCAGATGGCGACAACGGCGAGCCCGCTCCTGGGGCGCGCGGGTGACGAACGCTCGGTCGTGTGCATTGTTCACTCCGGGACGTGAGGCTCGGATATGGGCGTTGTGGCGAAATTACAACGCGTGCACGACGACGGTCCAATAAAACTTGGCACCGAAAACGATAAGGGTGTTTTAATTTCCGGTTTTCACTGTCTTTCTGTGTGTGAAAGGCGTGGTGGGCTGTAATTAATATATGGATATTGGGTTGATCGTAGATTCTGGGACTTTTGAGAGGACCGGAAGGCGAGTCGTCCCTGCCGGAGCGGCGGGCGGACCGGCGGGGTCTCCGGAAAATCTCACCACTTGTGATCGCCTTGGTGTGTCGAGGGCCGGCCGGGCGCGGCCTGTCCACCCGATGCCCGTCCGGTCGGCGTCCGCGTCCCCGTCCGGTGGCGCCCGCTCGCCCTCCGCGTCCCCGTGCCGGTGTGGGAGAAGGCGTGCTGCCCGGCCGCGCCGTCAGTTCTCGTCGGCGGGCATGGCGAGAAGTCGAATGTGTGTGGCGAGAAGTCGAATGTGTGTGGCGAGAAGTCGGACGTGCGTGGAAGGCGTGCCGGAGGCTTTGGGGGGAGGGTGTCGTGGCGCGGCCATGCCTGCTGTGCGCCCGCATCCGGCCGCACCTGTGGAGAGGGCTGTACGCCGCTCCACGGTGACCTGGTTCCTGTCTGCGGCGAAAAGAAATGAGCTGTGTGCGCCTGGAAGGTTCCAATCGGCTGAAGTCGAGAGGGATAAGTGATATAAGTATTAAAAAATCACTTATCAATAGCGATTCTGGTATACGGGATATTTGTGGTGGTATGAGAGCTTTCTTATTGTCCGTGGTGGCCGTTGGCACGCTGATCACCGTCATCGGCTGGATGGGTGCCATCGACATCCGAGACACCTTCTCCGCCTCGGCCGTGAGCCCCGCCGCGAGTGACAAGCGGGAGATCAGGAGCTTCGCGGAGGCGGGCCAGGGCGTGAGCGGCGCCTCCACGCCGGTGGACAGCGGGCTGAGCACCGCTCCCACCGCGACGGACAAGCGGGTGGTCAAGACCTCCGTGACGAAGGTCGGCGGCAAGTCCTACCTCAGGGTGCAGGTGACGAACGGGTACGGCGCCGCGAGGCGGTTCTCCGTGAAACAACGGGTCTGCCTGAAGAAGAAGTGCCGGACGGTGACGACCGCCCTGTCGGTGAACGCCGGGCGGACGGCCTGGCAGGAAACGTATCTCGGTGTCGGCAGCTACAAGAAGAGCGGCACCTTCTCCGTCTCCGCGACGAAGCCGAAGCCGAAGCCGAAGCCGGCGAAGTCCACCCCCGCACCCCGGGTGACCGTCACCGTGGGACCCACGCCCCCGGCCGTGACCACCACGATCACGGTGACCGAGACCGTAACCACCACGGTGACCGCGACCGTCACCGCCACCGCCACCGTGACGGCCACCGCCACGGTGACCGCCACACCGACGTTCACTCCTTGGCCGACGCCCACTCCCTGGCCGACACCCACCCCCACGCTGCCACCCAGCGTGGAGCCGACCGGTCCGTTCTGCGCCGCGCCCCCCAACATCTACGGGTTCACGTTCTGCCCCACGGGAAACCGGGTGTATCCGCCGGCGGACGAAGCCTGCCTGGTTTTCCGGTGCATCGAGAACTTCCGCAACGGGACGGGCTACCTGGTCATGTGCAACGACGGCACGGTGAGCATGTCGGGCGGGCTCAACGGAGTCTGCTCCCAACACGGCGGGTGGCAGCGGGACATCAACCGCAACACCGCCTGAGCCCGCGGCCACTCGTGAACGTGACGTTCAGACGCGGGGCACGACGTGGCCGAAACGGAACATCCGGGTCGGGTCGTAGTGGTCCTTGAGGGCGGCGAGCCTGCGCAGCGTCGGCTGCGGCCACGCGCGGGACAGGTCGGCGGGCGCGAGCGCCGACCCGTGGAAGTTGAGCTGCGTCCCGCCGGTCTGCCAGGGAGCGAGGGCGTCGATCACGGCACCGCCCACGGCGGGGATGACGGTGTCCAGCAGTTCCGGCACGGGAGCGCCGATCACCAGCAGGGAGAAGGCCGCGTCCCGCCCGCCCACGGCGTTCGGCAGGTGCGGCTCGCGGGCCAGCGCCCCGCCCAGGTGGCGCAGTTCCACGACGGTGAGGGGCACGTCGGCCGCCGGGCCCGCCACCGCGAGGAGTGCCTCCAGGGTCTCCTCGCCGAGCTCGCGGAGGAGGGCGCCGCGATCCCAGGCCGGCAGGGGGTCGACCGGGTCCCTGTGCACGGAGTCGATCGCGCCGAACGGCATCTGCCCGATCTCGCCGAAGATCGGCTCGGCGACGGCCCGCATCGGGGCGAGAAGGGCCTCCGCCTCCTGGGCGTCGCCGAGGTGGACGAAGCGCAGGTGGGTCACGAAACGCCCGCGCAGCGGCGGCGGGAGCTGGGGCAGCGGGGGCAGGCGCAGCATCGCCACCGAGGTGGTCGTGGTCTCCGGCAGCGTGTCGGTCCAGGTCCGGTAGGCGTGCAGGACAGCCGAGGTGTCCTCGGCGCTGAAGTAGAGGCAGCCTCCGTGCAGGGTCGACACGGGGAACAGGTCGACGACCATGGAGGTGACCACGCCGAGGCTGCCCTTGCCGCCGCGCAGCCCCCAGAACAGGTCGGGCTCCGTGTTCCGGTCCGTCACCCGGATCGTGCCGTCCGAGGTCACGACGGTGATCTCCCGTACGTGGTCGGCGGCGAAACCGAAGGTTCGTGACATGGGGCCGATGCCGCCGCCCAGCGTGTAGCCCACCGCTCCGACACCCGACGACGAGCCGCTCAGGGGGGCCAGGCCGTGCGGGGTCGCCTGCTCGATCACGTCGGCCCAGCGGGAGCCGGCGCCGATCCGCGCGCTGCGGCCGGACGGGTCGACGGTGACCTCGCGCATCCTGGAGGTGTTGATCAGCAGCGCCCCGTCGGCCGCCTGGACCGCGCCGTGGCCAGTGGCCTGTACGGCGACGGGAAGGGAGTGAGCCGCCGCGAAGCGGATCGCCGCCGCGACGTCCTCCGCGCCGGTGGCGCCCACGACGAGGGCGGGCCGGTGCAGGATCGCGGTGTTGAATCCGGCGATCTCCTCGTCGTAACCGTCCTGCCCGGGGGTCAGGACAGGGCCGACGACCTGGTGGCGCAGGGTTGCCAGCCCTCCGCCGAGGTCTTCCGCCGGGGGAAAGACGGTGGTCATGAGCGTTCTCCAGTGCTTCGTGGTGCGGGTGGGGGGCCCGGTGCCGATCGGACGGCCCCTCATTTCTCGCATCCGGCACTTGGAGATGACTGTATTACCACTGGTATCGCGGCTGCTCGGGGGTTCCGGTAGGACGAGACGGTCGTGTTCCGGTTTGGCGGCGTGCGCTCGGGGCGCTCGATCCGTGGGCGACGGAGGGCGGGTCAGGCACTCGGCCGAGGCATTACTCGACAAGGCCCAGGCGCATGCCGAGCGGGTGAAGAAGATCCACCGGCGCCCTGGGCCGTGGTGCCTTGAACACCGCGGTGTTGTGCCGGCCGAGAAGATCCGTGGTGCCTTGAACACCGCGGTGTTGTGCCGGCCGAGAAGATCCGTGGTGCCTTGAACACCGCGGTGTCGTGCCGGCCGAGAAGATCCGTGTGAGCCGATCTCCTGCCGGGTCCCCGCGCCGGTGGTCCCCCTCGGTGTCGCCCGTCGTGTTCAGTGGTCCTTTTTCCGCGTGGCGGGAGTCCGTTGATCCGCCTCGTCGGCCAGCTGATCTTCCACGATGGCGCACCAGCGATGCCATCGCGCTAGATCGAGATGCTCCTCCACATCGCCCACCCCCGCCTCGGCCATGAGCTGGTGGCTGCTCGCCGCCGCCTCGTGGGCGTTGACCAGCGCGTGGTGACCGTGATTGGCGAGTGATTCGCTAACAGCCAGATTCACGGCTATCTCTCCCATTGTCTTCGGTCGGTCAGAAAATTCGTCGCCGAGCCCCTTCCCGGTGAAGTCGCGGCTCTCCGAATCGTCGCTCATAGCTGCTGAGTGCCCCACACGCCCTAGATCTATCTGCGACCTCCCATCCGATGTGAACGATTTCCGTACGTGGGAGCCGCGCGCCGGGTCCGGAGGGTCCCAAGCCCAGGACGCGATTCGCTTACGGGCGGGTTGCAGTTGGCCGGAGAGGGTCTTCTCACCAAGATCTTTAAAATAGCCTCGGCTCAACCGGCATAAGGATCGTGGGGATGACGACGCGGCTTGATCTCTCGGTTCGCAGGCACGAAGGCGCCTCGGTGATCGTGCTCGCCGGTGAGCTGGACAAGCTGTCCAGCCCGCGGCTCCGTGATGTCCTGGTCACGCAGCTGGACGACGGGGTGGGGCACCTGATCCTCGATGTCACCGCTCTGAGATTCTGCGACTCCACCGGTCTGTGGACCATGTTGGAGCTCCAGCGGCGCGCGAGTGCGGCGGGGGGCTGCCTACGGCTGGTCGGTGTTCACGGGGTTCTGGAACGGATCCTGACGGTCACCGGCCTCGCGAGCGCGTTCTCCCTCGACCCCGACGTCCCCGCGTCACTGCGGGCCGTGACCCCGGCGGCCTCGGATGCGGAGGCCCTGCCATCTGTGCCCCCTGCGGCCCCGGACGTGGAGGTCCCACCACCCATGACCCCTGCGGCCTCGGATGCGGAGGTCCCACGGTCCGTGGACTCATCCGCCCCGGGCACGGAGCCCCCGCCATCCGCCGCCCCATCCGCACCGGACGCGGAGCCCTCCTCCGGCCCGTGCTGAGACGAGGCCCTTCATGGCGGCGGTATGGCCGGCCGCGGTGAGGACCGCCCTGTCGCCCCTGAAACCGCTCTCACCAGATCTGTTTCTCCTTCATGGCCCACCCCGGCCGCACGGTGCCGCTCCTCTCCCGCCGGATTCGGTGTCCGCGCACTTCACGGGCCGGTCGACGGGTACTACCCTGCACGAATGACGGAAGTGGAGTTGCGCGGATGGCGACCCGACGACATGCCGGTCGTGCTCGACGCGTTCGCCTCTCCGGACATGGCGGATCAGGCGGCCCGGCCCATCGACACCGCGCAGGCGGCGCTGGAGTGGATGGGGCTGTGGGGGTTTCGTGACGACGCGCGGGCGTTCGCCGTGGTCTCCAACGGCGAGGTCGTGGGAAACGTCGCGGTGAGCAACATCGACGCGCACGGCACCGGCTGGGTCTCCTACTGGACGCTCCCGCGCGCCAGGGGGCGGGGGGTCGCCGTGGCCGCCACCAGGAAGATGACCGAGTGGGCGTTCGGGGAGCGGGGCCTGTTCCGCCTGGAACTGGCACACCGGGTCGGTAACACCGCCTCCTGCGCGGTGGCGACCAGGGCCGGATTTCTGCCCGAGGGCGTCGAGCGGGCCAAGATCAGCTACGAGGGCGTCCGCTACGACGTGGAGCGGCACGCCCGCCTGGCCACCGACTGACCGATCGAGCGGCGGTCCTCGGGTACGTCGGCGGCCCCTCGATCGTTGACGAGACGGTGGTTCAGAGGCTTCTGAGACCGGCGAGGAGATCACGGAGCAGGTTCTCGCGGGGGATCGCGGACGGGGGTGCCGGGGGCCGTACGGCGATCAGGCCGCTGTCGCGCAGGTCGCCGAGGAGCACCCGGAGCACCCCGACGGCGAGGGCGGTCCGTGCGGCCAGTTCGACGACGGGGGTCGGCGCGCGGCAGGCGTTCAGGATCGCCAGGTGCTCGGGCTGCAGCCCCTGGTGGGGGTCGCCGACCGTCACCACGCCGTTCGCCGCCCGGTCACCGCGTCCGGCCGGGGGCCGCGGCCCCCGGTGGTGGTCGACCGCCACCACCACGGACATGAGGTCGAAATGGGCTCCCGTGACCCTGGTCCGGCCGCGGGTCATCGTGTAGGGGCGGATGATCGGGCCGTGCTCCCGGTCGATCGGGCGCTCCTGTGTCACGGTCCATCCTCCTGCCCGGTCTGCCCGGCGCGTCGCCGTCCGTCGGGGAGCGCTCCGGACACGCCGCTCGGGACGGCGCCTCCGCCCTCGCGGGTCTCCCGGGTTCCCGCGATCGAGTTCCCCCGGGAGGGGCGTTCCGCGGGTACGGTCTGGCGCACCCGTCTGGGCAGTTCGTCGCCCGGGGGTAACCGTTCGACCTCGACCGAGTGGATGAACCGGGGATCGGCCGGCTCGACCACCAGCTCGCCGGGGAGCAGCACGATCGCCGTGGTGCCGCCGAAGGGGGAGGGGCGCAGGAAGACGCGGATGTCGTGCCGGACGGCGAGCTGCGCGACGACGAACAGGCCGAGCCGGTCGCTGTCCGCCAGGTCGAACTCGGGCGGGTCGGCCAGCAGCGCGTTGAGCCGGGCGGTCTCCTCGGCGGAGATGCCAAGCCCTCTGTCCTCGACCTCGATGGCGTAGCCCTTCGCGACCGTGTCGCCGTGGACGCGTACGGAGGTGTGCGGGGGGGAGAACATGGCGGCGTTCTCGACCAGTTCGGCGAGGAGGTGGATCACGTCGGTGGCGACCGCGCCGACCACGGACGGGCCGTGCGGGACGCCGATCGTCACGCGCGGGTAGTCCTCGACCTCCTCGACCGCGGCGCGGACCACGTCGTAGATCGTGACCGGGTCCCGCCATCCCCGTCCTGGAGCGGCACCGGACAGGATGAGCAGGCCCTCGGAGTGGCGGCGCATCCGGGTGGTGAGGTGGTCCAGGCGGAAAAGGTCCTCAAGGGCCGCCGGGTCGTCGGTCCGCCGCTGCATGCCCTCCAGCATGGTCAACTGCCGGTACAGCAGGGACTGGCTGCGCCTGGCGAGGTTCACGAAGACCTTGTTGACGCCCTTGCGCATCCGGGCCTGGCCGACGGCGGCCTCGACCGCGGTGCGCTGTACGGAGGAGAACGCCCTGGCGACCTCGGCGACCTCGGTGGTGCCACCCGTCTTGATCTCGGGAGCCTCCGAGGAGACGTCCTCGCCCCGCCGGAGCCGCTGGACCACGTCCGGCAGCCGCTTGCCCGCGAGATCGAGCGCCGCCTGCTGGAGGCCGACGAGTTCACCGGCGAGCCTCCGGCCGAACCGTACCGAGACGAAGACGGACAGCCCGACCGCGACCAGGCCGAGCCCTCCGGCGAGACCGATCCGGACCATGATGTCCCCGGCGAGGGGCGCCGTCCGCTCGCTGATGCGCATGCCGACGTCCCCGGCCCGCCTGTCGAAGTCGTCGGAGAGCCGTCCGGCGACGCCGGCCCAGGCGGGTTCGGGCACGGCCGACGCGACGACGGCTTCCTCGATCCTCTCGAACGAGGAGTGGTCGGAGGAGTCGCGCAGCGGGGTGTAGAGCGACTGGAACTCCGGGTCGAGCTGGTCGAAGCCCATGGAGTAGAGGAGCCTGCGGCCGGTGACCAGCTGACCGAACCTCGCGCGTTCCCCGGGGCTCATGGTCCCCTCGACGGCGGCTCCCGATATCAGCGCGGCCTGCTGGCTGAGCATCTCGCGGCTCCGCCCGACCATGACGACGGCCCGCGTCTGGTCGGTCAGCTCCATGTCGGCGGATATCCGGATCTTCTCGTAGGTGTCGAAGGCGGCCGCGATGATCCCGCTGTAGGCGTCGAGGACCCGCAACCGGGGCTCGGTACGGGTGTCGACTCCTCTGCGGATCTCGGGGAGCCGGTTCAGCGAGGCGAGGAGCCCGCTCAGGCGGTCCCAGGTGGCGGGGGTGACGTCGGGACGGGCTTCGGCGGTGAGTTGTTCCAGCTCGGCTCGGGCGCCGTTCGTCCGCAGGCGCTGGGCGTCCAGTTGCGAGCGCGGGACGCCGACGTCTCCCAGGACGGAGAGCGACAGCATCCGCTCGTGCTGGAGCGCGGTGGTCACCTTCCTGGTGGGTACGACCACGTGCTCGTAACCGCTACGGATCTTGAGTAACTCATGCCCGTCCTGCACCGTGAGGCTGGCCGCAAATACCCAAATCACTACAAGGGATATAATAGGTACCAAGAGTAAGGCGAAAATCTTTACCCTGATTGAGTATTTTCGGCTGGCCATAATACCTCGCACACCTTGAGATGCGTGGTTAACAATGGCCAAACATAGCAATGTGGGTCACTTGGGACCAGGCGTGCACGTGAGTCACGTTGAGATGATTTATCACGTTACGTTGGTCCGGAACCACGAGCACCTCATGGTCGGCCCGGAATCACGAGTCCCTCATGAGTGTCTCTGAGATGGTCGAACAGGAGGGGGCCGACGATGCGGAAGATCGCGGACCTGATCGAAACCGAGGCCGAGCGCGCCGACCGGGCGGCGCTGGCCCGCGGCGGCGAGCTGGCGAGGGCGGGAGCGGTGCAGCTGGTCAGGTTCGGACCGCCGCGGGTGACCGCCGAGGTGGACGACGGCGCCGCGTGCGTCGACTTCCGGCTCGTCGACGAGACCCTCCGCTGGCACTGCAGCTGTCCCGAGGGCAGGCAGGGTGTCTTCTGCGCCCACTGCGTGGCGACGGCTCAGTCGGTCAGGATCAGGACGGACAAGAAGGAATCTCCCGTCGCGCCGTCGGCGACGGCCTCGGAGAGAACGGTGAGAATCGCGTCGTAGGCCGGGCGGTCCTCCGCCCGGAGCGTCGACGGCTCCGACCAGATCAGCACGTGCTCGCCCGGTGGCAGCCACGACAGGTCGGTCAGCACGTCGTAGAGCGCGTCGAGGTTGTGCCCGAAGGTGCCCGGCAGGTCGAGGGCCTCGGCGATCGTGTCCATCGCCTCGGCCGAAGTGGTGATCTTCACGCCGTCCAGCGGGTGCGGCGTGGCGCCGCCGAGCATGGACCGGACCTCCGTGGCCGGCCCATGGCGAAACGTTCCCCTGGACACCGTGGTCATCGTCGCCCCCCGCGGGTGACGGCGGGCATGTCCGTGCGGTCGCCGGTCTCGTGGGCGGCGCCTTTGGTCACCATCGGCCATGCCCCCTGAGCTGCGTGGTCGGCACTGTCTCTGGGAGATCTCACCCCGCCGAACTACCCGCGCGCGAACCCGCGAAAACGGGGTGACGGGCGTGTCTTCGCTGCTCACGGCCTGGTTGAGCATCTGCCCGGCGAGCCGCTCGTCGCTTGGCGTGCACGTCTGCCCGGCGAGCCGCTCGTCGCTTGGCGTGCACGTCTGCCTGGCGAGCCGCTCGTCGCTTGGCCGAGCGGCTGGCGGGGGAGGTGGCCGCGGGGCGTCTCGATCACAGTCGGGGTGATCATCGGGGACCGACTTGCATGGCTCTATTGCACGCGGAGCCCTGAAGTCGTCACAATCGCGCCCATGCACGGCAACTCAGTGCCGGACTCCTACGTATATGTCACCGAAGAAGGCGTGGCCCGTCACTACGAGGACGGCAGCGTTGACGCCCTCGCGTGGGAGGACGTCGTCGAGGTGCGGATAGTGGGCGATACGGACCCGGACGGCTCAGACGACTCGGACATTCTGTACATCCTTCTCGATCGACAAGGTCAGGGGTGTGTGGTGCCCCACTCGGCGACCGATGCGACCTTCCTCGCCCGTCTTCGATATCTCCCGGATTTCGACCTCGACCGGCTCGGCGCGGCGGTGGAGTCCGCGCCCGACGATTATGTCGTCGTATGGCGCAGTCCAGAACCACCTTCTGCTCTCCCGGATTTTGAATACGACTGATTCCCTCATTGCTCCCAAATGCAGCGGCCAAACTTACACGTTTGGATCGTTCCGTCAAGATGCCATCTCTGCCGTACTTCGGCCAATAGTGGACAGTGGTCGGTATTCCCCTACTCAATGGTGATCACTAGGATTTCCTAGGGTATCCACGCTCCTGATGCATTAGGGGATGCTGTCAACCATTGAATGAGATGCGCGGCGCCTTATTTGGCTGCCGCGGGGCATCTCGGGTGGGACGGGATGATATGAGAGTGGAAACCGAGGAGCTCGCCGTCGGGCTTCTCAAAGGTCCCGCACGCACCGATCCAAGCATCTGGACGCGATCCTATGTCCGTATCCTTCTTGCCGGGGATATCGCGTGCTCTGTCATCGCCTGTGAGGCCGTTCTGGGCGTTCGGCTGTGGTTCGGCGCCTTCATTCCGGTGGAGGAGGCCCTGCTCGGGCTGGGTCTCGCTCTGATCTGGCCGCTCGCCCTGGCGTCCGGAGGCGCCTATCGCCAGCGTACGCACGGTGAGGGTACGGACGAATTCCGGGCGGTTTTCAATGGTGCCGCCGGCCTGACGGCGGCGGTTGCGATCGGTGCGTATGTCACGCAAACTCCGATCGCCCGGAGTTTTGTCATGGCGATGTTCCCACTCGCTTTCACCCTCACGCTTTTCTTCCGCTACCGGATGCGCAAGCGGCTTCACCGCAGGCGCTCACGCGGCGACTACATGCGCCATGTGGTCGCCGTCGGCCATCGGGAGTCGGTGCTCGACCTGGTGATGCAGCTGCGCAGGCAGCCGCACCACGGCATGACCGTCGTCGCCGCGTGCCTGCCCGCCGGCCCCGACCTGGTGGAGATCGACGGGGTTCCGGTCCTCGGCAACTTCTCCGACGTGCCCACGGTGGTGGCCGAGGTCAACGCCGACGCCGTCGCGGTTTTGGCCTGTCCGGAATTGGACGGCGCCGCGCTGCGCAGGCTCGCCTGGGGGCTGGAGGACGCCCGCACCGACCTGTTCGTGGCCCCCGCGCTCATGGACGTGGCGGGCCCGCGCATCAGCATCAGCCCGGTCGCGGGCATGCCGCTCCTGCATGTCGAGCACCCCGACTTCCGCGGCGCCCGGCGACTGGCGAAGAGCCTGTTCGACCGGGCGGGGGCGGGTCTCGCCCTCCTGGTGCTGGGGGCGCCCATGCTGGTGATCGCCGGGCTGATTCGCGCGACGAGCCCGGGACCCGCCCTCTTTCGCCAGGTCAGGGTAGGTAAGGGAGGCACAGAGTTCCAGGTCGTGAAATTTCGCACGATGGTGGTCGATGCGGAGCAGCTCAAGATCGACCTGGAGCGCGAGAACGAGTTCGACGGTGTCCTCTTCAAGATTAGGAACGATCCAAGAATCACCCGCGTGGGTGCCTTCCTGCGCCGATACTCCCTCGACGAGCTACCCCAGCTGCTCAACGTGCTGCGCGGCGAGATGTCCCTCGTCGGTCCGCGCCCTCCCCTGCCCGACGAGGTCAGGCAGTACGGCGCCGACGTACGCCGCCGCCTCGTCGTGAGCCCGGGCATGACCGGCCTGTGGCAGGTCAGCGGGCGCTCGGACCTGACCTGGGAGGAGTCGGTTCGCCTGGACCTCCGCTACGTCGAGAACTGGTCGCTCTTTCTGGACCTGCAGATCCTCTGGAAGACCTGGGGCGCCGTGACCGGCGGAGAAGGGGCCTACTAGTGAAAGCACTCGTGCTCGCCGGAGGGTCGGGCACCCGGCTACGGCCGATCACCCACACCTCCGCCAAGCAGCTCGTCCCCGTCGCCAACAAGCCCGTGCTCTTCTACGGGCTGGAGGCGATCGCCGCCGCGGGCATCCGTGAGATCGGGATCGTCGTGGGCGACACGTACGCCGAGATCGAGGCGGCCGTCGGCGACGGCCGCGCGTTCGGGCTGGAGGTCACCTACGTCCGGCAGCGGGCGCCGCTGGGCCTGGCCCACGCGGTGCTCGTCGCCCGCGACTACCTCGGCGACGACGACTTCGTCATGTATCTCGGCGACAACTTCATCGTCGGCGGCATCAACGACGTCGTCGAGCGCTTCGCCCGCGAGCGGCCCGCGGCCCACATCATGCTCACCAAGGTCGGAGATCCCCGGCAGTTCGGGGTCGCCGAACTCGACGCCACCGGCCGGGTGATCGGCCTGGAGGAGAAACCGCCCGTACCCAAGAGCGACCTCGCGCTGGTCGGCGTCTACCTGTTCACCGCCGCGATCCACGAGGCGGTGGCCGAGCTCAAGCCGTCGTGGCGGGGAGAGCTGGAGATCACCGACGCCCTTCACTGGCTGATCGCCGACGGGCGGAGGGTCGAGTCCTCCCTCATCTCCGGCTACTGGAAGGACACCGGGAACGTCACCGACATGCTGGAGGTGAACCGGCTGGTGCTGGAGTCCCTGCGGCCACGTCTGGACGGCCTGGTCGACGAGGCGAGCCAGCTGATCGGCCGGGTGGTCGTCGAGGAGGGTGCCACGATCGAGCGGTCCCGCGTCGTCGGACCCGCGATCATCGGCCCGGGAGCCCGGATCCGCGACAGCTACATCGGCCCCTTCACCTCGATCGCGGCGGACTGCGCGATCAGCGCGAGCGAGATCGAGTACTCGATCGTCCTGCCCAGGTCCTCGATCGCCGGGGTCTCGCGCATCGAGGCGTCCCTCATCGGCCACGACGTCGAGGTCACCCCCGCCCCCACCACCCCCAGAGCCCACCGCCTCGTGCTGGGCGATCACAGCAAGGTCCAGATCAGTTCATGACAACAGCCGACAGCGGGACGACCTCCACTCCGTCGAAAACTCCGTCGAAGGTTTTGGTCACCGGGGGAGCCGGATTCATCGGCTCCCACTTCGCCCGCCTGCTCGCCGCGAGCGGGACCGCCGTGACGGTCCTCGACAAGCTCACCTACGCGGGAAACCGGGCCAACCTGAAAGGGACGCCCCACGACTTCGTGCACGGCGACGTCTGCGACACCGAACTCCTGGCGGGGCTCGTCCCCGGCCACGACCTCGTCGTCAACTTCGCCGCCGAGTCCCACGTCGACCGGTCGATCGACGGCGCCGCCGACTTCGTGAGGACCAACGTCCTCGGTACGCAGGCGCTGATGCAGGCCTGCCTGGAGGCGGGCACCCCGAGGGTGGTGCAGGTCTCGACCGACGAGGTGTACGGGTCGATCGACGAGGGCTCCTGGGACGAGGGCGCGCGGCTCGGCCCGCGCTCGCCCTACGCCGCGGCGAAGGCGAGCGGAGACATGGTCGCCCAGGCGTACGCGATCACCCACGGCCTGCCGGTCTCCATCACGCGCTGCGGCAACAACTACGGCCCCCGCCAGTATCCGGAGAAGCTGATCCCGCTCTTCGTCACCCGCCTCCTGCGGGGGCACAGGGTCCCGCTCTACGGTGACGGCGGCAACGTCCGCGACTGGGTCCACGTCGAAGACCACTGCGCGGGCATCCGCATCGTCGCCGAGCGCGGCGAACCCGGCGAGGTCTACCACATCGCCGGTACGGCGGAGCTGAGCAACATCGAGCTCACCGCCCGGCTCCTTGAGGCCTGCGGCGCCGGATGGGACATGGTCGAGCGCGTCCCCGACCGCAAGGGGCACGACCGCCGCTACTCCCTGGACGACTCCAGGCTCCGCGCGCTCGGCTACCGGCCGTCCGTGCCGTTCGAGCGCGGCCTGGCGGAGACGGTCCGCTGGTACGAGGAGAACCCCGGCTGGTGGGAGGCCGCCGCGGAGGAGGCGGGCGCCGGCCCGGCGGGGCCGGTGGGCGCGGCCGGTTCGGCGGCCTCGGTGAGTCCAGCCGGTCCAGCCGGTCCAGCCGGTTCGGCCGGTCCGGCGGGTCCGGCGGGGATGGCCGGTGCGGTGGACGGACGGCGAGGAGGGGCGGCCGGATGACCCGCTGGATGATCATCGGTGCCTCCGGCATGCTCGGGACCGAGTTGGCGGCCCGCCTGCGTGCCGAGAAACACCCCTTCCTCGCGTTCGGCAGGCACGAGCTGGACCTCTGTGACACGCCCGCCGTACACCACCTGATCGCGGCCTGCAGGCCCGACGTCGTGGTCAACTGCGCCGCGTGGAACGCCGTCGACGAGGCGGAGACGCGGGAGGACGAGGCGCTCGCGGTCAACGGCACCGCGGTGCGCGCGCTCGCCGAGGCGTGCGGGCGCGTCGGCGCGCGGATGATCCAGCCCTCCAGTGACTACGTCTTCGACGGCACCGCGCTGGACCCCTACCCCGAGGACGCGCGGCCCTGCCCGGTCAACGCGTACGGCAGGACCAAGCTCGCGGGTGAGCGCGCCGTGCTCGAGATGCTGCCGCGCGGCGGCTACGTGGTGCGCACGGCCTGGCTCTACGCCGCGACCGGCCACAACTTCGTCCGCACGATGATCCGCCTGGAGGGTGAGGGGATGGCCCCCGAGGTCGTCGGCGACCAGTTCGGCCAGCCCACCTGGGCCGGTGACCTCGCGGCGAGGATCGTCGACCTGGCGGTGAGTGAGGCGCCGCCCGGCGTCTACCACGCCACCAACTCGGGCCACACGAGCTGGTACGACCTGGCGAGGGAGGTCTTCACGCTGCTCGGCGCCGATCCCGGCCGGGTGAAGGAGATCCCCTCCAAGGACCTCACGCGTCCCGCGCCCCGGCCCGCGTACAGCGTGCTGGGGCACGACGGCTGGCCCAGGGCGGGCCTGCCGCCGATGCGGCACTGGAAAGAGGCGCTGAGGGAGTCCCGTGTGCTCGCGGCGGGCTAGCGGGGGCGTCCGTGTCGAGGGCCGGGCACGGGAGGGGCCGGGCGGGGCCCGGTCGCCGGGCACGAGAACGACCCAGTCGAAGAACCGTCGGACCGCGTCACGCGGCGAGGGAGCGCATTCATGACAACCTGCAGGCTGTGCGGCTCGACGAGCCTCGCCAGCGTCGTCGACCTCGGGGCGACACCGCCCTGCGAGCGGTTCCTCACCGAGCCGCAGCTGGAGGAGCCAGAGGTCACCTACCCGCTGCACCTGCGGGTCTGCACCGACTGCTGGCTCGCGCAGATCCCGCCGATGATCACCCCGGAGGAGACCTTCACCGAGTACGCCTACTTCTCCTCGTACTCCACCTCGTGGGTGGAGCACGCGCGGGAGTTCGTGCGCGGGGCGGCCGAGCGGCTCGGGCTGGGGGCCGGGTCGTTCGTGGTCGAGGTGGCGAGCAACGACGGATACCTGCTGCGGCACGTCGTCGAGCGGGGCATCCGCTGCCTGGGCGTCGAGCCGTCGGAGAACGTCGGCCAGGCCGCCAGGGACGCCGGGGTGCCGACCGTCACGGCGTTCCTCGGCCCGGAGACCGGCGCCTCGGTGCGCGCGGAGCACGGGCCCGCCGACCTGGTGGTCGCCAACAACGTCTACGCCCACATCCCGGACATCGTCGGCTTCACCCGGGGGTTGCGCGCCCTCGTGGCCGACGACGGCTGGGTCTCCATCGAGGTCCAGCACCTGCTCACCCTGATGGAGCGTAACCAGTACGACACGATCTACCACGAGCACTTCCAGTACTACACGGTCGCCTCCGCCCAGCGCGCCCTCGCCGCCGGCGGGCTCGCTCTCGTGGACGTCGAGTCGCTGCCCACGCACGGGGGCTCGATCCGCCTGTGGGCGAGACCGTTGGAGGCCGTGGACGCGCAGGGGGAGCAGGGCATCCGGGGAGAGTGGGGCGTCCTGGGGGAGCCGGGCGTCCGGGGAGAGCCGGGCGGACAGGACGGGCCGAGCGAGCAGAACGGCTCGGGTGAGCGAAACGGCTCGGGCGAGCGGAACGGCTCGGACAAGCAGAACGGGTCGGGCGAGCGGAACGGGTCGCCGGACGGACCGAGCGAGCGGGTGGCCGCGCTGCTCGCGGCGGAGAAGGCCGCCGGTCTGCACGAGCTGTCCGGGTACGCCGAGTTCGGCGAGCGGGTGGCGCGGGTGCGGCGGGACCTGCTGGGCTTCCTCCTCGACGCCGCCCGCGAGGGCAGGACCGTCGCGGGCTACGGAGCGCCGGGCAAGGGCAACACCCTGCTCAACCACTGCGGCATCCGGCCCGACCTGCTTCCTTTCACCGTCGACCGCAACCCGTACAAGCACGGCAGGTTCACCCCCGGCACGCGCGTACCGATCCTGCCGCCGGAGAGGCTCGCCGAGGAGCGGCCCGACTACGTGCTGGTCCTGCCGTGGAACCTCCGCGAGGAGCTCGTCGACCAGCTGTCCTTCGTGCACGCCTGGGGAGGCCGGCTGGTCTTCCCCATCCCCAATCTGGAGATCGTCGAGGTGAACCCGTGAAGGTCGTCCTCTTCTGCGGCGGATACGGCACCAGGATGCGGGCCGGCACCCCCGGTGACGTGCCCAAGCCCATGCAGCTCGTGGGGCCCCGGCCGCTCATCTGGCATGTGATGCGCTACTACGCGCACTTCGGGCACACGGAGTTCATCCTCTGCCTGGGGTACGGCGCGCACCACATCAAGGACTTCTTCCTGAACTACCAGGAGACGACGTCCAACGACTTCGTCCTGCGCGCGGGCAGGGTCGAGCTGCTGTCCACCGACATCTCCGACTGGTCGATCTCGTTCGTGCAGACCGGGATCGCCTCCCCGATCGGCGAGCGGCTGCGCCGGGTCCGCGACCACCTGGACGGCGAGGAGATGTTCCTCGCCAACTACGCCGACGTGCTCACCGACGCGCCGCTGCCGGAGATCGTCGACCGCTTCGCCCGGTCGGGCGCGGGCGCGTCGATGATGGTGGTGCCGCCCGCCGACACCTTCCACTGCATCGAGCTGGGGGAGCGCGGCACGGTCGGCGGGATCACGCCGGTCAGCGAGATGCCGCTCTGGGTGAACGGCGGATACTTCGTGCTCCGCCAGGAGATCTTCGACCACATCCCGGAGGGCGGCGACCTGGTCGCGGACGGCTGCGCGGAGCTGGCCAAGCGCGGCAGGCTGCTCGCCTACCCGCACCGCGGCTACTGGCGGCCCACGGACACGGTCAAGGAGCGGGTGGCCCTCGACGAGGCGTACTCGCGCGGCGACCGCCCCTGGGCACTGTGGGAGCGCGGGCCCGTACCCGGACTCGTGACGGCCCCGGAACGCGACCCCGTACCCGGATCCGTGACGGCCCCGGAGCGTGAGCCCGCGCCGGTGCTCGGGCAGGCGCCGGGGTACGAGTCGGCGGCGGTGCTCGAAGGCGGGCCCGCGGCGGTGACGGTCACGTGATCCGGTTCAGAGCGGCCAGGACGGCCCGGATCGCGCTGCTCGCCGCGCACTGCGACGACCTGGCGATCGGGGCGGGCGGCAGCCTGCTCACCCTCTGCTCCGCGCGCCCCGGCGTCCAGGTGGACGCCCTGGTGCTCTCCGGCGGCGGAACCGAGCGGGAGGACGAGGAACGCGCCGCGCTCGACGCGTTCTGCCCCGGCGCCGACCTGCGGCTCACCGTGCTCAAGCTGCCCGACGGGCGGTTGCCCGCGCGCTGGGAGGAGGCGAAGGAGGCGGTGGAGGAGCTGCGGGCGCGTACCGACCCCGACCTGCTGTTCGCGCCGAACCCGGCCGACGCCCACCAGGACCACCGGGGCCTGGCCAAGCTGGTGCCCACGGCCTTCCGCGATCACCAGGTGCTCGGCTACGAGATCGCCAAATGGGACGGGGACCTGGGGCGGCCCACGACCTACCAGCCGCTCACCCCGGAGATCGCCGAGGCGAAGGTGGGCCTGCTCCACCGCCACTACCCGTCGCAGCGCCACCGCTCCTGGTACGACCGCGAGGCGTTCCTGGGACTGGCCCGCATCCGCGGGATCGAGTGCCACGCCCGCTACGCCGAGGCGTTCCACGTCAACAAGCTGACCTTCGATCTGGCTGGAGGCTGAACCGGATATGCGCGTGCTGCTGACCGGGCACCAGGGCTACCTGGGGAGTGTGATGGCCCCGGTGCTCGCCGCCGCGGGCCACGAGGTGACCGGGCTCGACTCCGGGCTTTTCGCCGGATGCCTGCTGGGGCCCGCGCCCGACGACCCGCGGGGACACGCGGTCGACCTGCGGGACGTCACCCCCGAGGTCCTGGCGGGGGTCGACGCGGTGGTGCACCTCGCCGCGCTCTCCAACGACCCGCTGGGCGCGCTCGCGCCCGAGCTGACCTACGACATCAACCACCGCGCGGCGGTGCGCCTGGCGAGGCTGGCCCGCGACGCGGGCGTGCGCCGGTTCCTGTACGCGTCCACCTGCTCGGTCTACGGAGCCTCAGGCTCGGACCTGGTCGACGAGGACGCGCCGCTGCGCCCGGTCACCCCGTACGCCGACTCCAAGGTCCGGGTGGAGAACGACCTGCTCACGCTGGCCGACGACGACTTCAGCCCGGTGTTCCTGCGCAACGCCACCGCGTTCGGGTTCTCGCCCAGGCTGCGCGCGGACATCGTGCTGAACAACCTCGTCGGGCACGCGCTGCTGTCCGGGGAGGTCAGGGTGCTGTCCGACGGCACCCCGTGGCGCCCGCTGGTGCACGCCGCCGACATCGCGAACGCCTTCGCGATGGCACTGGACGCACCGCGCGACGCCGTCCACGCGAAGGCGTTCAACGTCGGCACCGAGGAGAACAACGTGACGGTGGCGGAGATCGCCGCCGAGGTCGCGGAGGCGGTGCCCGGCTCCGAGGTCGTGATCACCGGGGAGGCCGGGGCCGACCCGCGCTCCTACCGGGTCGACTTCTCCCGCATCCGCGACGCGCTCCCCGGCTACCGGGCGCTGTGGACGGTGAAGGCGGGCGCGGTCGAGCTGGTCGAGGCGTACGGGCGGTTCGGCCTGACCGAGGACGCCTTCCGGCGCCGTTTCACCCGGCTGGCGTGGCTGTCGGCCCGTCGCGAGACCGGAACCGTCGACGGCGCGCTGCGACCACGGCGGGACGGTGAACGATGACGGGCGAGGGCGGCGAACGACGGACACCGGGAGCGGAGTACGGCGGCGCGGCGCCGGGGGTGAGAGGCGACGGCGAGACGTCGGAGGTGGAGAACGGCGAGGCGCGGGAGATGCACGACCTCGTGGAGCGGCTCTACCCGCTCTGCAGGAGCATCACCGGTGACGGCGTGCGCCGCACCCTGGATATCGTCGAGGAGTTCCTCCGCCTGCAGGTCCGCGAGGTGCCGACGGGCACCCAGGTCCTCGACTGGACGGTGCCCAGGGAGTGGAACATCCGCGACGCCTACGTCAAGGACGCCTCGGGGACCAGGGTCGTCGACTTCGCCGCCTCCAACCTGCACGTGGTCGGCTACAGCGTCCCCGTGGCGGCGACCATGACCCTGGACGAGCTCCGGCCACACCTGCACACGCTCCCCGAGCAGCCCTCCCTGATCCCGTACCGCACGAGCTACTACGCGGAGACGTGGGGCTTCTGCCTCGCCCACGACACCCTGGAGAGCCTGGAGGACGGGCCGTACGAGGTCATGATCGACTCCACGCTCGCCGACGGGCACCTCACCTACGGCGAGCACGTGGTGCCCGGCAGGGTCGCCGAGGAGGTGCTCGTCTCCTGCCACGTGTGCCACCCCTCGCTCGCCAACGACAACCTGGCGGGCATCGCGGTGGCGGTCAGGCTCGCGCGGCGGCTCGCCGGCGCCGACCCGTGGTACACCTACCGCTTCCTGTTCGCGCCGGGCACCATCGGCGCGATCAGCTGGCTGGCGCGCAACAGGGAGCGCGCGAGCCGGATCAGGCACGGCCTGGTACTGGCCTGCGCGGGGGACCGCGGCCCGCTGACGTACAAGCGCAGCAGGCAGGGCGACGCCGAGATCGACAGGGCCGTCCGGCACGTCCTGCGAAGCTCGGGGCGCGCCCACACGGTCGTCGACTTCTCCCCGTACGGCTACGACGAACGGCAGTTCTGCTCGCCCGGCTTCGACCTGCCCGTCGGCTCGCTCACCAGGACCCCGTACGCGGGCTACCCGGAGTATCACACCTCCGCCGACAACCCGGACTTCGTCTCTCCCGAGGCGATGGCCGACACCCTGGAGACCTGCTGGGAGGTCACCCGGGTGCTTGAGGACAACCGCGCCTACCTCAACCTCAGCCCGTACGGGGAACCGCAGCTGGGCAGGCGGGGCCTGTACGGGTCGCTGGGCGGGCGCAGCGACACCAAGGAGACCCAGATGGCGATGTTGTGGGTGCTGAACCTCTCCGACGGGAGGCACAGCCTCCTGGACATCGCGGAACGTTCGGATCTTCCCTTCCGTGCCGTGGCGGAGGCGGCGGGGGCCCTTCGTGGTTCGGGACTTCTCAAGGAGTGTTCGCTGTGACGCGGTTCCAGGTAGTGACGGGCTCCCGGGCGAGCGTGGCGCTCAACCTCCGGGTCGGCGAGACGGTGGAGGTGCTCGGCGAGGCCGAGATCATGGCCACGCTGGACGAGAAGGGGGAGCTGGACCAGCTGCCCTTCATGCCGGAGATGCTCGCCTTCTGCGGGCGGCGGCTCACCGTGCACAAGGTGGCGCACAAGCTCTGCGACACGATCGGCGGCAGCGGCATGCGGCGGATGGAGCGCGCCGTCCACCTGACCGGTGCCCGCTGCGACGGGCAGGCGCACGGCGGCTGCCAGACGGCCTGCCAGTTCTACTGGAAGGAGGCCTGGCTCAAGCGGGTGGACCCCGACTCGCCGGCCTCCCCCGCCCCTGTCTCCACCGGCGAGAACGGTCTCGCCGAAGGCAGGCCCCTGCTGCCGATCCTGCGGGCCGCCACCAGGAAGGAGCCGGGCCCCGACGGGGAGGAGCGCTTCTCCTGCCAGGCGACCGAGCTGCTGCGCGCCGCACCCACCTGCCTGCCCTTCAAGGACGTCAGGCAGTACGTCACCGACGTGCGCAGCGGGAACGTGGGCGTGCCCTGGATGCTGCGCTCGTTCCTCGTGGGACTGTTCAACCGCTTCCAGCAGGTGGCGAAGCGCATCCTGCCCAGGTGGATGTGGATCAAGGGCGGGATGCGCTGGGGGTTCGTCAGGGGCGAGGCGGGGCCCACCACGCCGACGCTGAGCCTGGACCTGCGCCCGGGAGAGCTCGTCCGGGTGAAGTCCAAGGAGGAGATCCTCAAGACGCTCAACGACGACCTGCTCAACCGCGGCATGGGGTTCGAGGAGGAGATGTCGCGCTACTGCGGCCACGTCGCGCGGGTGAGCGCCCGCGTCGAGAAGTGTCTGGACGAGAAGACCGGCCGCATGCTGCGGATGAAGAACCCCTGCATCATCCTCGACGACGTCATCTGCGCGGGCGCGTACAACGTCAGCTGCCCACGCGAGTTCGTCCCCTTCTGGCGGGAGATCTGGCTCGAACGCGTCGAGGAGCCCGGCTGAGCGGGCCGTCCCATGAAACAGACGGCGAAACAGACGGATCAGACGGAGAGACGGGCGGAAGACACGGATGGAGCAGCGGACCGAGCCGAACCGTGAACAGGACGGGGACGCCGGTGAGCAGGTCGGGACGATCGGCAGGAAGGCCGGTCGAGGGCTGCGCTGGAGTCTCCTGGGCAACCTGGGCACGAAGGCGACCACCTTCGTCATGGGACTGGTGCTCGCCCGGCTCCTCGTGCCCGAGGACTTCGGCCTCTACGCCATCGCGCTCGCCGCGACCACCTTCGTCATGCACGTCAACGACGTCGGCATCATCGCCGCCACCGTGCAGTGGCGGGGCAGGGTCGAGGAGATGGCGCCGACGGCGACGGTGATGGCCGTGGCGTTCAGCGCGGGGATGTACGGGATCTTCTGGGTGGTGGCCCCGTACTTCGCGGAGCTGGCGGGCAGCGCGGAGGCCACCCCGGTGGTCCGGCTGCTCACCGTGATCATCCTCATCGACGGCGTCACCGCCGTGCGGGCGGGCTCGCTGATGCGCGGGTTCGGGCACGACAGGCTGACCAAGGCCAACATCGCGGGCTCGCTGGTCAACGCCGGGGTGGCCATCGCGCTCGCCGCGAACGGTGCCGGTGCCTACAGCTTCGCCTGCGGGCAGGTGGCGGCCAACACGGTCACCGGCGCGCTGGTGCTCGCCTGGGCCGGGCTGCCGTTCCGCGTCGGCTTCGACCGGGAGGTGGCGGTCAGGCTCCTGCGGTTCGGGGCACCGCTGGCCCTGGGGCTCGGTATCGAGGCGGTGCTGATGAACGCCGACTACGTCATCGTCGGCGCCGTGCTCGGCCCCGTCGCCCTCGGCTTCTACCTGCTCGCGTTCAACGTCTCCAGCTGGGTGCCCAGCGTGATCGGGACCGCCCTGCGCTACGTCACCGTGCCCAGTTTCTCGCGGCTGGCCGAGCAGCGGTCGGAGTCGTTGTCGCTGGGAGTGCAGCGGTCGGTGCCGTTGCTGGTCGCGTTCGTGCTGCCGGTCGCCGTGGTGACGGCCACGCTGGCCCCGGCGATCGTGGCGTTCCTCTACGGCGAGAAGTGGGCTCCGGCCGCCGGGGTCCTGGCGCTGCTGGCGGTCCTGATGGTCGTGCGGATGCTCACCTCCCTCGCCTTCGACATCCTCACCTCGGCGGGCGCCACCAAGGCGACCGTGTGGATGAACCTCGCCTGGGCCGTGGCGCTGGTGCCCGCCCTGTGGGTGGGCACGCACTGGTACGGCATCCGCGGCGCGGCGGTCGGGCACGCGCTCGCCGGCGTCCTGGTCGCCCTGCCGGTGTCGGCGTTGATGCTGAGCCGCGCGGGGGTGCGTCTCGCCCCGATCCTGCCCGCCCTCCTGCGCCCGCTGCTGGGCGCCGTGGTCGCGGCGGCCGTCACGACGACGCTCACCGGCCTGACGGACGGGCTGACGGGCGGCGGGGTGACCGCGGTTTCCGCGTTCGTCCAGCTCTGCGTGGCCGGAGGCGGGGGACTGCTCGCGTACGTCCTGATCGCCGTACCCATGACACGGCTCAAACAGCTGGGCGCACGGGTGGTCCCCGCCCGCGCCCGCTGACGGAACACCCGAACCCACGAGACCGACGAGATCTGCGAGAGGAGAGGTCGGATGGAGAACTCCGACACGCTGGTGTCCATCGTGCTTCCCGTACGCAACGGGGCCGGACGGATCGAGGGCGCGATCCGTTCGGTGCTCGGCCAGGACCACGAGCGCCTCCAGCTGGTGATCTCCGACAACGCGTCCACGGACGGCACCGAGGAGATCTGCCGCGACCTGGCCGCGACCGACGACCGGATCGTCTATCGCAGGCACCCGGAGAACGTGGGCCTGTTCGACAACTTCGTTCGTACGACCGAGCTGGTGGCGGGCACGTTCTTCCGCTGGGTGGGCGACGACGACCGGTTGGAGCCCACATGCGTGTCCCGGTCTCTCCAGGCGTTCGCGGAGGACGACCGGCTCGTCCTGGTCACCACGCAGGTCGCCTACACCGGCCCCGACGGGACCGTGACCACCACTCCCCTCGATCGCTCCGGACTCACCTCGGACGACCCGGTCGAGCGGTTCGCCGAGATGCTGGGGCTGCTCAACGAGAGTCACCTGCTCATCGACCCGCTGTACGGCACGCTGCGGCGCGACCCCCTCGCGAGGATCCCCCGGCGGAACATGCTCCGCGAGGACGAGGTGTTCGCGGCGAAGCTCGCTCTCGCCGGACCGTGGGGACACGTCCCCGAGGTCCTCGCCCACCGCAACTGGAAGCACGACAGCCTCTCCGCGATCGCCCGACGACTCGACGTGCCGCCCTGGCGGGCCCGCTGCTCCACCGTCCTGCAGTGCGCGGAACTGTTCCGCTGGCTGCGGCAGGCCGATCTCACCGCCGACCAGCGCCACCGCGCCCGCGCCGCCGTACTCGGCATGTACGCGCGGCGCCAGCGGCTCACCGCGGCCCGCCGGGGCCGCAGGCTCGCGCTGCTCGCCTCGGGGTTCGTCCCCGGTGGACGGTGAGCGATGTTCACTCGTGAGGCCGTCGCCGAGCCGCGGACCCCCGAGCCTCGAAACCGGGGACCTCGAATTCCGAGATCCAGGACCTTCCCCGTCCCTCCCGGTGATCCCAGACCAGTGATTCCAGAAAGGAGAACCCCGTGACCACCGTCTTCTCCAACAGCCTGGTGGATGACGACACGCGCAGGGAACTGCTCTACCAAGGGCAGGTCTTCGTCTACTCGGCGACGCCCGCCTCCACCCTGCTCGCCCTCTTCGCCAGGGAGCTGATCGCCGAGGCGTTCGGCGAACGTGACCCGGAGACCGCGCAGTTCGACATGCCGGTGGAGGAGTTCGCCGCCCTGCTCGCCCGGCTCAAGCCCCGCTTCATCCATCATCCCCGGTGCAAGGAACTGCTGCCCGCGGTGCTGGAGGAGCTGGGCTGCGACCTGGACCGCACCTACTTCGACGTGCCCCGGTTGCGCACCTCCACCTCCCACGACTACCTCACCTCCGGCATCTCCTACGCCTTCCATCCTCATCGTGACTGCTGGTACTCGGCCCCGTTCAACCAGCTCAACTGGTGGATCCCCGTCTTCGAGGTGGTCCCGGAGAACGTGATGGCCTTCCACCCCCAGTACTTCGCCAGCCCGGTGCGCAACGGCAGCGCGCGCTACGACTACGCGGAGTGGAACAGGACCAGCCGTCTCACCGCCGCACAGCACGTGCGCGGCGACACCAGGGACCAGCCGCGTCCCGAGGAGGCCGTCGTGCTCGACCCGCAGGTGCGGGTGGTGCCGGAGCCGGGTGGCGTCATGCTGTTCTCCGGCGCCCAGCTGCACTCCACGGTGCCCAACACCTCGGGCAGGACCCGCTTCAGCATCGACTTCCGCACGGTGAACATCGACGACGTGCGCACCCACCGGGGCGCACGCAACGTGGACGCGAAGTGCACCGGCACCACCCTGCGCGACTTCGTACGCTGCTCCGACCTCGACCCGATGCCGGAGGAACTGGCGCTGGAGTACGAGGCGGAGGCCCTGAGCAGGGTCGGGTGAGCGGCGGATCCACGGCCACACGGCCACACGGCCGTGACGCCGACGCCGTGACGTCGCCGACATCGTGACGCCGTGACCGTGACGCCGTGACCGTGACACCGACGCCGTGATGCCGGGTGACGCCCGGTGACGCCCGTAGTGACAAGGAGTTCGTGTGCCGCGACCAATACGCATCGTGTCCTGGGCGTCTGGCGCGCTCGGGGGAGCGGGGACGACGTAGTGGAGTTCTGGAAGACCATCCTCGACCTCGCCAAAAGGAAGCGGGTCGGGTTTCCGCTGGTCGGCATGGCGCTCCTCGCCGCCGTGGTCGTCTTCTTCCTGGTGCCCCCGCGCTACGTGTCGAGCGCCTCCATGGTGCTGACCACGCCCCCCGCGGGAGGAACGACGGACCCGGCCAAGCCGCTGGGGCGGAGCAACCCGCTGCTGCAGTTCAGCGACGGCCTCAGAACCACGGCGGGCATCCTCATCCTGTCCATGAACACCGAGGCGGTCGCGACGGAACTGGGGATCGTGAAGGACGGTCCCGTCGAGGTCACGATCAACGACGGACGCACCAACCCCAACATGCTGGGCATCCTCATGAACGGCCCGTTCGTGTACGTGGAGGTGGAGAGCGACTCGGCCGAGGTCACCCGTACGATCATGGCCAGAACCCAGTTCCGCCTCAGGACCGAGCTGGTCCGCAGGCAGGAGGTGCTCGGCGCCCCCCGCTCCACCTTCATCGGGTTCGTGGAGGTGGTGCCCGCCGGCCTCCCCGTGATGAACCGGAGCGGTACGTGGCAGGCCGCGGGTGGAGCGGCGTTCGCCGTCGTCTTTCTCGGGCTGGGCGCCACGTACGCGGTGGAGCGCCGCAGGGTGTTCCGGCGAAGGGCCGAGGCCGGGAGGCCCGACGAGCCCCGCCCGGACACGGCCCCCGCCCTGCCCATGGAGACGGCCGGGGCAGGCCGGACCGACGAGACGAGTCCCGGTGACCATCAGGAAAAGGGCCGGGCGCGCGAGGGCGGCGAGGAAGACGGGGAGCCCGCGGCCGACAGGGAGGGCAACGGCCGTGGGAGCCGTGACGGCAAGAGCGGCAGGGGACCTGGAAGCCGCGACGGCAGAGGTGCCCCCGAGCCTCAGGTCACCGTGTACCCGGCGGAGGTGATGTCCCCGGCGCCCTCGGCGACACCCGGACGACAGCGACACGCGGACGACGACACATAGACCACGACACGTAGCGACGACATGTGAACGGCTACCCGCAGGCGACGACACGCAGAACGGCGACGAGCAGGCGACCGCGACAGGCATACGGAGGGAAACGCGTGGACTTCTGGGGGACCGTACTCATCGTGTTACGGCGTTGGTACGTCGCCCTGCCGGCGTTCCTGCTGTCCATCGGCGGCGCGTTGGGCGTCTACTCGTCGATCCCGACGGTCTACGTCTCGAATGCGGTGCTCGTGCTGACCATCCCGCCCACCGGTGGAAGCCTGCCGAACGATCCCGAGCGCCCCAACGGGCTGACCAACCCCCTGCTGAACTTCGACTGGGGCCTGAGCATGTCCGCCTCGATCCTCATCCAGGTGATCAGCGCGCCGGAGACGGTGGAGTCGCTCGGCGTCCACCCCGAAGGTGACACCACCTTCACGGCCACCAACGGCAGCACCAACCCGGAGGCACTGGACGGCGGGCCGTTCGTGTACATCGAGGGTACGAGCACATCGCCGGCCGGGGCGCGGGACATCGTGACGCGGGTGAGGGACCGGGCGAGGATCGAGCTCGCCGGTCGCCAGAGGCAGCTCGACGCACCACCGGCGACCTACATCACGATGGACGAGATGGTGCCGCCGACGGAGCCGCAACCCCAGCGAGGGGGGAAGATGCGCGGGGCCGCCGCCGCACTGCTGCTCGGGGTGCTCGCCAGTCTCGCCTCGGTGTTCTCCCTGGAGAGTTTCCTGGACGCCAGACGGCGAAGGCGCGGGGTGCCCGTGGCGGCGTCCGGGTTGCCCGCCGAGCCCTCCCTCCTGAGGCGGTGAGGGCTCGGCATGGCCTCCACACTTCGCACGGCCTCGGCACCGGCCCCCGTGTCCGTCGCCTCCCTCGACCGTCCCGGCCTCCGCCGTGCCGACGGTGCCACCCTCGCCGCCGCGTTCGCGGTGGTCCTCATGCTGTCTCCGGCGCGGCTGGTCTTCCGCGGCCTGCCCTTCTCGCTCACGCCCGCCGACGCGGTCGGTCTCTTCGCCGCGCTGTGGTGGTTCTGCGCGCACCTCACCACCACACTCGGCGCGGCGAAGGGCTCCAATCCCGTACGTACCGCGCTGTTTTTGTACAGCGTGGCGATGCTGGCCACCTACGGATACTCCAGCGCCGCCTACCTGCCGCCCGACGAGCTCGACATGGCCGACCACAGCATCGTCCTCGTGGTGGCGACGGTGGGCATCGGTCTTCAGGCGTGCGACGGCATCCGGGGGCGGGATCGGCTGGACTTCGTCCTGAGGTGTCTCGTGATCTCCGGTGCGGCCGTCGGGGTCATCGCGGCACTCCAGTTCGTGCTCGAATTCGACCTGACGAAGTACCTGACCTTCCCCGGTTTCCGGTTCACCTCGGATCTGCCGGCGATCCTCGAAAGAAACACCCTGCGCCGGGTCGCGGCGACCGCCGGACACCCCATCGAGCTCGGTGTGGTCTGCGCGATGATCATTCCTCTCGCGCTGCACTACGCGTTCGGCGCCCGCGACCGGGGTGAGCCCTCCCTGCGGTGGTGGGTCTGCTGCGGGCTGATCGGTACGGGGCTGATGTTCTCCGTGTCGCGCTCCGCGGTCCTCGGGATCGCCGTCGTCGGCGCGGTGCTGGTCACCGGGTGGCCCGCGCGCAGGCGGCTGTGGGCGGCGATCGGCGGCGCGGGCTTCCTGGTCGTGATGAAGGTCGCCGTGCCCGGCCTGATGAGCGTCTTCCTCGGGCTGTTCACCAGCCTGTCCAGCGATTCGAGCATCCAGTACCGGACGCACGACTACGCGGTGGCGGCCACCGAGATCGGAAACCACTTCTGGGTCGGCAGAGGACTGGGCACCTGGTACGCGCCCAAGCATCTGATCTTCGACAACCAGTACATCCTGTCGCTGGTGGAGACCGGGGTCATCGGCATGGCCACCTTCGCAGGGATCTTCCTCACCGGTATCTGGGCGGCGTTACGCGTCCGTCGCCTCAGCTCCGACCCCGCCGTACGGGACCTGGGGCTCACCCTGGCCGCGTGCCTGGTCGTCCCCCTGGTCGGGGCGGCCACCTTCGACCTGCGCTCGTTCGCGATCGTGACGGGCCTGTCGTTCCTGATCATCGGGTCCGCCGGCTCACTGCTGCGCGCCACCCGGCAGCCGAGGACTCGGGCCGTCCGCCCGCCGGAGAAACCGGGCGGAGAAGCCGGGCGGGGAGTGCGGTGAAGGGGCCGGTGAGGTCACCGAGACCGATGAGGTCGCCGGGAGGATCACCCCACCAGCCGGTCGCGCAGGTCGGCCCAGGATCCCGCGGCCAGGTCGCGCTCGCTGATCGCGGTGACCGGCAGCGGCCAGCCGATGGCGAGGTCGGGGTCGTCGTAGCGGACGGAGACGTCCTCGGCGGGGTCGTGCTCCCGGTCGATCCGGTAGCAGACGTCGGCCTGCTCGGTCAGTGCCTGATAGCCGTGCAACAAGCCAGGAGGAACGTAGAGGTGAACGAACGTCTCATCGTCGAGAACCACCGACATCTGGCGGCCGAAGGTGGGGGAGTCCGGCCTGGCGTCGACGAGCACGTCGTGTACGGCCCCTCGGGCGCACCGGACGAGCTTGGCCTCCCCCCGGCCGCCCCGGCCGTGCAGGGCCCTGATCGTCCCCAGCCGGGACCGCGACTGACTGTCCTGGACGAACGCCTCGGGCCGCAGCCCGTGGGCGGCGGCGAGCGTCGCGTCGAAGGTGCGGGTGAACAGCCCGCGATCGTCCCTGTGCTGGGTGGGGACGAACAGCAGGACACCGTCGATCTCGGCGCGTTCGACTCTCATGCGCCCATCTTTCCGGTTCCCGAACCTCCCGGTCACGAAGAAACGAAAAACGGTACCCGCTCGCCGGAGATGCCCGAGGCCGGGTTCGCGCGGATCAGGGTCGGGGCCGTCGAGGTCATGGCGGTCAGCGAGGAGGAGCTTCTCGACCACGTGGCGGAAGGGTGGCGGCGAGGGCGCGGCGGCGCGATCGTCACCGCGAACGTCGACATCGTCCGCGCCGCCACGCGCGACCCCGCCCTCGCGAACCTCGTCACCCGCTCCGAGATCGTGGTCGCCGACGGCATGCCGGTGGTCTGGGCGTCGAGGCTCGCCGGTCTGGCGGTTCCCGGAAGGGTCACCGGCGCCTCGCTCGTACACTCCCTCACCGGGCGGGCCGCGCGCGAGAACCGTTCGGTCTACCTGCTCGGAGGGGAGCCCGGCGTGCCGGAGGCCGCGGCGCGCGCTCTCGCCGAACGCTGCCAGGGACTGCGCGTGGCGGGCACCTGCTCGCCTCCCTTCGGGTTCGACGGCACGCCGGACGGGGTGCGTGCGGTGGTCGAGGAGGTGGTCGCCGCCGTACCCGACCTCGTCCTCGTCGGGCTGGGCTTCCCCAAGCAGGAAAGGGTGATCGAGGCGCTCAGGGCGGAGCTGCCCGACGCCTGGTATCTCGGCTGCGGGGCCGGGATCCCCATGGCGGCCGGGCGGTTCAGCCGAGCCCCCGGGGCGGTGCAGCGGGTGGGCGCGGAGTGGCTGTACCGGCTCGCCCTGGAGCCGCGCCGCCTGGCCCGCCGCTACCTGCGCGACGACGCGCCGTTCGCGATCGCCCTCCTCGCGGGCGCCCTGCGCACCCGCCTCACACCGGGGCGACGCCCATGACCGCCGACTCCCCGACCGCTCTCCCCGTACGGTCCTCTTCCACGAGAAACGGCTCCGACATGGCTGTTCCAGACTGGCCCCCGCTCGCCATAGTGATCGTCACGTATTCGAGTGGCAAGGTCATCGAAGACTGCCTGCGCTCGCTCGACGCGGCACTCGCAGACGCGGGTCCCGCACGGGTCGTGGTGGTGGACAACGCCTCGGCCGACGACACCGTCGCGCGGGTGCGCGAGGTCGCTCCGGAGGCCGAGGTGATCCAGACCGGGCGCAACGCGGGCTTCGCAGCCGGAGTGAACGCGGGCATCGCCGCCGCGGACGGCTGCGACGTACTGGTGCTGAACCCCGACATCCGGCTCGCGCCCGGTTCCGTGCTCCTGCTCAGGCAGGCGCTCGCCCTGCCGGGAACCGGGATCGCCGCCCCCCGCCTCACCGGTGAGACGGGGGAGCTCCACCTCTCCCTGCGCAGGCGCCCCACCGTGCCGAGGGCGCTCGGGGAGGCGCTGCTCGGCGGGCACAGGGCCGGGCGGATCCCGGCGCTCGGCGAGTTGGTCGTGGACCCGGCCGCCTATGACAGGCCGCAGACGGCCGACTGGGTGTCCGGTGCGGCCTGGATGATCTCCCGCACGTGCCTGGACGCCCTGGACCCCCTGGAGGAGCGCTACTTCCTGTACTCGGAGGAGACCGAGTACATGCTCAGGGCGGGGGAGGCGGGCTTCGCCGTCCGGTACGAGCCCCGTGCCGTGGCGGTGCATCTCGGTGGCGAGCAGTCCACGTCGAGCATGCTGTGGGCGCTGTCGTCGGCCAACCGGGTCCGGATGCACCGGGAGCGGTACGGCCGCCCACGCGGGCAGCTGATGCGGCTGGCCGTCGGGCTCAACGAGCTGGTCCGCGCGGTCGCGAAGGGCCGGGCGGGCGGGAGGCGACACCGGGCCGCCCTGCGCCAGCTGTTCCCCCTGCGCGAGTGGCCCCCCCTACCCGGCGAGGCAGCGGCACCCTCCCCCGGCTACGTCTGCTTCTCGGCGCAGGACTGGTGGTACCACAACCGAGCGCACTCGGACTTCCAGCTCATGCGTTCGATCGCCGCTCACCGGAAGGTCCTCGTCGTCAACAGCATCGGGATGCGCATGCCGATGCCGGGCAGGTCCACGCAGGTGCTGCGACGCGTCGGGCGCAAGCTGCGCAGCGTCGCGATGCTCGTCAGGAGGCCGCTGCGGGAGCTGCCCGGCTTCTACGTGATGTCCCCGCTGCCGCTGCCCTTCTACGGGTCGCCGCTGGCGAGGCGGGTGAACGCCCTGCTGGTCCGTGCCCAGGTGCTCGCCGTCTCGTGGGCACTCGGCCTGCGCCGACCCGTGATCATGGTGACCATCCCCACGGCGTGGGACGTGGTGCGGCCGATGCGCAGGCGCGCGCTGGTGTTCAACCGCTCCGACCGGCACTCGTCGTTCCCCGAGTCCGACCGGCCGACCATCGAGGCGCTGGAACGCGGCCTGCTGGAGCGCTCCGACCACGTGATCTACGTCAGCAGCGCGCTGATGGGCGAGGAGAAAGGCGTGACCGGAGAGCGCGCGCACTTCCTCGACCACGGTGTGGACACCGACCACTTCCGGCGGCGCCCGGAGAGCGAGCAGCCCGCCGACCTCCGTGCGATCCCCGGACCGAGGGTGGGTTTCTTCGGTGCGCTGGACGACTATCTCGTCGACTTCGACCTGCTCGAACGGCTCGCCGTCGAGCTGCCGGACGTCTCGCTGGTCCTCATCGGCGACGCGACCGTCCCGATGGAACGGCTCACTCGCCACCCGAACGTCCACTGGCTCGGCTTCAGGCCGTACGAGCGGATTCCCGCGTACGGATCGGGGTTCGACGTCGCGATCATGCCGTGGCTGGACAACCCGTGGATCAGGCACTCGAACCCGATCAAACTCAAGGAGTACCTCGCCCTGGGCCTGCCGGTCGTCAGCACCGACTTCCAGGAGCTCGCGAACTATGCCGACCGCGTGAGAATCGCGGCCGACGGCGGCCTTTTCGTCGATGCTGTTCGTGCGACGCTGCGCGACGGCGGGTTGCAACCGGCCGAGACCGTGCGGGGATCCGTGCTCGGTGCCTCCTGGGCGTCGCGTGCCGCTCAGCTGATGGCGCTCGCCGAGCTGTCACCGGGTCCGCGATGAGAAGGACAGGGGCATGAGATCTGAGAACCACGCCGGGACGCCGGGACGCCGGACCAGACGGTCGTTGCCGCTGCTGGTCGGGGCGGGAGCCGTCTCGGTGTCGGTGGCGGTGCTCGGACTCACCCTGATCGGCGCGCCCGGGGGCGAGGACCGGGGTCCGCTCGCCGGGGCGTCGGCCGACGCCGACAGTGCGTGGGCCGCGGGGCCTCCCGGAGGCGCCGCGCGGGTGCCGTGGGAGGGCGGGCCCGCCTACTACGGGCGGTTCGCCGCGCCGACGGCGGCGGGCTGGACGAACTCGTCGTTCTTCCCGGTGGGCGTCTGGTTCGAGTCCGTGATCACCCAGGGTGACGTGGACAAGGACCGGGCCGCCGGGATCAACACCTACGTGGAGCTGACCGAGACCAGCGACATGGCGCTGGTGCGCAGGAACGGCATGTCGGCGCTGACGCGCGCCCCCCTGCCCGGCTACGGCAACGAGACGGTGGGCTGGCTGCTCAACGACGAGGTCGACATGTGGGCGAAGGCGGGAGACGCGCAGTGGACCGGCAAGCACCCCGGTGAGGGCTCCCTGTGCGTGCCCGAGGACAGGGGGTGCGGTTTCACCGTGCTGCGTACCCGCAAGGAGGAGGTCCCGAAGGGCGACGGCAGGATGCACTACGCCAACTACGGCAAGGGCGTGATGATGTGGGAGAGGGACGCGGACGCCGCCACGTTCGTCAACCGCTTCACCGACGTCGTCTCCTCCGACGTGTACTGGTACACCAGCGCGAGCGTCTGCCTGGACGGGCAGAACTTCCTGTCCCTGCCTGCCTCCAGGTGCCGCAGGGCGGCCAACTACGGCGCCGTCCTCGACCGCCAGCGCGAACTGGACGCGCTGGACGGCCGTCGCCAGCCGATCTACGGCTTCGTCGAGGTCGGCTGGCCCGCCGAGAACGACACCCGGGCGATCCGGCCGGAGCAGGTGACGGGCGCGGTGATGAGCTCGCTGATCCACGAGGCCAGGGGCATCATCTACTTCAACCACAACTTCGGCGGGCCGTGCCACTCCCAGCACGTGCTGCGCGAGGGGTGCGGAAAGGAGGTCAGGCCCGCGGTGGCCGAGATCAACCGGCGGATCGGGCAGCTCGCCCCGGTGCTGAACACCCAGTCGTACGCGCACCGCTTCGGCCCCGGCCTCGACACCATGCTGAAACACCACCAGGGCTCGTACTACGTCTTCGCGATGCTCGACGCGAACACCTCCCCCGGCAGGCGCACCTTCACGCTGCCGCGCGGGCTGCGGGCCGCCCGCGCCGAGGCCCTCTTCGAGAATCGGACGGTCCCCGTCGACGCGCAGGGCAGGTTCACCGACTCCTTCGCCGCCGAACACTCCCACCACATCTACCGGATCACGCCCTGACCCTTGTCATGGACGCTGGGGCGCGGCCAAGTGGTCCGCGAAGGCGGTCTGTTCGCATCGGCGCTGATGAGCCTGGCAAGTCATGAGCGGTCACCACTGGTTCAGAAAGCGGGCCGGACAACTCGTGGGGGTAGGTGCCAGCGGGCCCAGACGGTTTTGCCGGGGCGGTCGGGAAGAGGATTGACGCCGTGATCGTGGGCGAGGGCCCTGACGATGGCCAGCCCGCGGCCGTGCAGCGACTCGGGATCCAAGGTTAGATGACGCGGCTGCCCGGGACCTCGGTCGGTGACCTGGACCTGGAACTCGTCGGCGTCGGCCCACAGGGAGAGCCTGACCACGGGCTCGCCGTGGACGATCGCGTTGGCGAGCAGCTCGCCGACCACCAGGGCGACATCGTCGACGAGGTGGTGCAGCCCCCAGGCCGCGAGGGTCTCGCTCGCCATGGCGCGGGCCTTGCCGACGATCGGCAGGTCGTGCGGCAGGTCCCAGCAGACGGTGCGGGGGTCGGCCGGAGTCCGCGAGTCATCCGGCTCCGGTGGGGTGTCAGGGGTCTCGGGCATGGATCCTCCTCGGGGTGGCGGTGTGGTGTCCTCGGCCTCGCGCATCAGGGCGCGTAGTTCGTCGGCGGTGCGGGCCCGCACGATCAGGGGTTCGGCGGCGGGCCAGACGGCGACGGCGTGGAAGTGCCGGGTGCCGGTGCCGTACCAGACGGTCCAGGCGGGCTCGATCTGGTCGAGCTGCTCGGCGGCGGCGCGCTCGGCCAGGTCCCAGGGGCGGGAGTCGACCCGCTCGGTGACGGCCCCGCGCCGGTGTCTCCCGCTCTGCCGGGGCTGGGGGACGCGTTCGTTCATGTCGTCGCTCCCTGCCGGTACGGGGTGTGCTTGCCGGAGGGGGTACGAGTGCTCGGCGGTCGTCCTCGCCGGTACGGCACGGGAGCCGTGACGCCGGGCTGCTCCGGTCGCCGGTGCCGACCGGGGGAGACCGCCACGGACCGCGCGGGGAGAGCGGCGGAGGGTGTGGGGCCGGGGATCGTGCGGATGGGCGTTGAGACGGGTGGGCGGCTGGAGAGGTTGAGGCGGCGGCGGACGGTCATCCGGGCGTGGACCTGCGCGGGGGTGGGCTGCTCCCAGTGGTGGCGGGCACGGTGCGGCAGGCTCGCGGCCTCGTGCGCGTACGGGGGATGACCGCACCAGCGGCAGCCGAGCGGCATCGGTGGCCGGCCCGCGTGCCAACGCACCCTGATCGGCCTGGGGTTTCCTCTAGGGTGATGCATCAGATCGGACCTCCTACGTCCGGTCGAGGGGCTTGTCATGGCGTGTCGTGCCGTGGCAGGCCCCGCTTCGTTTTGGGGTATTAGGGGCAACAGGGCGAGGTATTTCCGTCTTGCGCGAAGTGACTGCTGTTCACGGGGTGAGACTTACTCGGCGGTGACAGGTGTGTGTCCGGAAGAGGCGTGAGCCGTGCCTAGGGTGCGTTTTCCAGTGAATCGACGGACATTTTCACTCCCCTTATCCGGACATACCTGGTGATTTTTTCGACGGCAGTAGGAAGCCGCTCTCCGCGCGTAAGGCAGGGCTGATCCGGCAGATTTTCCGCTCCCCCTGACCTCTTCACAGGGTGCCTCCGAGTGACTACTTTTGGTATCGAAAGTCGAGGCACATCAGTGTGACAGTTTGTGGAAAGCTGTGTTTTTTGTGCCACGATGTGGAATCCCCCGACTGGACGGAGCTGAAATGCCGAAGAACCCAAAAATCAACCCCAAAAACGAAAAGTGGGCTCTCTTTGGCGCGGAGCTCCGCAAGTATCGAAAAAAGGCAAAAATGACCCAGAATGAGCTGGCCGAGGTGACCCAGTTCAGCAGGAGCCTGCTGAGCTTCACCGAGAGAGGTGAGCGCAAACCCGGCCACAACCTGGCGCAACGCTGCGATGACGCTCTGGGGGCGAACGGAGAGCTCCTCCATTGCTGGACGCACATCACCCACGCGGCGAGCCCTCGATGGTTCCGTGACTGGCTCGACATCGAACCGGAAGCGCATGCTTTGCATGCTTGGGAGCCACTCGTCGTGCCCGGTCTTCTCCAGACCGAGGAGTACGCGCGGGCGGTTATCCGTGGGGAGCCTGGCATAACCGACAAGCAGGTAGGAAAGGCTGTCGCGGCTCGCATGGAGCGGCAGAAGATCTTGCTGCGATCTACGCCGCCCATGCTCTGGGTTATCCTCGACGAAGGAGTTCTTCACCGCCCGATCGGTGGAGAAGAGGTCATGCAACACCAACTCCAGTATCTTCTGGAAATGGCCGAGCGGCCGCGGATCGGTATCCAGATTCTTCCTTTGGTGCGGGGATCGACCACGGGGACTTCGGGAGGATTCGTGATCGCCCAGATTCCAGGAAATCCGGATATGGTATATGCCGAGTCTGTAACGCGCGGACATGTGGCGAATCGGCCAGAAGATGTCGAGGCTGTCCGTGCCCGATACGACACCATCCGAGCTGAGGCAAGCCCTCAGTATGTCTCGATCGAATTGATCAGAGAGGCGGAGAGGCTATGGGCGTGAGTGATGAGCTGAAGAGCGCGGCCTGGCGTAAGGCCACCAAGAGTGCGTCAAACCAAGGGAACTGCCTGGAGGTGGCTCCGTTGTCGGGGGGCAGGGTGGGCCTGCGTGACACGGAGGCTCCGGAGCGGGCGCCGTTCGTGGTGAGTGCGAGTGTCTGGGACGCATTCGTGGACGGCGCGAAGAAGGGCGAGTTCGACTTCTGACTCCGTTCCCGGAGCCCCCATGGTGGTGGTCGCATTGAGTCAGATCCTGCTCATGCTGATCTCCGCGAGCTTGTGCGCCCTGACCTCAGCGGCGAGCCGCTCCATCGCGGCGGACTTCTCACCATCCGATTGCACGGGCAGTCCCGCAGCCTGATGCCGCTCCCGCGCCCGCTGCTTCACCTCGTCCCAGTTGACCGTGCTCATTCATACTCCCTGTCAGTTGGCTCCGCTAACTGTCCCGAAGATGATGATCGGTGCCATCGAAGTGCACCGCATTCTGGAGGCCGGAGAACCGCGCGAGGCGTTCGAAGCCCGGGGAGACCTTCCTCAGGAAAGATCGATGGCGAGGCCGGAAGTGGCGATGCCGGTCTCGCCGTCGTATTCGGCTCCGGCGGCGGCTCGCGCGGCTGTGACGTCCGTCCCCGGCTGCAGGTGAGTCAGCAGCAGGTGCCGGACGTCGGCTTCCCTGGCCTGACGGCCTGCCTGGCGGGCGCTCGACAGGTTGCGCCGCGAAACCTCAGGGACCCGGTCCGCATAGGTGGCCTCGGCCAGAAACAGGTCGGCGTCGCGTGCCAACTCCACCACCTCGGGGCTCGGGCCGGTATCGCCGGTGTAAGCGAGCACCCGCCCTCCCGCCGTCAGCCGTACGCCGGCATTGGGCACCGAGTGCGGCAGCAGACGGGTCTGAGCATGGAACGGGCCGATGTCGATCCGGTCGCCGGCGGTGAACTCACGCAGGGCATGGGCGTTGGTCAGCATTCCCGGGCGGTCCAGCGCGAGCACCGCGTCCAGGGCGCCGGGCAGTGAGTACACCGGCAAGGGAGGCGGCGGATCGTCACGGAACGCGCGTGCCCGCAACAGCGGGTTCAGATCGGCGCAGTGATCGGGATGTCCGTGACTGACGAACACCGCGTCGACCTGATCAGCGGTGATCCGTTCCAACAGCCGCGGCACCGTCGCGTACCCGGGGTCGACGAGCAGCCTGAACCCGTCGTGCTCCACGAGATAACCGCTGCAGGCCTGACCTGCTCCCGGCCACGCACCGCATCCGCCAAGGATTGTCAGCAGCATCCACGAACCCTAACGGCGCCGGCCGTGGCGCGTCCGTGGGAGTGCCGACGAGGAATTCCGGTCGCGTACGGCTCGGGCCGGTCGGAGGCGAGCAGGACGGAGACCTTCGGCTCCTCCCAGTGACTTACAAGTGGATTTGCAGAAGCCCTTGGTTTGATCCTGGAGCACACACCGATGGAAGGGGAATTCAATGAGGACTCTTGTCAGGCGTACGGTCGCCCTCGCCGCCACCACCACCGCGGCGCTGATGATCGTCGGTTTCGCGACCGCGGGTGCCGCCCAGGCCAAGCCGCGCGAGCTCACCTGGTACTCGTGCGTCATCGACGGCAAGCCGATGATGTGCTCCGACGGTCCTTTCTAGTCCCCATCGGGACGGCCCCGAAGTGACGGAGCGAGCGTTCGGCCGTTTTCGGAAACTGAGAAGGCGTCCCGGTCACCCCTGACGAAGCCCCGCCCCTCGTGGTTTTCCAGAGGAGACGGGGCTTCAGCATGCGCCGCCGCGAAAGCCCGGGGGAGGGCCGGACGCGTGGCAAGGCCGTCATTGTCGACGGCGGGTGAGGTGCTTCCACCTCCCCGGGCCGGAGATGGTGCCGGTTTTCGGGTTCGATGGATGGCCACTGTCGGACACGTTTGGTTGCCGGTGAATCACCAAGGGTATGTCGTGGCACGTTTCCAAACCCCCGCGAAAAGGCATTTCCTATGACCTTCTTCCGCACGACCATCAGCCGCGCCGCCCTACTTCTGGCAGTTCTCGCCGCACCGTTCGTCACCCCGGCCACCGCGCACGCCGACAGCCACTACGTCTGCGCGGACGGCACCCGCTTCCAGCTCTCGGAGATGCTCGGCTACCACGTGCTGGCGAACCAGTGCACCGGCAGCGGGACCGAGAGTCCGGTCATGATCACCATCACCTCCGGCTACTACGCGGGCGAGCACTTCTGTCAGCAACTCCTCGCCCACGGACCGGAGCTGGTCAGCGGCATGCAGTGCACCTGAGCCGGATGGCCCGCTGCTTCTCGCCCAGGCCCATTGCCAACACCTCCACGATCAAGGTGTTGCGACGGCCGGTTGAATCCACCCTGGAACCCAGGTGCCGATAAAGGGGGCACAGTTCGAACGACGCCGACAGTCGGGTGGGTCTGCGGGATACGGAGGCTCCGGAGCGGGCGCCGTTCGTGGTTAGTGCGAGCGTGCGGGAGGCGTTCGTGGAAGGCACGAAGAAGGGCGAGTTCGACTTCCAGCTGTCGTGGGGCAGCAGGTTCGTGACGCCCGTGGTCGCTCTCGGGTGTGTCGCGGGATGGTCTGGGAAGATCGTGGCGACTTCGTGGGTTGGGATCGAGTATGAGGATCGGTGAGGCGGCCAGTATCAGTGGCGCCAGCGTCAGGTCGCTGCGGTTCTACGAGGACGAAGGTCTCATCGTCCCTGGTCGGCGTGGCAATGGATACCGCGACTACTGCGACTCCACCATCGACCGAGTGATCGTCATTCGCTTGCTGCTGGATTCGGGACTGTCCGTGCGACTGATCAGGGACGTGCTGCCCCACGTCACGGGCGAATCCATGGGGCGCGATCAACTGTGCGAAGAGTTCTTGGTCGAGGTCCGGCGCTATCGCGATCGCCTCAAGACCCGCGTTGCCGCGCTCACCACCCAACTGTCGGCGCTCGACGCGTTCCTGGACGAGAGCTCACGCCGGCCGAAGCGAACGACTTGACCTTGACACCAGCGTGAGGCTCCTACGTTCCGGGGATGGACATCGAGAACGTGACATCCGCCGAAACGATGCGTGCCCTGGTGCAACACTCACGCAGCGGCCCGAAGGACCTGGTCCTGGTGGTTGACCATCCGCGTCCCATCGGTCCGGGGCCGGGTGACTACGTGATCCGGGTGGGTGCGGCGGGGATCAACTTCGCGGACGTGATGCAGACCCACGGGACTTACGGTGGCGGGCCGCGTCCTCCCTATGTGGCCGGGTTCGAAGCAGCCGGTGAGATCGTCGCCGCCGGTGCCGAGATCGATGATCCGCTCCCGGTCGGCACCCATGTCATAGGAGTCGGCCCCGGTGCCTTCGCGCAGTACATGCTGATGCCGGCCACGGGTGTCCTCCCGGTTCCTTCAGGGTGGAGCGACGCCGAAGCCCTGGGCATGGTGCTGAACTGGGCGACGGCCCTGGCGGCGCTGCGGCCGCTGGGCGAGCTCAAGGCCGGTGAGGTGGTGCTCATTCATGCCGCCGCGGGAGGCGTGGGACAGGCCGCCGTCCGCCTCGCCCGTCACTACGGGGCTCACGTCATCGCCACCGCGTCGGCGGCGAAACACGACGACGTCAGGGCGCTCGGAGCCGACGTGGTTCTGGATCCTTCTCGCGGCGATCTGGCCGAGGAGATCCTGCGCCGGACCGCCGGTGTCGACGTGGTACTCGAATCGGTCGGCAAGACCACCTTCGAGGCCGGTTTGTCGGTGACCAAACCTTTCACCGGCCGAGTCGTCGTCTTCGGCGCCGCCTCCGGAGACGCCCGCCTGACGACCCACGACCTGGTCTTCAGGCACCGGGTGCAGGTCAAAGGACTCCACATCGGTGCGTTGGCAGAGGCAGTACCCTCCATCTACCAGGGGTTGCTCGACGAGATCGAGCGGTTGATCGCGCAGGGCGTCTACGTGCCCGGCACCCCTCAGGTGCATCCCCTCGACGAGGGTCCGATGGTCCTTCAAGAGCTTGAGGCAGGCCTGACCCGCGGCAAGCACGCCCTGGACCCGAGGCGCTCAAGGAGCGCAAGGTGACTCACCGCGATGCTCATCTGTCCCCGGAGGGGCGTTGGCGCCTCGTCGAACGCGGCCGGACACGCCCGATCGCGTATGTGGCAACCGAGTCGGGCGTCTCACGCGTGAGAACGCTCAGTCCACCCACTCGTAGCCCGAGTAGAGGGTGCCGCCGAACCAGAGGAAGCGGCCGGCGCTGTCGACGTAGCGGTAGCTCTGCGCTTCGGCCTTCGTCTGGTGCCAGCCGGGACCGCAGGGGGTGTAGGTCAGGCTGATGCTGGGTCCGGTGAGGCCGAACTCGTTTCTGCCCGTCGTGCCCTCCACCCAGTTCGCGGTCGCGCACACCTCCCACGCACCGCGGGACTCGTTCCACTTCTGCACCTCCAGCCGCACCCTGGCCCGCGCGCCCTGCACGGTGGTGCAGTCTCCCGCGAGCGCGTAGGCGCGGGCCCACGCCTGGTTGCCGGAGAACACGCCGGGGATGCGGTGGTCGATGCCCGCGGTGGCCTGGACGCAGAAGGAGGCTCCCCGCTCCACCGTGACCTGGTGCTGTTGGGTGTACGCCTGCGCCGGCTGTGGCATCGCCACGGTCAGCAGCAGTGCGGAGATTGCGGACAGTGGGCCAAGAAGCAGGGCGTTCCGTCTCGGCATGGCCTCTCCCATGGGTCGTCCGGTCGGTGGGCACGGATCCGGTGTGACGTCGTCGGCGCGGTGCGACGTGGCCGTGGGGAGCGCCTTTTCGCGGAAGGGCTGTGGTGCTTCCTGGGGGGCGACTCCACGGCTGGATCCGCGGTGGTCTTCGGCCCCGAGACACCCGTCCCGGGCCTGCTGTCAGCTTCCAGACTGCGTTCTGGCCCGTCGGTCGAGGGACCCCGCAAATGTGTGCTGAACGGATTGTGAATACCCCCATTTGGGGTCTTGCGTGACGACATATGGTCATTCATTGTCAAGCAATGGAGTCAGCCCTGCGTCGTGCACCGGCCCGGCACACGTTCGAGCGGATCCTGCGGTTGACGCGGACGGGCATCGCCGACGGCGAGTTCCTGGCCGACCTCTCGCGCCTGCTGCGCGAGATCGTTCCTTTCGACGCCTCGTTCTGGACGGGGGCCGATCCGGTGACGATGCTCGCCACCTCGCCCTCGCGACTGGAGAACCTGGGGTCCGGTGAATACTGCGACCTCTACTGGGAGAACGAGTTCTTCGTCGAGGACGTCAACCACTTTCACACGCTGGCCGGTCTGCCGACGCCGGCCGCGTCCCTGTATCGCGTCACGGGCGGGCGTCCGGCGCGGAGCTCCCGCTATCGCGCTGTGAACCTCGTGCAGGGACTCGGTGACGAGCTGCGGTGCGTGTTCCGGACCGGAGGCGATGTCTGGGGCTACATGTGCCTGTGGCGAGCCGCAGACGCGCAGCCGTTCGACCTCGGGGAGGAACACCTGATCGCGAGCCTCTCCGCTCCGATCGGTGAGGCCTTCCGGCGCTCGGCGCTGTTGCGGCCGAACCCGGTGATCGGTGTGCCCGACGGCCCCGGGCTGCTCATGTTCGACCGGACCGGGGCCCTCGAATCGCTCAACGAGCCTGCGGGGGTATGGCTGCAGCAGCTGCCGTTCACCCGGTTGAGCCATGACGACCCCGAGGTCACCCCCATACCCGCCGAACTGCGTTCGGTGGTGAACAAGGCCCGCGCCATCGCCGCCGGGCGCGACACGGGTACCGCTCGGGCCCGGCTACAGGTCGGTGGGCGGTGGGTGGTGATCCACGGTTTCGTGTTGCGGGAGGCCGGTAACGAGGGCGGCCGGACGGCTCTGGTGATCGAGTCGGCCAACGCCGCCGAGATGGCGCCCCTGATCGTGAGGGCGTACCAGCTGGGACGAAGGGAACAGCAGGTCATCCACCTGATCGCCGCGGGCCTGACCACTTCGGAGATCGCGGTGAGGCTCTGCCTGTCCACCCACACCGTTCGCGGCTACCTCAAGCAGATATTCGAGAAGGTGAAAGTGTCGACCCGGGGTGAACTCACCGCGAAGATCTTCGCCGACCACTACAGGGAGACGATGCACCCGGACTTCGCCCTCGACTTGTGAGGCGTCCGCCGCGGTCGGGAAACCGGGCGGGCCTTCAGGGGGCAGGCGTGTCCGGCCGCGTCCGATCCGCGTTGTGGCGATCCGCGTCCGTCACGGAAGACGGCCGCAGCCGGTCGGTCAGAAGACCCTGAAAATGCGGACATGTCATGAGATCGTCGTGCGGGCATTCCAGACCGCCCTCCAGCATGACGAGCGCGACCTGCGCTCGGGCGATCCGTGTCAGCAACCTCTCGCGGTGGTGGGCCATCACCTCGTGGCGAGCCGGTGCGGACCGGGCGGTCAGCATCGTCCGGATGTCCGCGAGTCCGAAGCCCGCCTCCTTCGAGATCAGGATCGCCGCCACCCGGTGCAGGTCCGCGTCGGTGTAGCGGCGGCGGTCGCCCGCGCGGGCCGGGGTCATCAGCCCTTCCGCCTCCCAGTGGCGCAGCACGTGTGCCGGTAACCCGAACTGAGCCGCCACCTCGCCAATTGACTTCATGTCGACATTAAGTCGCACAATGACGCCCATGTCCATGTTACTTAGTGTTCTTGACGCCTATGACGCCCTACCTAAGGCCCGCGACCTGCGGGAACGCACCTACCAGGCGCTGGGCGACACCGTCCTCGACGTCGGCTGCGGGGGCGGGCGCGCCGTCGGCGAGCTGGCCGCCCGTGGGGTGAGGGCGATCGGCGTCGACCTGGACCCCGCCATGATCGAGGTCGCCACCGAGCGCTGGCCCGCAGGAGAGTTCCATCTCGCCGACGCCACCACACTCCCTCTCGACGACGGCTCGGTCACCGGCTACCGCGCCGACAAGGTCCTGCACACCCTCGCCGAGCCCGAACGAGCCGTCGCCGAGGCTCGCAGGGTCCTGGCGAGAAACGGCCGCGCGGTGCTCGTCGGCCAGGACTGGGACACACTCGTGATCGACTCCGACGATCCCGACCTCATCCGCACGCTCGTCCACGCTCGCGCGGACATCGTGCCGAGCCCTCGGGTCGCCCGCCGATACAGGAACCTCCTGCTGGAGAATGGGTTCGTAGACGTCACCGTCGAGGTCCACACGATCGTGTGGACCGGCACCGAGGGACTGCCGGTACTCGCCACCCTGGGCGAAGGCGCCTGGCTCGACGACCAGGCCGCGAGGGCACGCGACGACCGGCTGTTCGTCGCCATCCCCTTCTTTCTCGCCTCCGGGACTCGCGCCGACTGAGTGCCGACCGAGTACTGGGTCGGCGGCCCCGGACGGGGAAACCGCCCTCCTCGCCGGTGGCCGCTGCCGGACCGGAATGTACGACAGGGGCAGGCTGCCGCCATAGGCTGATTTTCGCCCGTGACGAAGGGAGCCCGAAGTGGCCGAGACGACGGTGGCCGACGTGATGGCCGAGCTGGCCGAGCTTGAGGACCCGAGGATGCGCGAGGTGAACGAGAAACACGGTGACGATCACGGCGTGAACCTCGGCAGGCTGCGCGCGATCGCGAAGCGGCTGAAGACGCAGCAGGAGCTCGCGTGCCGGCTCTGGGAGACCGATGACACCGCGGCGAGACTGCTCGCACTCCTGATCTGCCGCCCGAAGGCGTTCGGACGTGACGAGCTGGACGCGATGGTGCGCGAGGCGCGCGCACCGAAGGTGCACGACTGGCTGGTGAACTACGTGGTGAAGAAGAGCCCGCACTCCGAGGAACTGCGGCTTGCCTGGTCGGCCGATCCGGACCCGGCGGTCGCGAGTGCGGGGTGGGCGCTCACCGTCGAACGCGTGGCGAAGAAGCCCGAGGTCCTCGACCTCGTAGGGCTGCTCGACGTCATCGAGGCGGAGATGAAAGGCGCCCCGGATCGCCTGCAGTGGTCGATGAACCACTGCCTGGCCCAGATCGGGATCGAGCACGCCGAGCACCGTGCCCGCGCGATCGACATCGGTGAGCGCCTGGAGGTGCTCAAGGACTATCCGACCTCCCCGGGCTGCACGTCTCCGTTCGCACCCGTCTGGATCACCGAGATGGTGCGCCGACAGCCACGCTGAGACGGTGGCTCATCCGGCGAGCCTGCGGTGGTGCGGTTGTCCCCCGTGCGAGCTACCCGCGAGTGTCCACCGCGCGGTGACGATTCCCGGGCGCTGAATCCATAGCGTTCTCGACGTGACCGCGGCGCTCCGGCCGCGGTGTCTCGTGAGGGAGTCGTCATGCGCCTGTTGAAGCAGTTTCTGGCCGTCGCAGTGGTTGCCTTCGTCGGCAAGGCGGGTGTGGACGCGGTACAGGGGAACGTGTTTCTCACCCTGGTTCTCGGGGTCGCGACAGCCGTTCTCGCGGTGGTCGCGTACGCCTGGGTGGTGCGGTGGTCCGAGCGCAGGGCGCCGGTCGAGGTGGCCACGGCAGGCGCCACCGCCGCCGTCGGCCGGGGGCTGCTGATCGGTGTCGGGATGTTCGCGGCGGTCATCGCGAACATCGCCCTACTGGGCGGCTACCGAATCGACGGCGAGGGCTCGGTGACGGGCGCGGTCGCGCTGTTCGGCTTCATGGCGGCCGTCGCCGTGACGGAGGAGCTGATCTTTCGTGGCGTCCTGTTCCGGATCATCGAGGAACGCGTCGGCACCTGGATCGCGCTGGCGCTGACCAGCGTGCTGTTCGGCCTGGTGCACCTGCCCAACGAGCACGCCGACCTGTGGGGTGCGATCGCCATCGCGATCGAGGCCGGGGGCATGCTCGCCGCCGCCTACGTCGCCACCCGCACCCTGTGGGTGCCGATCGGCCTGCACTTCGGCTGGAATTTCGCGGCGGCCGGCATCTTCGGCACCGAGGTCTCGGGCAACGGCGCGTCGCAAGGGCTGCTGAACGGCGTGACGTCGGGCTCGGCCCTGCTCACCGGCGGTGAGTTCGGGCCGGAGGCGAGCCCGTACGCGGTCCTGTTCGGGGTGCTGCTGACGATCGCCTTCATGTGGCTGGCCCGCCGACGCGGCAACCTGGTCCCCCGTCGCCGCGGTGTGCGGTCCGGCGAGACCGCTACGCTCACCCAGTGATCGATCTGTGGCGGCTCCCGGATCTGTGGCGGCGACTCGACGTCACGGTCCGGGACCTTCCGTTCGCGCTGTTGTTGATCGTCGCGTCACTCCTGCCGGCGCTTCACGACAACGGGACGCAACTCGGCGACCTGCCGGGCCGCCCCTTCGACGCGGCGGCCGTCGCGGTGATCGCCCTGGAGTGCCTCCCGCTCACCGTACGCCGGCGGTGGCCGGTCGTCTGTCTCGTCCTGGTGTCGCTCGGCTTCGCCCTCGACCAGCTCCGCGCGTACCACCTGGTGGCGGGCGTCGCCCTGCCCATCGCGCTCGTGAGCGCGGGCGCCTATCTGGAACGCCACCGGCGCGTCACCGCGCTCCTCCTCTCCGCGGCGTACCTGTCACTCGCGCTCGCGCTCGACCGGCTCGGCTCGACCGAGGGGCCGGAAGGGTACGTGACGTTCTACCTGGCGCTGGTTCTCGCGTGGGGCATCGGGGCCTGGCTGCGCTCCACCTGGGCCGCCGAGGCCGAACGCCGCCGCCACGTCGCCGAGACCACCCGCACGGCCGAACGCACCCGCATCGCCCGCGAACTCCACGACGTCGTGACCCACCACGTGACGGCGATGGTCGTGCAGGCCGAGGCGGCACGCTACCTGACCGCCGCCCCCGATCGCCTTGACGCGGCCCTGAGCGCCGTCACCGACACCGGCCGGCGGGCCATCGCCGATCTGCGGCACCTGCTCGATCTGCTCAACCCCGACCACGACGAGGTCGTCAGGAGGATGCCGTCCATCGGCGAGCTTCACCCGCTCGTGGAGCAGACGCGCCTGGCCGGGCAGCCGGTGGAGTTCACCGAGGAGGGAAGCCCGGCGCGATCGGCGGGCAGTGCCGAGTTCGTCGCCTACAGGGTCGTGCAGGAGTCCCTGACGAACGCCCTCAAATACGCCCACGGCAGCCGCACCGTGGTCCATGTGCGCTTCGGCGAGAAGGAGATCACCGTGCAGGTCGGCACCGACGGGTCCGGGTCGCGGGCCGGCTCGCCCGGCGGGAGCGGGCGGGGCCTCGCCGGGCTCCGCGAGCGGGTCGACGCCCTGGGCGGCGAGTTCGGCGCCGAACGGCGGGCGGACGGCGGTTTCGTCGTGCGGGCACGCATCCCGGTGGGGAGCCCGTCGTGAACGCGCCGATTCGGGTCCTGGTCTGCGACGACCAGGCGCTGATCCGTACCGGGTTCGCGACGATCCTCGACGCGCAGGCCGACCTTGAGGTGGTGGGCGAGTGCGGGGACGGTCGCGCCGCGGTCGACCTCGCCCGACGGCTGGACCCGGACGTCGTGGTGATGGACGTACGCATGCCGGTGCTCGACGGCATCGAGGCGACCCGCCTGCTGGCCGGTGCCGGAGTGGCGCACCCCGTCAAGGTCCTCGTGGTGACGACGTTCAACCTGGACGAGTACGTGTACGAGGCGCTGCGCGCGGGGGCGAGCGGGTTCCTGCTCAAGGACGCCCCGCCGGCGCAGTTGCTGCACGGCATCCGTACCGTCGCGGCGGGTGCCGCGCTGCTGGCGCCCGAGGTGACGCGGCAGCTCGTCGGCAGGTACGCGGCGCGGATTCGTCCCGCGGAAGGCGCGCCGGGCGAGATCGCGCTGACCCCGCGCGAGCTGGAGGTACTGCGCCACATCGCCGAGGGCCTGTCCAACAGCGAGATCGCCGCGACGTTGGTGATCAGCCAGGAGACCGTGAAGACGTACGTGTCGCGCATCCTCACCAAACTCGACCTGCGTGACCGCGTGCAGGCGGTGGTCTACGCCTACCGCACGGGTTTGGTTACCTGAGGCGCGGCGAATGACCATGCCTGGGTGAAGACTGCTCGTCGTCCAGAACATGCCGTGGTGAGCCGGCCGATGAAGATCGAGTCACACCGTTGAGTGACGCCCCGAGGCGCGGGGAGCGAGCGCCTCGCTCCCCGCGCCGTCAATCTGAACTCAGCCGGTGACGGCTCCGGAGATGGTGCCGATCGCCGGGCCGGACGGATCCACGAAGATCGTGTAAGTACCCGTCGTCGGTAGGGCGAGACTTGGGAAACTGACACTGGCAGAGGAGGTGGACTTGCTGGTCAGCGTGGTGCCGTCGGGTTTGCGGACGATGAAGGACGTGCTCCCGTAGGTGTTCCCCGTCAACGTGACCGTGACGGTCTGGCCTGCCGTGCCGGAGAACGCGAAGTTCGCGTTCTGGCCCGGACTCGTGGTGGTGACGGGGCGGCTGCCACCGTTGACCGTCAGGGCGGTGGTGACATCCGCCGGGACCTCGGTGAGCGTCACCGTCAACGCGCCGACGGCGGCCGCCTGTCCGTCCAGGAGGATCGTGTACGTGCCGTCCACGGGGAGAACCGTGGTGTCCCACTGACAGGACGTCCCGCAGCCCTGATCACTCTTCAGCGTCGAGCCGTCGGGTTTTTTGAGCGAGACTTTGGCGTCGTAGAGGTCGCCGAAGGTTCCGCCGGTGAAACGCAGGTAAACCTTCTTGTTCGCGGTGCCCGTGAACTTCCACATACCGTCCTGGCCGGGCGAGACGAGGGTGATGGTGGAAGGGGAACCTCCAATGGTGATGTTGTTGGTGATGTATCCGGTGTCGATTGTTGCGGTGAGTTTTCCGGTGTAGGCGTCTTCGGGGACGAGGGCGACGGTGTAGGTGCCGTTGGTGGGGAGGGTGGCGGGGGTTAGTGAGCAGGAGGTGCCGCAGGCTTTTGGTGGGATGAGTGTTGTTCCGTCGGGGTTTTTGACGGAGATTCTGGCGTTGTAGAGGTCGCCGAAGGTGCCGCCTGTGAATCCGAAGGAGACGTGTTGGCCTTGGGTGCCGGTGAATTTCCAGGCGCCGTTTTGGCCGGGTGAGTTGATGGTGATGGTGGTGGCGGGGTCTC
>NZ_JBEYID010000016.1:0-39869 GCF_040635605.1 Streptosporangium sp. NPDC006930 | reverse complement strand
GAGTTGATGGTGATGGTGGTGGCGGGGTCTCCGATGGTGATGTTGTTGGTGATGTATCCGGTGTCGATTGTTGCGGTGAGTTTTCCGGTGTAGGCGCTTTCGGGGACGAGGGCGACGGTGTAGGTGCCGTCGGTGGGGAGGGTGGCGGGGGGTAGTGAGCAGGAGGTGCCGCAGAAGGTGGGGTTGATGATTGTTGTTCCGTCGGGTTTTTTGACGGAGACTCTGGCGTTGTAGAGGCTGCCGAAGGTGCCGTTGGTGAATCCGAAGGAGACGTGTTGGCCTTGGGTGCCGGTGAATTTCCAGGCGCCGTTCTGGCCAGGTGAGGTGAGAGTGATCGTGGACTCCGGATCGCCCACCGCCACGTTCTTCGTCACGTCGCCGACATCCAGTTTCGCCGACAGGGAGCCGATCTTGCTCCCCTCCGGATTCAGCACGATCGTGTAGGTGCCGTCAGCCGGAAGGATCGCCGGAGTCAGCGAGCACGAGGTGCCGCAGTACGCCGTGTTGACGAGGGTCGCCCCGTCGGGCTTCATGACCGAGACCCTGGCGTCGTACAGGCTGCCGAAGGTGCCGCCGGTGAATCCGAACGAGACGCTCTGACCGGCCAGACCCGCGAAGGTCCACACTCCGTTCTGGCCCGGAACCGTTATCGCCAGCGGGACGGCGGGACCGCCGACCGTCACCGCGGCGGAGGCGTCGGAGGGAATCTCCAGGACGCCGGCCGACAGTGAGCCGGTCAGGCCACCGGCAGGGTCGAAGACGATCGTGTACGTACCGCTGGCCGGGAGTTCCGTCACGTCGATGAAGCAGGAATCGTCGCAGTAGGTCGAATTGACGAGGTTCTTCCCGTCCGGTTTCCTCACCGAGACCTGGGCTTCGAGGATGCCGTCGAGGGTGCCTGCCGTGAACTTGAAAGACATGCGCTGTCCGGCGGTTCCGGCAAAGGTCCAGTGGCCGTTCTGCCCGGCGTCGACGGTGGTGAGCGGAACCGCGGTGCCGTTGGTCGGCACCTGCAGCGACACGTCGGCCGCGACCGTGGTGATCTTCGCGGTGAGCTTTCCGACGTAGGACCCGGTGGGGTTCAGGGCGACCGTGTACGTCCCGCTCACCGGCAGGGTGATCGTGTCGATGAAGCACTCGGTACCGCAGAACATCGAGCTCTTCAGCGTGGATCCGTCCGGCTTCTTGAGAGTGGTGTCCGCGTTGAAGCTGCCGAAGGTTCCGTCGGTGAAGGAGAGGAAGACGCGCTGTCCGGCCGTTCCGGTGAAGGTCCAGGCGCCGTTCTGTCCCGGTGCCGTCAGGTTGAGGTCGACCGGCGGGCCTCCGATGGTGATCGGAACGGACGGGTCGGCCGGGATGGCGGTGACGCCCACGGCGTAGGTGCCGCTCTCGTCACCTTGTGCCTGGATGTTCAACCGGTAGGTGCCGGCGGGCAGGTTGCGGACCTCCTTGTCGGAACAGTAGCCGTACGTGACCGCTGTGCCGCTCTGGTCGAGCAGTGTCCATTTGAAATCGCGGCATTCCCTGACGTCGATGTAGATCGCGCCGGGTTGGTCGAGGGTGAACCGGTACTGATCCGCCGACACGACCGTCTCCAGGTTGCCCGCGCCCGCCGCGGGCACACCGTTGGAGACGGAGAACGGCACGGAGGTCTGGAACTCCTGAGGGGGCACCACCGGCATGGTCAACCGCACGTTGTCGATGCCGAACCCCTGGTTCGAGAGCCCCGCGACGCCGGTGGCGTCGACGGTGAACTCGGCCTGGCTTTCCTTGTGGTCGAAGGGGACGTTCAGCCGGTACTTGGCGAAGGGTAGGCCGCCGGCGAGTGTTCCGGTGGCCGTCGGAGTGAGCTGACCGGGAGTGAACGTGACCGGATTCTTCCGGTCTGTGCTGACGCTCACCGTCTCGATGTCGCTGTCGGAAGCCCAGTCGCCGACGGTGAGAAGGTCGAGTTCCAGGGTTCCGTTGATATGTGAGGGAAGTTGCTGGACGTAGAAGCGGTAGGACTCGGTGCCGCCGAACGGGCCGGCGAAGACGCTTGTCGCCGGGTCCTGCGACACCCTGGCAGGCCGAAGGTTCTTGGCCATGGTGCTCGACTGGAAGTCGACGGACAGGCCACCCTGGGCGTCGAGGGTCGCGGTGAGCGGGTCAACGACGGTGGTCACCTGTTCGGCGGCCATGTCGGCGAAGCTGGCGTCCGAGGTCAGCGCGATGTCGAGGACGCAGGCGTCGAACACCGGGCCGGGAGGAACATCCTTCCCCTGGCAGTAGGTGCTCGCCGCGGAGATCTGTTCCGGTGTCAGATCATGGATGGTGACGATCTCGGAGGGGAAGGTCAGGTCGGTGTAGGTCGCGGTGCTCTTTCCCTGCGCGTAGGTGAACAGGGATTCCTCGTTGGTGATCCGCCAGGAGTCGGCGTACTGACCGTGGATGACCGTCGCGGAGGCGGTCGCCGGTAGCTGGGTGCCGTCGCGGAGTTTCAGGTCGTTTTTGGGGTCGCCGTCGGCGTTGCCCAGCAGTCCGACGAGGTCGGTGGGAGGCTCGTGTCCGAAGGCCAGCCCGGCGTGACAGCAACTGCCGTCCCACTTGAACACGCCCCCGTCCATGCCGCCCCAGAAGACCATGTAGCTGTTCCCGTCGCGCAGGACGCCCGTGGTCTCGCCGAACTGCACCGCGTGGCCGCTCGCGAGCGTGCGCGGCTCGCCGTCGATGACAAGGTTGTCGCCGATCTCGACGACGTGGTCGTCGACCGCCACGGCCACCCGGTCGATGACCGACACGTTCTCACGCCGCTCGGTGAATCGGGCGTGGATCCTGAGATCGTGGCTGTCGGACTCTGCCAGGACGAACTCACCGACGGACTGCATGTCGTACGCCAGCCGGTCCATGGTGATCAGGTGCGGCTCGCCCCAGACCTTGGAGAATCTCAGGCCGCGGAGCCACTCCATGAAGTCGGTGTAGGTTCCCCAGATCATTTGCGCCTGGAGAATGGCCAGTGCGAACGCGGTCTGGGTGACGATGGTGATGATGCTGACGTCGTTGTCGGGCAGCGGGATCGGGTTCGGGACGGGCACCGGCCAGGGCTGCGGGACCGGGACGGGAAGCGGGTCGGGAACCGGGATGGGTAGAGGGTCGGGCAGTGGGTCGACCGGCTGGCCGGGCACCCTCTTCTTGCAGTTCTTCACTTCTTTCGCCAGCGTGATGAGCAGGAGGCCATCGCGTGGAGAGGTGACCGTGTACGCCTGGATCCGGTAGCCGTACTCGGTCCGGCTACATCCGAAGTTCACCCAGAACTGGTCGACGTAGTCGCGGAGGACGTTGCCGAGGCCGACGTTGGTCATGCCGCGGCTGGTCATCTCCCTGATCTGCTTCTTGACCTGGGTGTTCCAGTCGTTGGGCTTGTAGTTGGTCGCCACCTTCGCCTCGATGACCTGGACGAAAGGCTGCTGCTGGGGGGTGAGGGTGTGCTTGTAGTAGATGATGTCCGGCCTGGACTGCCCGAACGTCGTCTCCCACTGAAGGTCGGGGTGGATCCCCTCCCCCGAACCACCGGTGATCTTGGTGTTGAGGTAGGAGATGGCTCGCGCCTGACCGATGTACTCGATGCCGGAATTCGTTTCCGGGCCGTTCTGGCCGCACTGGTTCTTCGAGTACATCTCCACCGGGCCGTTGAGCCTGCCGAGTAGACAGCCTGGACCCTTTGAAATTCGGGCCCTGGTGTTCGCGACCACTCCGTTCACGCAGCGTCTTTCACCCTGGGTATTCGGTACACTCCAATTCGTGTCGTTCGTGCACGCCGCCCCCGCGGCGTTTGCGGACTGTGCTTCCCTGAAAGGCCCCACGGGCACAAGCAGCCCGGCGACCAGCGATAACGCAACGACAATGACTTGTAAACCCTTGTGTCGCATGAGCTCCCCGTATGCGAGATGTGCGCAAGATGATCAGGCGCGATGTGATGTTAAGCTAAAAATGTCGTAAAGAAACAAAAAGTGTGATCCATATCACATTGGATGCATTTCAAATTGGCGCACGAAGTTTGCGTGCAAAGAGTTTTCCGGCTACAACGGAGAGTGATTTGGCGCGTTATCCTGGGGAATTCGCTCTCGATTCGCTGCCCGAGCGGCTTGTTCGCAGGGCGGCACTGCTCATCGAGACGGAGGGCGACCGGTCCGTCGTGCTCGACGCGGACCGGAACGAGTTCGCCCGCCTGCCGGAGTCGGCGGACGGAACGGTCATCGGTTCCCTGTCGCACGACGGCACTCATCTGATACTGGTGGCGCGCTCCGGCAGCGGCGTGGGGGTGCGGGCTCTCGGCGGCGGCGAACCGCGATGGTTCGACGGCCCCGACCCCGAGTACGAGCACGACCGGCACGCGACGTCATCACCCGACGGCACGACCATCGCGGTTCTCAGCGGCGACGACGGAGACGAGCCGGGCACAGCGGTGGTGAGCCTGCTCGACCTCGCCTCCGGAGCGCGCCGCCGCCTCTGGTCGGCGGTCGGGGCGGCGAGCTGGGAGTGCGGGCTGTGCTGGTCACCGGACGGGCGACTGCTCGCCGTGACCTACATGATCTGGGACGACGAACGCGACGACGACGCACTGTCGACCGTGGTCCTCGACCCCGCCACCGGACAGGTCCTGGCGTCCTACCCGATCGCCACGATCGCCTCCGCCACCTACGCCACCTGGGCGAATGACCACACACTCCTTTACCGGCACGAATACGACGACGTGAACCGCCGTTTCGTGGCGGACCCGCGCACCGGGACGGTGTGGACCACGCCTGAGCTCACCGGCAGGCTCTGGGGGGTCGTCGGCGAACGTCATCTTCATGAGGTCGCCGCCTACGAGGAGCCGACCGCGTCGCGCAGCGCGTTCTACACCACGAACCTCGACGGGACGGCCCGGCGTTCGTTCTTCGGTTACCACCCCAGGACGAACGCCGGCCGGGTTCACCTCGCTCCCGGGGCATTTCTCGACCTCACGACCATCTGAGCTCGGCCGGTGTCAACGTGGGGCCGTCGACGGGAAGGTGCGGGGCGGTCTGGATGAGGGGTGCGCTCAGCGGCCTTCGCGGGCGAACCAGTCGACGGTCCTGCGCAGCCCCTCCTCCAGTCCGACGGCGGGGCGCCAGCCGAGGATCTCGGCGGCGGGGGCCGGGTCGGCGATCCTGGCGCTGTCCAGCGCCCTGTCGGTGAGCACGCCGTAGCGGGGCCGGGTCCGGCCGCCGACGATCTCGGAGAGGAGTTCCACGGTGTCGCGGATGGAGGTGCCCGTCCCGGTGCCGATGTCGAAGGCGCGGCCCGCCGCCTCCGGGGTCTCGCCCGCGGCGAGGAAGGCGTCGATCACGTCGTCGACGTACACCCAGTCGAGGTGGCGCGTGCCGCTGCCGAGCTCGGGTTCTCGCCCGCGCAGCAGCGCGAGCGCCACGTAGGGGACCAGCTTGTGGGTGTCCTGGCGGCCGGGACCGTAGACCATGCCGATCCGCAGGTTGCTCACCTGTACGCCCCACAGGTGGTGGAACATCCGCGCGTAGCCGTCGGCGGCCCACTTGGACACCGCGTACGGCGAGGACGGCGCCTTGTCGCCCTCCTCCGGCCGGAGCTCCTCCAGAGAGCCCGCGAGCACCACCCTGGTCTCGGGGACGTCGGCGACCGCCGTCAGCAGGTTGACCACGCCGGTGAGGTTGCTGTGCAGCATCGGCAGCACGAGCTTCGGATCCCTCGCCCCGGCGACCTCGCTGGCGAGGTGGAACACGACGGCGGGGCGGGTCGATTCGACGAGCCACTCGACCGCGCCCGCGTCGGCGACGTCCGCGACGTGCCACGTCTCGCCGTACGCGCTCTCTCTGAGGCGGCGGCCGACCGCGTGCACCCGCGCGCCGAGCGCGCACAGGCGTCGCACCAGATGTGCCCCGATGAAGCCACCGGCACCCGTCACCAGTACGGGCCTCGCCCGCCAGTACTCTTCCGCTACCGGGTCGGCCATACGCTTTCTCCTGGTTCGGGGGATTTGTAGCAGGTAAGCGGTAAGGCCCGCTCCGAAGAGCGGGCCTTACCGGGTGATACCGTGTGTTCGCTTCGGATCAGCTGATGCGCCAGGTGTCCCCGCCGAGCAGCAGGTCGTTGAGGTCACCGGGACCCCGCTCGCCGACGGCCTCCTGGAGCTGCTCGGCCATGAGCTCGTCGTAGGAGGGGCGGTCGACGCTGCGGAAGACGCCGATCGGGACGTGCTCGAAGGCGGGCTCGTCCAGCCGGGAGAGCGCGAAGGCGAGCGAGGGGTCGGCGCGGTGGACGTCGTGCACGAGGATCTCCTCCTCGCTCACCGACGACCTCGGGACGACCTCGATGCCGCCGTCGGCCGCCCTGCGCACCGCCTTGGAGGCCGAGGCGATGGGCTGCCCGTGCTCCAGGCGCAGCGTGATGTCGTCGCGCTGCTCCGGGTCCTTCAGCTGCTCGAAGGCGTTGTCGTTGAAGATGTTGCAGTTCTGGTAGATCTCGACGAGCGAGGTGCCCCGGTGCTCGGCGGCCTCGCGCAGCACCGACTGGAGGTGCTTGCGGTCGGAGTCGATCGTCCTGGCCACGAAGGAGGCCTCGGCGCCGATGGCGAGCGAGATCGGGTTGAACGGCTTGTCCAGCGAACCCATCGGGGTCGACTTCGTGATCTTGCCGATCTCGGAGGTCGGGGAGTACTGACCCTTGGTCAGACCGTAGATCCTGTTGTTGAACAGCAGGATGTTCAGGTTGACGTTGCGGCGCAGCGCGTGGATGAGGTGGTTGCCGCCGATGGACAGCGCGTCGCCGTCACCGGTGATCACCCACACCGACAGGTCGGGACGCGAGGCGGCCAGACCGGTCGCGATCGCCGGGGCGCGGCCGTGGATCGAGTGGAACCCGTAGGTGTCCATGTAGTAGGGGAACCGGGAGGAGCACCCGATGCCCGAGACGAACACCATGTTCTCGCGCTTGAGGCCGAGCTCGGGCACGAACGACTGGACCGCGGCGAGGATGGCGTAGTCACCGCATCCGGGGCACCAGCGGACCTCCTGGTCGGTCTTGAAGTCCTTCATGCCGAGTTTCACCTCGGACTTCGGGACGAGCGAGAGCGCACCGCCCCTCGAAGGGGTGGAGATCTCGGGCAACTCAGCACTACTCACTGTCGATCACGTCCTGGATCACGCCGGCGAGTTCCTCTGCCTTGAACGGAAGCCCGCGCACTCGGTTGTAGCTGATGATGTCGACCAGGAAGCGGGCGCGGAGCAGCAGCGCGAGCTGGCCGAGGTTGATCTCCGGCAGGAGGACCTTGTCGTACGCGCGCAGGACCTCGCCGGTGTTGGCGGGCAGCGGGTTGAGGTGCCGCAGGTGGGCCTGGGCGACCTTGCCCCCGCCCCTCCTGATGCGCCGCACGGCCGCGGCGATCGGCCCGTACGTCGACCCCCAGCCGAGCACCAGCACGCGTGCGTCCCCGTCGGGGTCGTCCACGGTGAGCGGCGGGATGTCGTTCGCGATCCCGTCGATCTTGGCCTGGCGGACCCGGACCATCCGGTCGTGGTTGTCGGGGTCGTAGGAGATGTTGCCGGTGTTCTCGGCCTTCTCGATGCCGCCGATCCGGTGCTCAAGGCCCGCGGTGCCGGGGATCGCCCAGGGGCGGGCGAGGGTCTCGGCGTCGCGCTTGAACGGCAGGAAGGTGACGCCGTCCTCGGCGTTCGGCCCCGTGGCGAACTCGGTGGAGATGTCGGGAAGGTCGGCGGCGTCGGGCAGCTTCCACGGCTCGGAGCCGTTGGCGAGATAGCCGTCGGAGAGCAGCATGACCGGGGTGCGGTACTTCACCGCGATCCGCACCGCCTCCACCGCCGCGTCGAAGCAGTCGGAGGGGGTCGAGGGTGCCACGATCGGCAGCGGCGACTCGCCGTTGCGGCCGTACATCGCCATCAGCAGGTCGGTCTGCTCGGTCTTGGTGGGCATGCCGGTGCTGGGACCCGCGCGCTGCACGTCGACCACGATGAGCGGCAGCTCGGTGGTCACCGCGAGGCCGACGGTCTCGGCCTTCAGCGCCACACCCGGCCCCGAGGTCGTCGTGACGCCGAGCGCCCCGCCGAAGGCGGCGCCGAGCGCCGCGCCGACGCCCGCGATCTCGTCCTCGGCCTGGAAGGTGCGGATGCCGAACCGCTTGTGCTTGGACAGCTCGTGCAGGATGTCGCTGGCCGGGGTGATCGGGTACGAGCCGAGGAACAGCGGCAGCCTCGACTGCACCGAGCCGGCGATCAGGCCGTAGGCGAGCGCCTGGTTGCCGGAGATGTTGCGGTATACGCCGGGGGCGAGCTTGGCCGGCTTCACCTCGTACGAGACCGAGAAGGACTCGGTGGTCTCACCGTAGTTCCAGCCCGCCTGGAAGGCGGCGATGTTCGCCTTGGCGATGTCGGGCTTCTTGGCGAACTTGGTCTCGAGGAACCGGATCGTCGCCTCGGTGGGCCGGTGGTAGAGCCAGCTCAGGAGCCCGAGGGCGAACATGTTCTTCGACCGCTCGGCGTCCTTCTTGGACAGCGCGAAGCCTTCGAGCGCCTTGACCGTGAGCGAGGTCAGCGGCACCGAGTGGACCCGCCACTCGGAGAGCGAGTCGTCCTCGAGGGGACTGGCCGCGTAGCCCACCTTCTGCAGGTTGCGCTTGGTGAACTCGTCGGTGTTGGCGATGATGTCGGCGCCGCGCGGCAGGTCGGAGAGGTTGGCCTTCAGCGCGGCGGGGTTCATCGCGACCAGGACGTTGGGGGCGTCGCCCGGCGTGAGGATGTCGTGGTCGGCGAAGTGGAGCTGGAAGCTCGACACACCCGGCAGGGTGCCCGCGGGGGCGCGGATCTCGGCGGGGAAGTTGGGCAGCGTCGACAGGTCGTTGCCGAACTCCGCGGTCCCGGCGGTGAAGCGGTCACCGGTCAGCTGCATGCCGTCGCCGGAGTCGCCCGCGAACCGGATGATCACGCGGTCGAGTTGCTGAACCTGCTTGGTCACAGCTCAGTCCTCCTCGACGCGACGGGGCGCCGTTGCTCGTGGCACATTCTTTTTTCCATGCTAGATCCTCGGGGTCACGCGTAGTCTTTTCGCGTTCCACTCGGCGGAGGAAAGTGACCTTTGTCCCATATCCTTAGTGCCGCTGAGTCGAATCTGAGTCGAAGCCTGGGCACGGACGTCGGTGTCGCGGCCGTCGTACGGTCTGCGTCGTACGGTCTACGGAGAAATCGCGATCACGGACGGCGGGCCTGACACAGCCCGGCCGCGAGCCGACACAGGTCAACGTGCAGGCGGCCGAAGAGGACAGTTGGGATCACGATGCCCAACTATATGTCCCGTCGCGTAGACGCTCTCATCGCCTCCGGCTATGGCCCCATAGCCACAGGTTATGGCATGGATTGCTTTTTCAGCACGTCCGACACGGTCCCGGAGTCGTAGGTGCGGCCCGGTTCCATCGCGTGTGGGCCATACAGTTCCGGGACGGTGACAAAGGTATAACCCTTGGCGGCGATCTCACGCAGGATCTCTGGGGTGGCGTCCACGGTCGCGTCGTGAACATCGTGCATGAGGACGATCGATCCCGGCTTGATCCGGGCGACGGTCCGACGGGCGATCGCCCGGGGGTCGGGGTCGCGCAGGTCCTCGGCGTCCACGCTCCAGCGCACCACGGACATGCCCAACCGGCGCGCGGTGGAGGTCACCCGCGCGTCGGTCGTGTCGTACGGCGAGCGCATCAGCGTGGGGACCTGGCCGATCGCCTGGGTGATCACGTACTGCGCGCGGGTGAGCTGGTCGGAGAGCAGGGCGGGGGGAAGCGCGCTGAGGTCGCGGTGGGACCAGCTGTGGTTGGCCACCAGGTGACCCTCGTCGCGCATCCGCCTGAGCAGCTCGGGACGCGCGGAGGCGTTGGAACCGAGGGCGAAGAAGGTCGCCCGCGCCCCGTGGGCGCCGAGGATGTTGAGCAGCCGCCCGGTCTCGGGACCCGGCCCGTCCTCGTAGGTCAGCGCCACGCACCTGACCCGCGCGCAGTCCACCTCGCCCGCCTTGGAACTGTGCGCGGCGGGCCTGTCCCCGCGTGCCGCGAGCAGGTCCTCCTGTGAGGTGAGGGTCGCGGTTCCCACGGCCGCGTCCCGCGCCCGCAGCCCGGTCGCCGACAGCAGCGGCGCCGCGGTCGCGGACGGTACGGCGACCGCCACCCGGCCGGTGAGGCCGAGGCTCACCTGCTCGTCGTCGAACTCCACGACGAGATCGCCGCGCGGGTTGAAACCGATGGAGTCGAACATCGCGGGGGTCGGCTTGAGCGCGTTGGGATTCACCAGCGGACCCCGCAGCGCCAGCTCCTTCCTGACGAGTCCGGCCAGCGTGGCCAGCGCCGCGCCGTCCCTGAGCAGGTCGGGGGAGTCCAGGGCGCGCCTGCTCATCCGGTCGTACCAGACGGTGGTCCTGGACTCCCTCCAGCCGGAGCCCACGGACTGGCCGATGCGCAACCGTACCCCCAGGACCTCGGGGGACGCGGCGGCGAGCTGCCAGTCCACGTTGAACTCGGGCCTGGGCAGGGCGCCCCGGGAGACCTTGCGCCGGGTGAACCGGTCGAGGCTCTCGGCCACCGTCTCGCGGAGCTTCTCGGTGAGGAGAGGGGCATGGGAGATGGCGGGGTAGGTGGCGTGCACGCGCCGGCCCTTGCTCCCCTCCGTGTTCAGGCTTCTCGTGCTCATGCCCTGGACCATGGAGGGGTCCACGTAATTGATCAGTGTCGGTTCTGAGGGGACGGGGGATTTCGCAGGGGGAGAAGCGGTGGCCACGCCGCAACCGGCCAGCATCGCGGCCATCCAAGCGATTCCTCCTATGAATCGCACTTTAGGCATGGAGTGACGGTATAGGGCGTAATGGGGTGTTTGCTGTTACTTGATGTGAAGTGGACAGAGGCTTTAGCCGTTGCGCGGCCGGTGGTTTCGCCGCGTGACGGGGAGGGCGAATACTGCTATAGGTAGGGCGAGGACGGTGGTCCCGGGAGGAGAGGCCATGAGCGGATATTTCGGCTCATATGTGGTTGTCTTCGCCCTGTTCGTGATCGGCCTGCTGATCGTCGCCGGGGCACTGCTCGTCAACCGGGGACTCCGGCCCAACCGCCCCACCCCGGAGAAACTGCTCACCTACGAGTGCGGCGTCGACCCGGTCGGCGACGGCTGGGCGCAGTCCCAGATCCGCTACTACGTGTTCACCTACCTGTACGTGGTCTTCGCGGTGGACGCGGTCTTCCTGTTTCCGTGGGCGACGATCTTCGCCGAGCCGGGTTTCGGGATGACGACCCTGGCCGAGATGTTCGTCTTCCTCGGCTTCATCGCGCTCGGCATCCTTTACGCCTGGCGCAAGCGCGTGCTCACCTGGACCTGAGGACCCGTGAGACCGGGCGAGCGCGAGCGCCGACTCTGAAGGAGAATGCGTGCCATGGCGGATCTCCCGATGCCCACCGTGGGGCCAGTCTCGCGTCTGGCCCCCAAGCCCATGCGCTTCATCCTCAACTGGGGGCGCCGTTACTCACTGTGGGCGTTCAACTTCGGTCTCGCCTGCTGCGCGATCGAGTTCATCGCGACCTCGATGAGCAGGCACGACTTCATCAGGTTCGGGGTCATTCCGTTCGCGAACGGCCCCCGGCAGGCGGATTTGATGATCGTCTCGGGCACGGTGACCGACAAGATGGCCCCCGCGGTCAAGCGGCTCTACGAGCAGATGCCCGACCCGAAGTACGTGATCTCCTTCGGAGCCTGTTCCAACTCCGGCGGCCCGTACTGGGACTCCTACTGCGTGACCAAGGGCGTCGACCAGATCATCCCGGTCGACGTCTACGTCCCCGGCTGCCCTCCCCGGCCCGAGGCGCTGCTCCACGGCATCATGATGCTCCAGGAGAAGATCGCCGCGGAGAACCTGAGTGATCGCTATGCCTGACCTCCCCGAGTCCCCGAACCCCTCCACCCCCGGCTCCGAGCCCGCTTCCGTGTCCGGCTCCTCACCCGGCTCCTCACCCGTCTCCGGGCCCGGCTCCAAACCCGGTCCCGGTCCCGCGCCCGGTTCCGCGTCCGGTCCCTTGCCCGGTTCCGCGCCCGGTTTCGCGTACGGCGAGGGCACCCGGGTGTCGGAGTCCTTCGGCCAGATCACCGTCGACGTGGATCCCGACGGCTGGCTCGGCCTGCTGGAGTCCGCGAGGGCCGGGGGCTACGAGTTCTTCGACTGGCTCACCGCGGTGGACGAGCCGCCGGAGGCCTTCGCGGTCGTCGCCCACCTCTTCGCCCCCGTCTCGCACGCCCACCTGCTGCTGCGCACCCGGGTGTCACGCGCCGACCCCCGGCTGCCCAGCGCGGTCGGCGTCTTCCGCGGAGCCGACTGGCACGAGCGCGAGACCTTCGAGATGTTCGGTGTCGTCTTCGAGGGCCACCCGAACCTGGTGCCGCTGCTGCTCCCCGAGGGCTTCGAGGGCTTCCCGCTGCGCAAGGACTTCGTACTGGCCGCCCGGGTCGCCAAGGCGTGGCCGGGTGCCAAGGAGCCGGGAGAGTCCGGCCACGGCTCGCCGAGCCGTCGCAAGACGCTCCCGCCGGGGGTGCCCGCCGACTGGGGGCGCGAGCGTGACGACTGAGACCCTCCGAAGGCCGTCTCGTGCCCGCGAGGCCTCATGCATGCCGCGCGACGGGTCGGTCTGGCCGCGGTCGCGCGACGACCTCGCCCGGCCGTCTCGCGCTCACACGGCTCGCGGGGACCTCCGCATGCCGTGTGACGCCCCGGCCCGGCCGTTGTCGCGCGACGACCTCGCCCGGCCGTCTCGCGCCCGCGAGGTCCGTGCGACCCGCCTGATCCGTGGTGGCAGGGGAGTCTCCCCGAGGGACCGGAGGTGCCCGTGATCGCCGAGGTGCTCGACGTCGTGGTACGGCTCGTCGTGATCGTCGCGGTCTTCCTGGTGCTGCCGCTGGTCGCCGGGCAGATGGAGCACAAGGTGATGGCGCACATGCAGGCGCGCCTCGGTCCCATGTACGCCGGGGGCTTTCACGGCTGGGCCCAGCTGATCGCCGACGGGGTCAAGTTCATGCAGAAGGAGCAGGTGATCCCGGTCGCGGCCGACCGCCGGGTCTTCACCCTCGCCCCCGGCGTGGCACTGGTCCCCTATCTCCTCGCGATGGTCGTCATCCCGATCGGACCCGGGCTGGTCGGGGTCGACCTGGACGTCGGGCTGTTCTTCGTCCTCGCCGTCATGGGGGTCGGCGTGCTCGGTTCGATCATGGCGGGGTGGTCCTCGGGCAACAAGTACTCCGCCCTGGGCGGGATGCGCTCGGCGGCGCAGCTCATGGCGTACGAGCTGCCGCTGGTCCTCGCGGCCTCCAGTGTCGCGATGGCGGCGGGCACGCTCTCCCTGCCGGGCATCGTGGAGGCCTGGCAGTGGTGGTGGCTGCCCTGGCAGGCGATCGGCGGTGTGGTCTTCTTCGTCGCGGGCCTCGCCGAGCTGCGCCGTCCGCCGTTCGACATGCCGATCGCCGACTCCGAGCTCATCATGGGCCCGATGACCGAGTACACCGGCATGAGGTTCGCCCTGTTCATGCTGGCCGAGTACGCCGGGATCATCGTGGTGTCCGCGCTCACCAGCGTGCTCTTCCTCGGCGGCTGGCACGGACCCTTCCTGCCGGGGCCGGTGTGGATGCTCCTCAAGGTCTTCCTGCTGGTCTTCGTGATCATCTGGCTCCGGGTGAGCTACCCCCGCCTCCGTGAGGACCAGCTGCAGAAGCTCGCCTGGGTCGTCCTGGTGCCGCTGGCACTCGTCCAGCTCGCGCTGACGGGAATCGTCGCTATCGCCATCGGATGACCCTTTTTGTCCAATTCCGTCTAGATTTTTCCATACCGTCCGGGGCGTTTTACTGGATGATCTGACGTTCGAAGTCTCCTCACAGGGCAGGGAGTTACACTCTGTGACACCACCTGCCAAGGACGGAATGCATGACCCTCGCGCTCGCCGTGGAAAAGGATGAACTGGTCGTCGATGTGCCGGAACATCCGCCGGTGCGGCTGCCGCTCACCGGGGAGGGCCGGGCGAGCACACTGTTGATCTTCGGCTATCCCGGCAGGGGCCGGACGAGATACGGCCTGGCGATACTCGACGAGTCCGGCCTGGTCATGCTGGAGGCCCCGGGCTCCCGGTCGAGGAGGGCGGTGGAGGCGTTCGCCGCGGACAACGGGCTGGAGTTCGAACTCAGGGCGTTCGACACCCCGCAGCAGGCCAGGGTCGCGCTCGCCCGCCGGTCGCCGAGGTGGCGCGCGGTTACCTGGCGCAGGGCGCCCGCGCCCCTGCCGCGTCTGCGCATGCCCGGGGCGAGAAGCCTCAGGCCGCCGCTGAGCTCACCGAAGGTGTGGTGGCGCGAGCAGCTGCTGTACGTGCTCATGTGGGCGGTGCTCGCCTACGGTGCGGTCTTCGTGACGCTCGTGCTCCTCAATCTGACCGAGACCCGCGCCGACGTCACCCGGGGGATGGGGCCGCTCGGGGTCGCCGCCCTCGTGCTGGCCGCGCTGACGGTCGTCGGGGCCGTCGTCGTGGTCGGGGTCGGCCGTCGCAGGTCCCGCAACCAGACCGCCCAGGGACGCGTGCTCAGGCGCGAGGGCCAGCCGCACTGCCGCCTGGTGGTCGTTCACGGCCGCCTGCTGCTGGAGACCGCGCGCAGGACCCGCGAGCTGGAGGCGTCCGAGCTCCTGCTGTACTCGGTGGAGACAGGAGAGAGCGGCCTGCTGGTGGGCGGGGACCTGTTCCACCTGCCGGGACGCTGGGACGAGGCGCAGGTCGAGCGCTTCGCCACGGGAAACGACCTTGAGCTCACGATCCGCAGGCTGACGCGCGGGGAGTATCTGGACCTGACGGCGCGGGCGAAGGACGCGGTTCCCTAAAGCCGAGCTCGGCCGGGTTTCCCCGGCACGGCCTCTCGGGGACGACCTTGGTGGCCACCTCTCCGGCATGGTCCCCGAGAGACGGTCTTCCCGGTGTCCCGGCGTGGTCTTCCGGGGATGGTCCTCCTTGGCGCCACCTTCCCGGCACGATCTTCCGGGCACGGTTCTCCGCGCCCGGCTTGGCGTGGGCTCCGGTGGTCGCGGCCCCTACTGCACGATCCGCAGCATGATGTCGGAGGCCGTGGGCCGGTTGCCCGGCTCCTTGTCCAGGCAGGCGGCGGCGAGCGGACGCAGCGACTGGGGCAGGGCCGTCAGGTCCGGATGGTGGTTGATCACCCGGTTCAGGATGGCGGGGATGGTGTCCTCCCCGAAGGCGACCCTTCCCGAGGCGGCGAAGATCATGGTCGCGGCCCAGCTGAACACGTCGGTCTCCGGGCCGATCGTCCTGCCCGCGAGCTGCTCGGGCGACATGTAGGCGGGGGTGCCCATGATGTTGCCCGACGTCGAGGTGACCTGGTCGAGGGCTCGGGCGATACCGAAGTCGATGACTCGGGGGCCGTCGGCGCCGATCAGCACGTTGGCCGGTTTGAAGTCCCGGTGCACCACGCCGGCCCGGTGGATCGCGGCCAGCGCGCCCGCGGTGGCGAGGGCGAGCCGGGTCAGACCGTCCTCGTCGCGCGGCCCCTTGTCGCGGACCAGTTGCTCCAGGGAGTCGCCCTCCACGTACTCACTGACGACGTACGCCTGGTCCTCGTTGATGTTCACGTCGAGCACCCGTGCCGTGGAGAACGTCGCCACCCTGCGCGTCGCCTCCACCTCCCGCAGGAACCGCTCCCTCACCACCTGATTGCCGTTGAAATGCTCGTGCAGCACCTTGATCGCGACTTTCTGCCCCTGCGGGGTCAGCGCGAGGTGAACCGTTCCCTGGCCGCCCTTCCCCAGGTTGCCGATCAGCCGGTACGGCCCCAGCCAGCCCTGGGGGGTGGGGGTGTTCCTGCTCTGCGAGGGGTAGGTGGACCCGCCCTGCGCGAAGGGGATGTGCGGGCTCTGGGAGGCGTGGGTGGGTTGGCCCTGCGTGAAGCGGTCCTGGGGGGTGTGCGCGGGCCGGCCTTGCGCGAAGCGGTCATGTGAGGTGTGGGTGGGCTGGCCGTGGACGAAGTGCCCCTGGGAGGGCTGGGGCGGTGCGTACCGCGGTGGCCGGTCGTCATGACGGGGTTGTGGCTGCGGTTGGTACCCGCCGTGGTGCTGTGGCGGCTCGGGAAGTCGCGGCTGCGGCCGTTGCGCGGGCGGGTGCAGCATCGAGACCTCGGTGGGACCCGTCTGGTACGACGGCGGCCGGGACGGTCGCTGGACGTGGCCGTACCCGGGAGACGACGGCCCCGGATGGAACGCGGGGGAGGTCCCCTGTGAGAAGACCGACCCCCTGAGGATCAGCGCGTGGCCCAGCCCACCGAGCCAGCCGGCGAACAGGCCGATCGTCGCGACGGTGTCCAGCACGATCGGGATGTCGTCGGAACTCCCGTAGATGGCCGCGGCGGTCATGAAGACGCCGACCCCGAGGCCGTAGAGGACGGCGGCGAAGGCCAGCAACGGGCTCCGCAGCTTGCGCGAGGCGTGGCCGATGATGAAAGGCGTCCCGATGCCGCAGGTCAGCAGGGGTACCAGCGTCCACACGACGCTCCACGCCGTGTTGGATCGTGCCGGTGGTTGCGACTGCCATGCCGGCCCGTACTGGTGGGACATGGGGCGAACAATACGATTTTTTCCGGATCTCTGCAGACGCTTCGGCGGCGAGTCGGCGATTGGAGGGCGGTTCTCGAACACACAGTCTGTGGATAACTTCTGTGGATAACCCGGTTCCCTCGTCGATTCCCCCGTCATTACGGTCTCGTGGTCCCACGCATTCCCGAGCGCCCCACTGTGCGTCATGATGTTGAGTTGTGGCACGGATACCAGGAGTGGGATTGGCGAAGGGGCTTTCCGTCACCCTTCGCCACATGCTGAGCAGGTCGGTGACCCAGCAGTACCCCGAAGTCCGGCCGGAGTTGCCCCCGAGGAGCAGGGGGGTGATCGCGCTGGTCGAGGAGAACTGCACGGTGTGCATGCTCTGTGCCCGCGAGTGCCCCGACTGGTGCATCTACATCGACTCCCACAAGGAGACCCTCCCGGCCCCGGAGGGCGGCCGCCCCCGGGCCCGCAACATGCTCGACCGCTTCGCGATCGACTTCTCCCTGTGCATGTACTGCGGGATCTGCATCGAGGTCTGCCCCTTCGACGCGCTGTTCTGGTCGCCGGAGTTCGAGTACGCCGAGGGCGACATCCGTAACCTTCTCCATGAGAAGGACAAACTCGCGGCCTGGGCACAGACCGTCCCGCCGCCGCCGGCCCACGAGCCCAACGCCGATCCGCCGAAGGAGCTCGCGGCCGCCTCCCGCCCGGTTCGCCCCCGTCCCACCTCCTCCGGGCCTCCCTCCTCCGGAGCCACTTCTCCCAGACCCGCTTCGAGCATCCGGGCGATCCGGCCGCCGGGGGCCTTGCCGAAGAAGAACGATCCGTCCACAGGCGGGTCGTCCGTCGAAAAGTTATCCACAGGTGGGGACGACACGCCTCCGGCGACGGCCGCGCCGGGGCAGACTCCTCCCACGGATCCGAGTGGAGAGCCCGAGGAGGAGAGGTGACCGAGGTGCCGTCCTATCTGTCGCCGACCGGGCAGGAGATCGTCTTCCTGCTGCTGGGCGCGATGGCCGTCGGGTCGGCGCTGCTCGTCGTGACCACCAGGCAGCTCGTCCACGCGGCCCTGTGGCTGGTCGTCTGCTTCGGCGCGCTGGCCGGGTGTTATCTGGTTCTCACCGCCGAGTTCGTCGCCTGGGTCCAGGTGCTGATCTACGTCGGCGCGATCGTGGTCCTGCTCCTGTTCGGCATCATGCTCACCCGCGCCCCGATCGGCAGGAGCGCCGACCTCGACAGCCCGAACCGTCCGGCCGCGGCGGTCGTGGCGATCGCCACCGCGGCCGTGCTGGTCACCGTCGTCGTCGACGGCTTCCGCATGGCCTACATCCAGCTTGAGCCCGGTGGCGGCTCGGCCGCCGAGCTCGGTTCCAGCATCTTCCGCAACTGGGTGCTTCCCTTCGAGGCGCTCTCCGTCCTGCTGCTCGCGGCCCTGATCGGCGCCATCGTCCTGTCGCGTACCGACATCCGAGGGAGGGACTGACGTGCACGTCGTCTATCCCGCGGTCGTCTCGGCGCTGCTGTTCTCCATCGGCGTGTACGGGGTGCTCGCCCGCCGCAACACGATCCTCGTGCTGATGTCCGTCGAGCTCATGCTCAACGCCGTCAACCTCAACCTGGTCGCCTTCGACGTGTGGTTGCGCGACCGGCTGCACAGCGGGCAGGTCCTCACCCTCTTCGTCATCGTGATCGCCGCTGCCGAGGTCGGCCTCGGCCTCGCGATCATCCTCGCGCTCTACCGCAACCGCCGGACCGTCGACCTCGATCGCCTCCGCTCCCTGTCCGACTCGACCGACCCCGTGCTGTCCGACTCCACCGACCCGGTCCCGGCCGGAAAGACCGACCCTGTCCCGGCTGGAAAGACCGACTCGGCCCCGGCCGGAGAGACGGACCCCAGGCAGGGTGGTACGCCATGATCACCATCGCCTCGCTCGTGATCCTCCTGCCCTTCCTCGCGGCGGCCGTCGGGCTTCTCGGCTCCCGCTTTCCCCGGCGTCCTCGAAGCGTGACGCCCCTGGAGACCGGCGACAGCGCCGCCCCCAAGCCCGGCACCTCCAAGCCCGCCACCTCCGAGGTCAACCCCACCCCCGACACCGACGCCAACCGCAGGGCGGCCTGGATCGCCGTGGTGCCCACCGCGATCTCCGCGGCCCTGGCGATCTGGCTCGCCTACGCCACCTGGGCGGCAGGCAGGGGCGGCGGCGGGATCGAGTCGCCCGCGCCGGCCGGGCCAGGGGCTCAGGGGGCGATCGACGGTGTCACCGCGACGTTCGCCGTCATCGAGACGGGCTCGGTGCCGATCTCGGTCGGCCTGCTGGTCGACGGCCTCGCCGCGTCGATCGCCGTGCTCGTCGGCGTGGTCGCGCTGGCCGTGCAGGTCTACTCCGTCGGCTACATGCGCGGCGACCGGCGCTACCCGTCCTACAGCTCCTTCATCAGCCTGTTCACCAGCGCCATGCTGCTCGTCGTCTACGCGGCCGACCTCCTGGTCCTCTACGTGGGCTGGGAGATCATGGGTCTGTGCTCCTACCTGCTGGTCGGGCACTGGTGGGAAGACCGGGCCAACTCGCGAGCGGCGATCAAGGCGTTCCTCGTCACCCGGATCGGCGACGTCGGATTCCTGTTCGGCATCTTCGTTCTCGGGACGGCGGCGGGCAGCTTCAGGATCGCCGACGTCATCGCGAAGGTCCCCGAGATGTCGTCGGGCACGCTCATCGCCGCCACCATGCTGCTGCTGGCCGGGGTCGCGGGAAAGAGCGCCCAGGTGCCGCTGCACGTCTGGCTCCCCGACGCGATGGCCGGACCGACACCGATCAGTGCCCTCATCCACGCGGCCACCATGGTCGCCGCGGGCATCTTCGTCGTCGCCCGCCTCTACCCGGCCTTCCTCGGCGCCCAACCCACCCTGGACATCCTCGCCGTCCTGGCCGCCATCGGAATGCTCGGCGCGGCCCTCGCGGCCCTCGCCCAAGACGACCTCAAACGCGTCCTCGCCTACTCCACGATCAGCCAGCTCGCCTACATGGCCGGCGCCCTGGCCGCCGGGTCCCGGAGCGCCGCGGTCTTCCACCTGATCACCCACGGCGCCTTCAAGGCACTTCTCTTCCTCTGCGCCGGTGCTGTGATCCACGCGGTCGGCTCCAACCTGATGAGCACGATGGGAGGCCTGAGAAAGGATCTTCCCGTCACCTTCGCCGCGATGACGATCGGCTTCGCCGCCCTGGTGGGCCTTCCCCCGGCGAGCGGTTTCTTCAGCAAGGACGAGGTGCTGGTGGCGATCGAGCGTTCCCTGTCCTCGGGGACGCTGACCGGCACCGCGGCCCTGCTGCTCTACGGCTGCGCGCTCACCACGGTCGCGGTGACCGGTGCCTACGCCACCCGGGCGTGGCTGCGCACCTTCTTCGGACATCGCGCCCCCCAGCCCCATCCCCTCCCCGAGCTCCAGCCCGCGCCGGGCACGCCTGCCGCCTACGCCGTTGTCCCCACCGCCGCCCACACTGCCGTTCACGAGGCTCCGGCCACCATGCGCGTGCCCATCCTCGTCCTGGCCGTCCCGGCGCTGCTCCTCGGTCTGGTCCGGGTCGGCGACGTCCACTGGGGCGCCGCCGCCCTCAGTCTCGCGGTGGCGCTGCTGGGTGCGGGGGTGGTCTACGCGGCGTGGCGCTCCGACTCCATGCGCGACCCGGCCCGCCTGCTCGGCCCCTTCAGAGCCCCGTGCGAGCGCGCCTTCTACGTCGACTCCCTGTACGCCAGGCTTTTCGTCCGGCCCACGCTGCTTCTCGCGAGCCTCGTCGTCCGCACCGACAGCCGTGTGGTGGACGGTGCCGTGCGCGGCTCGGGCCAGGCGACCCTGGGCCTGGCGAGGCTGGTCCGCCTGGTGCAGAACGGCAACGCCCAGCTCTACATCACCGGCCTGCTGGCCGGAGTCCTCCTGATCGCGGCCTGGGCGGTGATTTTTAGATGATCTCTCTGCTGTTCTGGGGCATCGTCGCCCTCGTGGTGCTGCTCCTCATCCGTCTGGCGGTGATGCGCCGTTGACCTCCTCTCCACGACCGACCCCGACACCGGTCCCAGCGTCGGCCCCGATACCGGACGTGGCACCACACCCGACACCGAGCCCGCCACCGGCCCCGACACAGGACGCCGCACTGAACCCGACACCGACCTCGACATCGAATGCGGCACCGACCTCAACGTCCATCCCGAGACCGGGGGCAGCGCCGATTTCGACACCGGATCCAAACCCCGGCACGGCGACGGACCCGGTGCCCGGCTCCTGTGAGGTGGTCACGCCATGAGTTGGCTGCTGATCGCGCTCCTCGGCGTGCCGCTCGCCGGGGCCGCCGCGCTGCTCGCACTCCCCGGAGCGGACGTCGCGGCCAGGAGGCGGCTGCTGAGGGTGCACGGCCTGGTCGTCTCCGGGCTCACGTTCGCGCTGTCGGTGCTGCTCGCCGCCACGTTCGACTACGGAAACGCCGCCCGGCTGCAGTTCGTGACCGACCTGGCCTGGATCCCCGGCCTCGACCTCAGGTTCCACCTCGGCGTGGACGGGATCTCGCTGCCGCTGGTCGTGCTGACCACGCTGCTGACCTTCCTGTGCTTCGTCTACCTGTGCCGGGGCAGCGCCGAAGGACCCGGGCAGCTGCTGGCGTCCCGGCCGGGAGGCAACCGGCCACGGGCGCTGGTGTTCACGCTGCTCGTCCTCGAAGTGGGCATGATCGGCACGTTCCTCGCGCTCGACCTGTTGCTGTTCTTCGTCTTCTTCGAGGTCGTCCTCATCCCGATGTACTTCGTGATCGCCATCTGGGGCGGGCGTGCCCGCCGCGCGGCGGCGATCAAGTTCATCCTCTACACCCTGCTCGGCTCGGTGGTCCTCCTGCTCGGCCTGCTGCTCATCTGGTCGCAGACCGGCACCCTGGACATGACCGCCCTCGCGCAGGCACGGGGGACGGGCATGTCCCCCGCGGTGCAGACCCTCGCCTTCCTCGCAGTCGGCATCGGTTTCGCGGTCAAGGCCCCGATGTGGCCGCTGCACACCTGGCTGCCCGACGCCCACACCGAGGCACCGACCGTCGGTTCGGTGCTCCTGGCGGGTGTGCTGCTCAAGATGGGCACGTACGGCTTCGTCCGCGTCGCGATCCCGATCCTGCCCGACGGCGCCGTCGCGGTGGCGCCCTGGCTCGGGGCCTTCGCGGTGGTCGGCATCGTCTACGGCTCGCTGGCCTGTCTCGCCCAACGCGACCTCAAGAGGATGATCGCCTACTCCTCGGTCGGCCACATGGGTTTCGTGCTCCTGGGCTTCGCCACGCTCACCCCGGCCGGAGTCAACGGCGCCCTGTTCGGCAACATCGCCCACGGCCTGATCACCGCCCTGCTGTTCTTCGTCGCAGGAGCGATCAAGGAGCGCTACGGCACCTCCGACATGCCGGCTCTGGGCGGCGGCATGATGACACGCCTGCCCCGGCTCGCCTCCCTGCTCACCTTCGCCTGCGTCGCCTCGCTCGGGTTGCCGGGACTCGCGGGCTTCTGGGGCGAGATGCTCGCCCTCCTCGGTGCCTTCGAACCGGCCGCGGGCCTGTCCCGCCCCCTCTACCTGGTCTTCATGGCCCTCGGAGGTCTCGGTACCGTGCTGACCGCCGCCTACTTCCTGCTCATGCTCTCCCGCGTCACCCACGGCCGGAGCACCGAGACCGTCCACGTCCCGGCCCTGGCCGCGGTCACCGCGGGCGGTCTCCCCTCCACGGGCCCGACCGGTGAGGAGGACCACGAGGCGACGCCGCCGGCGACCTCGGGAACGACTTCGGGAACGACTTCGAGCACAGCTTCGACGGCGGCCTCGGGAACGGCTTCGCGAGTGATCTCAGGAACGACGAGCACGGCCAGATCACGCATGCCCGACGTCACGGGCTACGAACTGGCCGCCTGGGTGCCGCTGATCGCGCTGATCCTGCTGTTCGGCCTCTGGCCCAAGGCGCTCCTGCTGCTCACCGATCCGGTGGTCCGGACCCTGGTGGGCGCGCCGTGATCCAGTCGATCGACTACTACGCGGTCGCACCGCCCCTCATCCTCGCCCTCACCGCCGGGCTCGTGCTGCTCCTGGACGCCTTCCTGCCCCGCAGGCCGTACGTCCGGACGGCACTCGGCGCGGTCACGCTGGCCGGGGTGATCGGCGCCCTCGCGGTGGTGATCTCGCAGGCCGTACGCGCCGGAGACCCGCTGAGGACCTTCTGCGTGCCCGAGGGTCTGCTCGGATCCCCCCAGGCGGCGATCGGGGCCATCGTCCCCCCGGTCGCCGAGCCGACGGCGCCCACGGCCGCCGTGGCACCCTGCTCGTTCGTGGTCGACGACTTCACGCTGGTCTTCGCCGGGCTCGCGCTGTTCGCCGGGATCGTCGTGGTGCTGCTGTCGGCGGCCGAACTCTCCTCGGGAGACATCCCCGTCGGAGAGTGGTACTTCCTGCTGCTCTGCACACTGGCGGGTGCCGTCGCCCTGCCCGCCTCCCGCGACCTGATCATGCTGGTGGTCGCTCTGGAGCTCGTCTCGCTGCCGGTGTTCGCGCTCACCGCGCTCAAGCGGTACGACGGCCGAAGCTCCGAGGCGGCGGTCAAGCTCTTCCTCGTCTCCGTGGTCTCCACGGCGGTGATGCTCTTCGGGGTCTCCCTGCTGTACGGGACGACCGGCACCGTCTACCTCGACCGCATCGCCCACGTCCTGCGGCAGGGCGTCTCCGCCGCCACCGGTCTCGGGCCCGGCTCGGGAGGCGCCGGCACCGCCTACGAGTCCTCGCTGCGGATCGGTTACGACCTGCCCGCCGTGGTCACCGTGGCCGTGGTCCTGGTCATCGCCGGGTTCGCCTTCAAGATCGCGGCGGTGCCGTTCCACGCGTGGGCGGGCGACGTCTACCAGGGTGCCCCCATCCCCGTCGCGGCCCTGCTGTCCGTCGTCTCCAAGGCGGCGGGGTTCGCCGGGCTGATCCTCGTCCTGGTCGTCGCCCTGGGTGGCCAGGGGGCCACCTGGGTCCCGCTGATCGCGATCCTCGCCGCGCTGACCATGACCGTGGGCAACCTCCTGGCCATGCGCCAACGTCACGCCGTACGACTGCTCGCCTGGTCGTCCGTCGCCCAGTCGGGCTACATCCTCGCTCCCCTCGGCATCAGGAACGACGAGGCGATGAACGCCTCGGTCGCCTATCTGGTCTTCTATGCGGCGATGAACCTCGGGGCGTTCGCCGTGGTCACGCTGGTGTCGAGGCGGTCGGGCGGGGGAGAGCTGGACGACTACCGGGGCCTGGCGCTCCAGAGGCCGGCCGCCGGGCTGGCGCTCGCCTTCTTCCTCATCTGCCTGGCGGGCCTGCCCCCCGGGCTGGCCGGGCTCTTCGCCAAGATCGTGGTGTTCCGGGAGCTCCTCGGCGGAGGCGGTGGCTGGCTGGCCGCCGTCATGGCGGTGAACACGGTCGTGGGCCTCTACTATTACGTCGCCTGGGTCGTACGGATCTTCACTCCGGTTCCGATTCTCACTCCGGCTTCGGCGACCGGGAGCGCCATGACGGGAGGCGCCGCGACCGGAAGTGTCGCGACGGGGAGCGCCGTGGCGGGAGGCGCCGCGACCGGGGATGTCGTGACAGGAAGTGCTGTGGCCGGGGATGTCGTGGTGGGGGGCGTGAGAACGGATGGTCGCGGTGCCGGATGGATACCCGCGGCTGCGGCGATCGCGGTGGCGGTGATCGTCGCGATCGCCTTCTCGGTCGCCCCGCAGCTCGTCCTCGACCTCGTCCCCTCGGGCCTCATCGCCGTGGGCTGAACCGTCCGGGAACGTTCGACCTGGCCGGGGACGTTGTCACGGGTGAACCAGCATCAACCGAGAGGGGGGTGTAGTGCATCACAACGGTCTGCGTACCGCGATCCTTCTCGGAGCATTGTCCGCGGTGATCATCGCGGCGGGGGCGTGGCTCGGAGGCAGCCTCGGCGTGCAGATCGCGGTCCTGATCGCGCTGGCGACCAACGGCGTCGCCTATTTCTTCTCCGACCGCATCGCGCTGTCCGCGATGCGCGCCCGGCCTGTGGGCGAGGTCGAGCAACCGGTCCTCTACCGGATCGTGCGCGAGCTCTCCACCGAGGCCCGCCAGCCCATGCCCCGGCTCTACGTCTCGCCGACCATGCAGCCCAACGCCTTCGCGACGGGGCGCAACCCACGCAACGCCGCGGTCTGCGTCACCTACGGGATCACCCAGCTGCTCGACGAGCGCGAGCTGCGCGGGGTCATCGGACACGAGCTCTCCCACGTCTACAACCGCGACATCCTGATCTCGTCGGTGGCCGGCGCACTCGCCACCATGATCACCTACCTCGGCTACGTCGGGCTGTTCTTCGGCGGCGGTGACGACGACGAGGGGCCCGGGTTCATCGGCGCGCTCCTCATGATCGTGCTTGGCCCGGTCGCGGCCGGAATGATCCAGATGGCCATCTCCCGCTCCCGCGAATACCAGGCGGACGAGTCCGGTGCCCGGTTGACGGGTGATCCGCTCGCCCTCGCCTCGGCACTGAGAAAGATCGAGATGGGCACCCGTCAGCTGCCCCTCCCGGAGAACGGCCGGATCGCCTCCGCCTCCCACCTGATGATCGCCAACCCCTTCCGTTGCGCCGGGATCGGCAGGCTGTTCTCCACCCACCCGCCCACCGCCGAGCGCGTCGCCCGCCTGGAGCGCATGGCCGGCTACCGTCGCTGACCGCGCGCTCGCGCTTGAATCCCTTGCCTGCCCCCGTGAAGTCTTCACGGCTCAGGGAGTCAGCCCGGTGACGATCGGGTTGTGCACGGATCCGGGCACGACGAAGCCACCCATTCGCTCCGTACCGCCCGACTCCTGATCGACCCGATACCAGGTGTAGCGGGCACCTCCCCCCTTCCTGAGCCTGCGCGGGATCACCGTCTGCAGGTCGAGGCGGCCCGCGCCGTTCCAGCGCATCCGGGTCGGGGTCCTACCGACAGGCACGGTGATGGGGTCGCGCCTGGGGACACCGCCGGTGGGCACGTCCCACAGACGGATCCCCGCGTCACGCGCCGTGAAGTGAGCGACGACCTCGCCGCCCGGGCCGAGCGCCCCTCCCACCGGAACGCGACCCCGCTCGGTGAAGGGCGACAGCGAGTAGATCCCCGCCTGGAACATGTCATCCACCACGAGTACGAACCTCGCGTCAGGACTGAAACTCCACGGCCGCAGTCCGGGCGGCAGCAGGACACCCTCTCCGCTGTAGGTGTCCAGGATCTGATACGCCCCACCGATGCCCAGCACCGCGTACCGCCCACCGGGGGAGAGCTCGACCCGTGCCGTGCGCATGTCGTTCGACCACATCACGCCCGGCACCGCGCGTACCTCGCCGGTGGCCATCTCCCGCACCACCAGAGCCCCGTCCCCCAACTGGAAGTACGCGACATACCTCCCGTTCGGCGACAGGGCGAGCGGTGCTCGTTGCCCGCCCACGGAGAACACCCGTGCGTCGCGGAGAGCGACCACCTTGCCGCCGCGTACCCAGAGTTTCCACGGAGCGCAGACGCACCCGTCGAGCCCCGCGTACCGGACCGGCGGTCTCGCGCCCGCGGCCGCCGCCGGGCCGCCCGCTCCCATGACCACGGCGACCGCGCCGACGCAAACACTCAAGCGGCGGAACAACCCCACTGACGCCCCCCTGAGTCTTCCCGGACACGTGGGGGACGTTCGTCACGTACGGGCTCACTGTACGCCTCGGGGAAGGCCGGTCGGCGGTGCCGCCGCAAGTGTCATCCGACCTCGCCGCGAAGCGGACGCCCCTTCCCGCTCAGGCCCTCCGCTCCCGTCCTCCCATTTCCGCCTACCCGTCCCCGTCTTGCCCGTCCTCTCCCTCGCCGAGAGGCCGTATTTCCACTCACGGACCGGGGAGAGGAAGCGGCCGGGGCACACGCGAAGGCATGCGCGTGCGCGTGTGCCCCCGGCCGTGTGCCCGGATACGCCTTCTGCGGCGGGCTGGATCCCGGAGTCGGAGGCCGGGGTCGCGACCGCTCATCCGCTAGCGATAGTTCGAGAACTGAAGGGCGATCTCCAGGTCCTTACCCTTGAGAAGGGCGATGACCTCCTGCAGATCGTCCCTCTTCTTCGAGCTCACCCGAAGCTCCTCGCCCTGGATCTGGGCCTTGACGCCCTTGGGCCCCTCATCGCGAATGATCTTCGAGATCTTCTTGGCGTGCTCCTGGTCGATGCCTTCCTTGAGGGTCACCACCAGGCGGTACTCCTTGCCGGACAGCTTGGGCTCGTCCGCGTCCAGGATCTTGAGGGAGAGCCCTCGCTTGATCAGCTTGTCCTTGAAGACGTCGAGCACCGCGTTGGCGCGCTCCTCGCTGTTGGCCTTGATCTCAACGGCCTTCTGACCGCCCGACCAGGCGATGGCCGCGCCGGTGCCCTTGAAGTCGAATCGGTGCCCGATCTCCTTGATCGTCTGGTTCAGCGCGTTGTCGGCCTCCTGATGATCGATCTTGCTAACGATGTCGAACGATGAATCCGCCAAAGCACAATCCCCTCTGACCTGCCAGAACTATGAATCACTCCCCGGCTCCCGCAGACCACGGACCGCGAATCACGGCGACGTCCGCGAGCCGGTTCGGTAGACGCGTACGTAACGGATCAGCCTAGCCAGCATCTCCTGCCGATGCCGAGGCGGCAGCGTGTCCTCACCCGTCCTCAACGGGTCCTTCCCACCCTGGCGCGTCTGATCTCCCCTTCCGCCCTTCGCCCACCCTGCGTGTCTTCTCTCCTCAACCCTTCGCGCCACCTGGCCGTCCCCGGCCTCCACCCCATCGGGCCACCTCACACCCCGGCACCGCGACGCCTCTTGCGCCACTCCTTCCCCAGAAGGCACCGATCCGAGCAGCGGTATAGACGCAAAAGTCCTGGTAAGGGCGGGTAGCCGGAGGTGCCCTCCGCCGATGTCACGTCACCCCCGGAAGTCCGCTATTCTTCTTCCTGTCGCCGCCGCAAGCGGAAGACATGGCAGGTTGCCCGAGTGGTCAAAGGGAGCGGTCTGTAAAACCGTCGGCTCAGCCTACGCAGGTTCAAGTCCTGCACCTGCCACCAGCCAAACTGGCAGCTCAGAGGCCCTCCGGGGCCTCTTTTGCGTTTCCGGGACATGCAGCCACAGGCAGCCAGGAGCAGCCGCATGTCAGCGCTCGCGGGATATACGCGGGATGGATCATGAGGCGTTTCCCCAGGTCGCGCCAGGCGTTGCGGGACATGCGCGGGATGGACCCCGGAACGCCGAAAGGGGCTCCGGGAGTATGTCCCAGAGCCCCATGGCAGAAGTGATCTTCACGCGGCCAGCGCGTCATCAATCCTCCGGTTGACCGTCTCCTCCTGGCCGTCGATGCACTTCGCGTAGACGCGGAGGAGAACGTCAACGCCGTGACCGGCCCGCCTCGCGATCTCCGGAGCGGGCACCCCGGCATTGAGCCAGAGCGACACCGCCGCGTGCCGCAGGTCGTACGGCCTGCGAGCCAGGGGAGAGGCGGCCTGTTCCGGCGTCAGCGCGAGGAGCCGAGCCGCGGCCCACACCTCGGTATAGGCCGTCGAGGCGACCACACCGCCGCGCTCGCTCTGGAACAGCCGGCCATCCTTGGAGGTCCCGAACTCGTCGAGGTGCTCACGGAGGATCCTCACCAGGACCGGAGGGATCGGGACAGGCCGCGTGTCCTCCTGCGCCCGATGCTTGAGTCCGCGCGCCTCGTGGGCATCCCCGGAATCGGTCCACCGGGTGTTCACCTCGGGACGGGAGACGTCGAGGCTGAGCCGACCCCAGCCGGTTGCCGGAAGCCGACAGTCCTGCTTGCGCAGCGCGACCGCCTCACCGGGGCGGATGCCCGCGTAGTACATGCAGGCGAACAGCGCCATGAGCCGACGACCACGGCCGCGCCTGCCCACGTAGGTCACCATGGTCAGCAACTCGCGAACCTGCTCGGGGTTGACGACCACGCGGGGATCGACCGTCTCGGCGACCTTCACCGGCTTCCAGCGAACTTTCGTCACCGGGTTCGCGGGCAGTTCCTCCAGCTCCACCGCGTACTGAAGGGCGTTGTAGAAGACAGCCCGCTTACGCCGGATCGTGTTCGCAGCCGCCGCCTTGCCGTTGAGGAGCAGGGCGAGCGCGTCGAGCCCGGCCCGGACGGTCTTGGCCTCCTGAAGCTCCGAGAGAGGCACAGACGCCTTGTCGAGCCAGCGCAGCGCCTTGGCGATCTCAACCGGCCGTACCTTGTCCCGAGCGTTGGGAGGCAGCGCGTAGTGACGCAGCGCCGTACGGAGGACGGAGACCTCTGGCTTGCCGGGAATGTCTCGCGTCAGCGCGGGGACCACCGTCGCCAGGGCATCGGTCATCGCGTCCCGGGTCTTGGCCGCCGCGTGGGGCCACTTCATGTCGATGTAGGCCAGGACGAAGGCGTACCAGTTCTGCGCCTCCTTGGCCTGGATCATCGACTCGGGGAGGCCCGTCTCCATGTCGAAGGCTTCGCCCCGCTTGGCAGCCTGCCGCAGGTCGGACAGGAAGTTCTCGCCGAGAGCCTTGGTCCGGTAGCTCTTGGACTTCTCCCGGCCGCCCACCTTCCACCGGACCTCATAGGACGCGGCCTTGCTGGACTTGTTCCGGCGGATCTCCCAGAACTTCACGTCGTACGAGGTGTTCACGCCGCCTCCCGGAGGCTCTCAAGCCACGCCTCGAACTCACTGCGGTAGAGGCGGATCTCGTCGTTGGGCAGTCGCAAGCCGCGGGGGAACTTGCCGATCTCGCGCCAGCGGTAGAGGGTCCGGACGGAGATCCCGCCGAGCCTGTCGAGGATCTCGGGGACGGTCATGAGCTTGTCGTCGTCCTGCTTCTTCACGCCGCCTCCCTGATTGCCGAAAGATCTTGTCCGGTCGCCTTCTCTTGGAGTGCGAGCAGGGTTGCTCGCCAGCGCTGGCGTTCGGCGACCATGCGCAGCAGCCGCAAGGCCAGAGAGGGGATGTCGCCATCACCGGCCGGGACGGGCTTCCAGACGTAGCGGTGCGGATCGGGGACCTCGTCGGCCAGGCCGAGCGCCTCCATGACCCAGGTACGGCGGTCGCGCTTGTGCTCGGACAGGGTCTTGTTCGACCACTTACGCGAGACCAGGACGCGACGGCCCGCGTAGCCGAGGTGTTCGGGCTTGTGCGCCTTGCCCCGGCACCGGCCCGGAGTCATGCCCTGCTTGGCACCTTTGGGCTGTACGCCGTAGCGCAGCCAGTTCGGACAGGCCGGAGAGCAGGGTTCGTAGCGGAGTGCTTCGGCCATCCGTGCGGCATGCGCTCGCTGAGCGGGGTTGTCAAGGTCGAGGGTGTCGCCGAGGCTTTTGGTCAGGTACTTGCTCAGGTAGCGGATGCACTGGTCGGCATCCGGGGTGCCGGACAGGACGCCCTGAACATCGACTTGAGAACCGAAGCGGACCACATGCAGGGGTTCGGCCTCGTCGTCGGTGCCGAGCCGGTCGAGTGCCTCATGCCAGGTCGGGAGGAGTTCCCCCGTGGTCGGGTCGAGGTAGTCGCCAGCCTGTCCGTCTGGATAGGTCTCCTCGTCGGGGAGGTCGGCCCGCTGCGTCCACACCGGCAGGTGATCGCCGTCGAACTTGATCTCATCAACGGCCGGCCACCACACCTGGTGATAGGTCGCAGCCGCGATCTGCTTGATCTCAGCGCGAGGCATGGTGCCGCGGATGGCCATGTGCAAGTGAGGAGCGAGCCGTTTCTGTGGTTCGACGGAAGAGAAGTACTGCACGTCATAGCCCGCGACCCGGCGCAGGTTCTGCACGAAGCGGTCGACGAGCTTGGAGAAGTGCAGCGCGTCCCGAGCCGCCCGCGTGTAGTCGTAGGCGCCCGGATCGACGGGCACGCCTTGCCCTGCCCGGATCTTGCCGTACGAGGGAAGCGTGAGGGTGAGGAACAGCGACGGCCGATAGGTGGTTCCGTCCGAGCCGGTGAAGGTCCGCCCGAGCGTGGTGTTCTGGCGGATCCGCTTGGGGAGATCGGGGGCGTCCTGTCGCCGCCGGGTCGAGCGGTTGCGCTTGCCCGCAGCACGGCCGAGCAGGGTGCCACGCATCCCGGCAGCGTTGATCTCGTCGTCCAGGCCGGTGAGGATCGCGTCCAGGTCGGTGGTGTCGTCGCCAGCCTTCTTTGCGGCATCGCGCTGGGCCTGCGTGTCGGCGCGGAACTCCACCAGCCAGAGCTGTTCCTCGTTGGGCTCATCCGGGGTGATCGAGGGTTCGGCTTCCAGGTGCCAGCCTTCCCGGCACTGGGCCATCCGCAGGTAGCGGTTGCGCCGGGCGCAGGAGGGACACTTGGCCTCCATGGTGGCCCCGCAGGGCACGTTGATGTCCTCGGTGAGCCCGGTGTGGGTGTCCAGCCGACGCAGGACCACCGGCCGGATGCACACCCCGTTGTGCTTGGCGATCTCCACCGCCACATCCAGCGCGAGCGGCATCCTCTGACGCTCGGCGCGCGACAGGCTGCGATCGTTCGGGTTGCTCACACGCCCTCCTCGTACGTGTCGCCGGGGTCGAGGAACGCGCCCTGTCCGCACTCGCGACATTCGACCAGGCCGCGGAGCAGGTCCAGCCACAGCGTGTTGACCGCGTGGCAGGCGGCACAGCGCAGGCCGTCGAGGATGTAGGCCAGTTCAGTCACGGTCGCCCCTCTCCCGTACTTCGGACAGGTCGGCCACCAGCCGGAACATGGTCTGGTACGGGTCGGCGGTGACGCGCACGTTGAACAGCTCGAAGGCCAGGACGGGCTGAGTGTGGCGCGGTCCCAGAAGGGCCAGGACTGGCCGCTCACAGATGCGGGTGATCTCTTCGTCGGTGCCGTAGAAGCTGACCCTCATGCGGTCACCTCCATGGCCATCGCGCGGATATCGCTGTCGGAGACGTAGGCGGCGCGGACCCGGATCGGGTCGGGTGAGGTCTCCAGCCGGACGTAGCCGATACCGGCGCCCTGCTGGGGGATTGGGGAGATGTGATCGGCCAGCGCTCCCCTGTCGCGTGCGCCGTCGCCGAGCACCATGTCCACCTGCTCGGACTCGTCGAGGCGGAGCGCGATCTTGTCGGGGAACAGGTTGCGGATGTTCATGACCTCCTTGCGCGGGTCCTGGAGTGCGGCCAGGACCCCGAAGCCGACCGCGCGGCCCTGGGTGGTGAGCGTCGCCAGGGCAGCGGAGATACGGAGCTTGAGACCCTTGTCGGACTGGTAGGCGGTCAAGAACGCCACCTCGTCGACCACCACCAGGACGAATGGGTCATCGACGGTAGGAGTGTGAGAGCGCTGGAGCCCGGCGTAGCGGTCGGCCCGCTCCTGCATGATCTTCACCGCTGCTTCCAGCAGATCGGCGCAGTCGGCGGGGCTCGCGGCTTAGCGGTCGCCGAACAGGTCACGCCCGTAGGACAGTTCCATCCGCTTGGGATCCAGCGCCCAGACCTGGGCCAGGCCCGCACGCGTGGCGGGCAACAGGCCGCGGATCGCCGACCAGATGACCGAGCCCTTGCCCGCCCCGGTGGCTCCGGCGACCAGGACGTGAGTGCCGTGGACCTTCAGGAGCCAGGGCTTGCCGTCCTCGCACTTGCCGACCTCCACCGGTCCCACCGATGCCTCATCCGGGACCGGTACGGCCGGGAGCGGTGTGGCGAGTGGATCGCGGCGGGGGAAGACGAGCAGCAGCCGGCCCGAACGCGCGATGGAGACCCGACAGGAACGGGCACCGAATCCGTGGGCGAGGTGCTCGGTGCGGTCAGCCCAGTCCTTGACCGCTTGGCCGGTGAGCATCCGCACCGTGACCACGTCGGCCCACGAGGTGCAGGTGACGCGGACGACACGAGGCAGATAGTCCCGGCCGCGTAAGTGACGTCCGAGCCCGGAAATGATCATCACCGGTTGCCAGTGCCGCCGGTAGACCCACACCAGTCGCCACCAGGCCAGCAGCCGCCAGCCCAGCAGGCGAAGGAACGAGGGACGAGCGAGGAAGAACCAGGTGGTGAGGCTGAGAGGGGTCACGGTGACGAGGCCAAGGCCCCAACGCCAGCCGCAGACGTAGGCGACCACGCCGGGGGTGAGCACGACGGCCGAGGCGATGGGGTGGCGCCACAGCAGCCGCAGGGCACCGGCCAGCAGCCGCCACGCGAAGATCACAATGGTGACGATCGCCGGGGTGCGAAGAACGGCCGGGCGGAAGACGACGGCGGTATCGGGGGTGGTGGAGACGAGGTTCTGCGCCTCGTCGCCGGGCAGTTTCTTGAACATTAGGCTGGGGGCCTTCCTTGAATTCGCGTGAGAGGGAGAACCGAGGGGCCGCCGGAAGTTGGCGCTTCTGGCGGCCCCGCTTACATGTCAGGCCGCGACTTCGTCGGGCGGGGTGGTCTTGTCAGTGAGACCGGTCGACTGGTCGGTGTGCAGGCGCTCACAGTCGGCCAGGTAGCGCGCGGCGGCATCGGCGATCTGCCGGGCGAGGGTCACGTCCCGCTCGGTGACCGGTCCGCCGCCGGTGGTGGAGATGACCACCTGGGCCTCACGAGAGGACAGGGTCAAAAACGGCCGCTCACCATCGGCGCCCAGCGCCATGACCGACAGGTACGGGGTGCGAAACGAGGTGTCGAGCCGGGTGCCGTCCTCGTCGAGGGTCACCACGGCGCGGGTGTAGGGCAGGTGCTCTCTCACGCGGCCACGTCCTTACCGGCCGTCGCAGCCGAAGCCTTGGCCGGAGTCGCCGCGGTGCGGGGAGGGCGCATCGCGGTGGCGCGGATGGACCAGGCCAGGCGGCCGGTGTTCTGGTTGACGTAGGCGGTGGCGGTCATCCCGTCGAACTCCACCGGCACGAACGGCAGGCCGGGCAGCGCGGCCGGAACGGTCGGCTGGGTCGGGGAGAGGATCTTGACCGAGACGGTCTTCTGGCCGGCCTTGACGGTGGGGTCGGCGTCCATGACGGCGACCTGCCACACCAGCTCTCCGGTGTTCTTGTCCTTGGCGTAGACGGTGCGGCCCTTGGACGAGGCGTCGAAGTCCTTGACCTGCTCGACCTCGCCGACGATGAAGCAGCCGTGCGGGAAGACCTGTCCGAAGTGGACGGGGATGGGGCCTTGGATGGCCATGTCATGTTCCTCTCAACTTGGACGCCCTATGTCCGGTCGTCCACTTGTCCGATTAAGTTGAGAGTAGCCTACCGCCACTTGTCCGCACAAGTGAAGGAGTGGAGTAGGCCGGGAAAATCAGCTCACCGGGTAGACGTCCTGGAGCTCGTGAAGATCACCGGGGAGCGCCACGCTCATCACCAGGAGCACGGCCCCGGCAGCGTCATGCACGCTGGCCAACACCCCCATGACAGGCTTGGAGGAGCCGAGCAACTCGGCCTCTTCCTTGGTGGGGTTGCGCGCGGTCAGCCGCTCGGTGACGTGATCGAAGCGCAGATGCTTGACCGCCTGGAGGTGATGACGCACCCCGCGCGCGAGCGGCTCGGGCTTGTCGACGTCGGTTCCCAACGCGATCTCCAGCGGGAACCACAGGGTTTCCACCGCAGACAGCCGGCCACCCTGCCTGGCCACTCGCCGACGCGAGATCACCGGGGTCTTGTCCTCAACGCCAAGAAGACGGGCGATGTGGCGAGGAGCCGGAACACGGGCGACGTCGGTGACCAGGTCACCGCTCTCGGCCTGCTCTGCCACCGCCAGCCCCGGCCGGATGCGATCGACGGCACTCTCGGGACGGCCCTTCACGAACGAACCGCGGCCGTGCTCACGCTCGATCCAGCCTTGCATGGCCAGCGTCTGAAGCGCCCGCACCACCGTCGTGCGACCAACTCCGAACTCTCTGACGAGCTGCGTCTCCGAGGGCAGCATGTCACCGGCCGCGTACTGCCCGGCCTCGATGCGCTCCTGAATCGTGCCCATCACCTGGGCATACTTCGGAGGGGCGAAATCCTTGCTCATCTTAACCGCCCGATCACTCTTCCACTTGTCTGCACAAGCACAGTACCGGCTAAGAGCAGCCCTGTCAGGACCCGCGACAGCAGGAAACAACTACCTGGCCAACCCTGCCAGAACTCTGATCCACACCACCCGCGCCTGAGCAGGCGACCACGCGTCACTGTGAAACACGGTCACCTTCCCTTTGTCCTGAACCGTCTTACGAACGAACGACAACCCGCCCGCATCGCACAATTCGTAAAACGTCACCCGATGCTCATGACAGGTCCAGGCCACCACCCGAACCCGCCCGAAACGCCGCGACCTATGCCAGGCCAAAGGCATACATCCCGGAGCAGCCGGAACGAGATGCTCTGACAAGCATGACGCTCCCCGTCGAGAAAAATCCTCGCTCACGATTCCTGCCGCTCGAAACGCACCGAACCAGCCAGGTCCACGGTGGCGTGAAAGATCACTTGCCGCGACCAGTCGCCCGGCGCCAGGCCGAAGTCGTAGACCCGCCGCGTGATCCGCCCCCACAGCGCCGGTTGCGGATCCATCCTGCGCAACGCCTTGCGCAGCTCGTCCATCGAGGTCGCCTGCCCCGAGCTGGTGCCGCACGGCCCGAGCCGGTCGACGCCCTCGGAGGTGAAGACCTCCCACTCGAACATCTCGATAATGGGCTCCGGGCCATCGCAGTACAGACAGTCCTCCTGCGAGGAAACCGCACCTCCCAGAAACGAGGTAGCGACATGTCCGCGCCGCGTGACGATCTTCCAGCCACGCCCATCGCATTCATCGCACTTAACCGGTGTTGTCATACCGGAAAGGATTGATGGAAGAACTTCTCAGCCCTATCCCACGCGTATATTCCACCAAGGCATATAGGGTCTCGACATGTAGCGACGCACCACCTCGGGAACCGACAGCCGGAGGGCGGAATGAACGGGAGCGCTTTCGAGCCGATCAAGATCCCAGCCGAAGTATGGGACCGCGAAGACAGTAGAGAAATCCTCAAAAATCGCGACGTAGCAGGACTTTTCAAACTCGCCGCGAAGTACGCAGGCGCCAGCCAAGTGGACATCGGCGCGGCAACCGGCCTGTCCCAGGGACGCGTCAGCCGGATCAGCCACAACCAGTCCCACATCACCGAACTGGACGTCTACGAGCGCATCGCCACCGGTCTCGGCCTGCCCGACCACGCCCGCATGCTCTTCGGCCTGGCACCCCTCGACACCGCATCCCCCACCGGGAACTACGGCGACCACCACCAAGAGCAGAGCGAGGAACTGACCGCCCGGATCGAAGCAGCCGCCGCCATCGACCCCACCATGGTCATGATCCTCACCACCGACACAAACAACCTGCGCCTCATGGACCGCCGACTCGGCGGCATCGCCATCGCAGACAAGATGCGAGCCCAGATCTCCCACGTCGAACACGCCCACCGCCACGCCGTACGCCCCGGCATCCGCGCCCAGCTCGCCCACGTCCTGGCCGAGACCGCCTCACTGGCCGGATGGCAGGCCATCCACACCGGAGCGCTCACCGACGCCTGGAACCACTACGAGCACGCCAAAGCCGCCGCCCGCGAAGCCGACGACCCCGCCCTCATCGCCTACGTCTCCGGCGAACAGGCATACGTCCTGATGGAACTCGGCCGCCCAGCCGAAGGCACCGAACTCCTCCAGTACATCCACGCCACCTACCGCGACCGCATCCCCACCCGGCTCCGCACCTGGATGTCCGCAGCCGAAGCCGAAGGCGCCGCCATCCTCGGAGACGAGACCACCTGCCGCACCGCCCTGGAACAGGCCGCCGCACTCCTGCCCGACGGCGACGCCGACCCCGACATGCCCTACCTCTTCGTCAACGCACACCACCTGGCCCGCTGGCGGGGGAGTTGCCTGGTGCGTTTCGGCGATCCGGGAACCGTCGAGGACTTGCGCTCAGCATTGGCCGGTATGGACGGCACCTACAACCGCGCCGAATCCGGCGTCCGCTGCGATCTGGGCCATGCCCTTCTTGCCCGAGGAGAGCCCGACGCCGCCCAACCACACATCCAACGCGCCCAGCACCTCGCCACGATGACCGGCTCCAGCCGGCAACGCCGACGCGTCGAGGAACTCGCCCGAGCCGTCAGCCGCTCGTTGCGCTGAGCCGATCCCGCGCCGCGAACAGACCGATCAACGTCCCCGACGTCCAGATGTCACCGCGAGCGATCATCGCCGGGATCTCCGCCATCGGCACCCACTCGATCAGATCTGCCTCGATCTCCCCAGTCGGACTCCCGACCAGATCGGCACCCCGCACCAGGAACAGGCTGTGCTCGGAGTCGACCATGCCCGCCATCGGCTGGTAGGTGATCAAAGGCTCAATCTCCTTGGGCCGATACCCCGTCTCCTCCTCCACCTCACGAGCAGCCGTCGTGATCGCGTCCTCACCGGCATCGACCAGGCCGCCGGGAAGCTCCCAGCCCCACCGGTCAAACAGGAACCGGTGCCGCCACATCATCAGCACCCGATTCTGCTCATCGACCACCACAGCGATCGCCGCCCGATCCAGATGCACCGCGTGATGCTCGAACCTTTCCCCGTCCGGGATCGCCACGTCCACGAGCCCCAACCGGATCCACCGGTTGTCATAGATGAGCCGTTCCCCGTGCACGATCCACCGCGACCGCTCTTCGTTGGTAGCCACACAGCGAAGTTACAGGCCAACATCCCCGACGTACACGGGCATCAGCACAGAGCCACACGTCATCACGAAGCCCGGCTCAGCCAGATGAGAATCCTCTCCACACCTTTCAAGGCGATCCGCCTGCGGTGACCCACCGCGCGTCGGGCGGTCGCAGCCAGCGCCACCCACCGTGAACAAGTCGCCGAAAGGTTTTGCATCTGCGATGGCGACCTTATGGTCCATATTAACTAGCCCATTGTGGACAGTCGATCTTGATTGGCCATAAGAAGTACCAAAACTGTTATCAGCTCAGTTATCAAGTTTTGGGTGGAACTCTTGGCGGTTCATTACCGTTGTGACACGCAGGAGGGAAGGGAAACATGGAAGCCGAAGTAGTAGCAGCGATCATCGGTGGAGGCTTCACCCTTGTGGGGACGCTAGCGGCCGGGCTCTACCAAATAAGAGCATCGCGGACAAAAGAGACAAGCGGGACGGTGGCTTCGAAGGGCAGCAAGACCAAGGAGGAAGCCTCAGTGGAAGATCAAAAACCCCGGCCAGTTCCGAAGTCTCCGCTCCCGTCCCCAAAATCAGAGCCGAAACTACCCCTGCCAGACCCTGGACGCAGAAGCGATGATCCTTTCGATGATCTCTTCCGTCCTCCGTCCTCGCCACCCTTTTTGGTAACGAAGGAGTATGAGATTAAGGAGAATGATCCAGTTGATCCGTTCTATCGAACATTGTCTCGCGTCCGACCTAAAAATGCGTACCCGCGTCTCAAGGGAAAGGAGTTGGATTCTCAATTTTTAACAGATTGTACGATGAACTATCGCGATGGCGATCGACTCGAATTCTCCGACGGGAGCCAAGAATGAATGTTATTATCCCGGATCGGTTTTCGAATCGAGTAATAACACACGCGATCGCATCGACACTTCTAGAGGACTATCCCTTAGTAATGGCCGTACAAGGCCCTAGCGGCGATGGGAAGTCTTACCAACTTGCCAAGTCTCTAGAGATTGCAGGATTTCAGCCCATTGCCTTATCGGGTGCTGCTTTGAGTGGTAACCATGAAGGCGATTCCACGAATGCATTTAAGGACTTGTACGAAAGAGCTCAAAGCTATCAATTGGTGAATGATGAGTGGCCAGCCCTTATTTTAGAGGACTTCGAACTGAGTCCTGCGGGCCAGAGAGAGGATTCAAAATATACAGTTAACTCGCAACTTTTGACAGGCTTTCTCATGAACCTATCGGAGAAAGTTTCAAGCACTAATATGGGAGTAACTAAAAGATATCCTGTATTCCTCACCGGCAATGACTTTACCATTCTACATAAGCCGTTAATGCGTCCGGGGCGTATGGACATATTTACTTGGGTCCCCACCCCTGAAGAGCAGAGCCTTATGATCCTCTCTGCACTTCAGAAAAGAGTCCCAAGTGTATGCATAGATGACGCTCGAAGACTTCAAACGGAGTTTCCAAAGCTTCCAATCGCTACGTTTGCTGCTGCGCTCAATGATTGCCTGGCCAAATTCGTATACGATCATCTGAGGGCTAACGAAAATATCAGGATGTCGAGCATTCGGCGAGAATTCAACGTAGAAAGAATTCAAGTTTCATTAAATGACGTTCGGGTGGCACTCCACAGACGCGATCAATCCGAATTTACCCCAGGATGCTTCATTTAGGCGGGAGAATATGACTGGTTCCGAGATTCGGGTTCAAGTTAGTGCAGAGCTTGCCTCAATTACACGTGCCAATATTCTCGGTCATGTGGCCGGGGAGATGGCAGCGGCCCTTCCCACGATAAAAGCAGCAGATATTAAGACGATAATTTTCGGCTTTCGCGAAGCCATACTCTCCAAAGTTGAATTTGTCATTTCAGACAATGTGGGAGAAATTGTCGGATATATGGCCATCGAAATTGATTGGAAAAGATTCTCAATAGCAGTCATTGAAGAGTCGAGTAGAAACGTATTTCAGATAGATCCAAAGCATCCAGTGTCGGATCAGGTGGCACCCCATCTTGCAAGGACGCGATCATATATACAGCAAGCATGCAAGGGATTGCAGGAAGTTAAGTGCATGCCTGTATATTCGTATCGCAACGCGCACGGCGAAGAAGTAGAGGCAAAACGAAAGGCATTCCAAAAGAAGTACGGATTAATGGAGATGAATGAAATTTCCATGAAGCGCGTAAGGAGTGCGCGATTGGATCTAAAAGTTGTGGCTGCGGATAGTCAATTGCCAGAGATGACTGTAACGTTTAAACGAAAGAAGACGGAAGTCTAATAATTTCAGTGATCTTTCAGGTGTGTATCTGGCCGACTTGGATCTTTTGACCGACGACCATGATGGTGCCCCGGATGAAGATCGTGCACTGGACCGTGACCGGCCTAGCGGGCGCCGCGCAGCAGTGGGTGTTCGCCGTCCATGACCTGGCTGATGATGCCGGCCAGACGCAAGGTGATGCACTGCGCGGGCAATCTAAAACTGACGAACATCGTTGACACCTGGGTCTCCGGCCACTACGGAGACCATCTATGTCGACTTCCCCGAACCCCCCACTCGACCGTGAAG
>NZ_JBEYID010000015.1:0-212455 GCF_040635605.1 Streptosporangium sp. NPDC006930 | reverse complement strand
ACCCGCCGAACCCGCTAGGATTGCGACCACCCCGTTTCCAGGGCAACCCCTCTAACTTACTCCAACATCCGGTCGCTGTCCAATCACATGGACACGCACGATTTGTCGAGATTTTCAGAGAGGGGGTGCAGGACGCTGCCCTGCATGAAGAACTCTAGCAGTCCTCTAGGGCTGCGATGACCAACTTTCCGGTAAGAACTAGGTCTTCCCTGGGGCACCAACCCTCAAACACGAGAACCCGGGGTCAAGAGACCCCGGGTTCTCGCCAAGACAGCTGCCTGTCCTGGACGCTCATCAGGTCGAGTTCCCGATCACCAGGTCGACCTGACAAGTCGACCCGAGTTCCTGCCGTGAACTCACCCCTCGGCCGGTCAGCCGGCCGGAAGCGATGCCAGCTGGGCGAGCAGTCGTTCGATGTCCTGATCCGCCTGCGCGGCACGGGAACGCACCTTGGTCACCACGTCGTCGGGTGCCTTGGCCATGAACTGCTCGTTGCCGAGCTTGGCGGCGACCTGGGCCGCCTCCTTGCGCGCTGCCGCGAGGTCCTTCTCCAGCCGCTTACGCTCGGCGGCCACGTCGATCGTCCCCGCCGTGTCGATCTCCACGGCGATTCCGGCCACATCGAGGCTGGCGGTCGCGGCGAACGACTCGGACGACTGGTCCAGCCGGAGCAGAGACCTGATCGCCCCTTCGTGAGGAGCGAGTGCCGTACCCGCGAGAGAGAGCCTCGCGGCGACCCTCTGGCCAGGCTTGAGCCCCTGGTCGGAACGGAATCTGCGCACCTCGGTGATCAATCCCTGCATGGCAAGGATCTCCTCCTCCGCCGAGGGGTCCCGCAACGACTCCTGAACCGTCGGCCAAGGTGCGACGACGATCGACTCACGCCCGGTGACCGCACGCCACAGTTCCTCGGTGACGAACGGCACCAGAGGGTGGAGCAGTCGGAGCAGCGCGTCGAAGACGTGGCCCAGCACGAGCCGGGTGTGCTCCTGGCCGGAAGCGATCTGGATCTTGGCAAGCTCCACGTACCAGTCGCAGACCTCGTCCCACGCGAAGTGGTACAGCAGGTCTGAGATCTTGGCGAACTCGAAGTTTTCGAACGCGCTGTCCACCGACGCGACGACCTCCTGGAGCCTGGAAAGGATCCAGCGGTCGGCGGCCGTCAGCTTCTCGATCGGGAGCTCACCCGTCACGGCGCCGTTCATCAACGCGAAGCGGGTGGCGTTCCAGATCTTGTTGCAGAAGTTGCGCGAGCCCCCGGCCCATTCCTCGCTGATCGCCACGTCGGAGCCGGGGTTGGCACCGCGCAGCAGCGTGAAGCGGGTGGCGTCGGCACCGAAGCGCTCGACCCAGTCGAGCGGGTCGACGACGTTGCCGAACGACTTCGACATCTTCTTTCCGTACTGGTCACGGACCATGCCATGGAGCGCCACGGTCCGGAACGGCGGCTCGCCGTCCATGGCGTAGATGCCGAACATCATCATCCGGGCCACCCAGAAGAACAGAATGTCGTAGCCGGTCACCAGGACGGAGGTCGGGTAGAACTTCGCCAGTTCCGGCGTCTTGTCCGGCCAGCCGAGAGTGGAGAACGGCCAGAGCCCCGAGGAGAACCAGGTGTCGAGGACGTCGGGATCCTGGACGTAACCCTCGGGCGCCTGCTCGTCGGGGCCGACACAGACGACCTCGCCGTCCGGGCCGTACCAGACCGGGATGCGGTGCCCCCACCACAACTGCCGGGAGATGCACCAGTCGTGCATGTCGTCGACCCAGTCGAAGTAGCGCTTGGCCAGCTCCGGCGGGTGGATCTTCGTCCGGCCATCACGGACCGCGTCGCCGGCCGCCTTGGCCAGAGGCGAGACGTTGACGAACCACTGGAGCGAGAGCCGGGGCTCGATCACGGTCTTGCAGCGCGAGCAGTGCCCGACCGAATGGAGATAGGGGCGCTTTTCCGCGACGATCCGTCCATCCGCGCGGAGCGCGGCCACCACCGCAGGCCTGGCCTCGAAGCGATCGAGCCCTTGGAACGGGCCGTGTGCGGTGACCACCCCGCGCTCGTCCATGACCGCCAAGGACGGCAGCGAGTGGCGTCGCCCGATCTCGAAGTCATTCGGGTCGTGCGCCGGGGTGACCTTGACCGCTCCCGTACCGAAGGCCGGGTCGACGTGCTCGTCGGCGACGATCGGGATGCGGCGACCGGTGAGCGGCAGTTCCACCTCGCGGCCGATCAGGTGCGCGTAGCGCTCGTCGGAGGGGTGCACCGCCACGGCGGTGTCGCCGAGCATCGTCTCGGCCCGGGTGGTGGCGACCACGATGGAGTCGTCGCCGTCGCCGTAGCGGATCGAGACGAGCTCGCCCTCGTCCTCGCTGTGCTCGACCTCGATGTCCGACAGCGCGGTCAGGCAGCGCGGACACCAGTTGATGATGCGCTCGGCACGGTAGATGAGCCCGTCGTCGAAGAGCTTCTTGAAGATCGTCTGCACTGCGCGGGAGAGACCGGGGTCCATGGTGAAGCGCTCGCGCGACCAGTCGACACCGTCGCCGAGCTTCTTCATCTGGCCGAGGATCCGGCCACCGGACTCCTCCTTCCACTGCCAGACGCGCTCGACGAACGCCTCACGGCCGAGGTCGTGCCGGGACAGACCGTTTTTCGCGATCTCGCGCTCGACGACGTTCTGGGTCGCGATGCCGGCGTGGTCCATGCCGGGCAGCCAGAGCGTCTCCTGGCCGCGCATGCGAGCGCGGCGGGTCAGCGCGTCCTGGATGGAGTGGTCGAGGGCGTGGCCGATGTGCAGGACACCGGTTACGTTCGGCGGAGGCAGGACGATGCTGTACGGCTCGCGCTCGCTGCTCGGGTCGGCGGTGAAGTGTCCCTCCGATACCCAGCGCTCGTAGCTCCGGGTCTCCACGTCGGCGGGTGCGTACTGGGTGGGCAGCTCTGGCGTCGTCACGATGCCCAAGTCTAGGGATGTCCGCGTGTTCCCCGTCCCACGGACCGTCCTGTGGATCGCTTCTCCCGTGACTTCTTCCGGCGAACGAGATGCTCCCCTCCCCGTTGAAGGCCGACGAACACCGAACGAGCACCGACGGATACGAAGCAGGCACCGGCGGACTCCGGCGAATACGTGGCCAGGATCGGCGGATACCCGCGGATGCGAAGCAGGGGCGGAGAGGGGCATCGGCGGGCTCAACCGGATACGTCACCGGCGGGAGTTGGTCGGCCGAAAACAGGCGGTGCCCCCCGCGGGAGAATCCGCGGGGGGCACCACTCGTGCGAGCCTGGAGCGGCTCGCGCGGACTTCTACGCCGACTTCTCCCGCGGCGGCCGCTGCTGCTTGTTGAGCTGGTCGCGCGGGACGAGCGTGGGATTGACGTGCTCCAGAACCGACTCGCGGGTGATCACCACCCGCGCCACGTCCTGCCGTGAGGGCACCTCGTACATCACCGAGAGGAGAACTTCCTCCAGGATCGCCCGCAGGCCGCGGGCGCCGGTGCCTCGGAGGATCGCCTGATCGGCGATGGCCTCCAACGCGTCGTCGGTGAATTCGAGCTCGACGTTGTCCAGCTCGAACAGGCGGCGGTACTGCTTGACGAGGGCGTTACGCGGCTCGGTGAGGATCTGGATGAGCGCCTCACGGTCGAGGTTGTGGACGCTCGTGATCACCGGAAGCCGGCCGACGAACTCGGGGATCATGCCGAACTTCAGCAGGTCCTCGGGCATGACGTTCTCGAAGATGTCGGCGCTGTCGATGTCTTCCTTGGAGCGGATGATCGCGTTGAAACCGATACCCTTGCGGCCGACCCGGGACTCGATGATCTTTTCGAGACCGGCGAAGGCCCCACCGCAGATGAACAACACGTTGGTGGTGTCGATCTGGATGAACTCCTGGTGCGGATGCTTGCGTCCGCCCTGTGGCGGCACGCTCGCGGTCGTGCCCTCCAGGATCTTCAGCAGGGCCTGCTGCACGCCCTCGCCGGAGACGTCCCTGGTGATCGACGGATTTTCGCTCTTGCGAGCGATCTTGTCGACCTCGTCGATGTAGATGATGCCGGTCTCGGCCTTCTTGACGTCGTAGTCAGCGGCCTGGATCAGCTTGAGCAGTATGTTCTCGACGTCCTCGCCCACGTAGCCCGCCTCCGTCAGGGCGGTGGCGTCGGCGATGGCGAACGGAACGTTCAGCATCTTCGCCAACGTCTGGGCGAGCAGTGTCTTGCCGGAACCGGTGGGGCCCAGGAGCAGGATGTTGGACTTGGACAGCTCAATGCCGTCGTCACGCCCGCGCTCGCCGGACTGCACCCGCTTGTAGTGGTTGTAGACCGCCACGGAGAGAGCCTTCTTCGCCTGGTCCTGACCGATGACGTAGGCGTCGAGGAATTCGTAGATCTCCCTCGGCTTGGGAAGGCTGTCCCACTTGAGCTCAGAGGACTCGCTGAGCTCCTCCTCGATGATCTCGTTGCAGAGGTCGATGCACTCGTCGCAGATGTATACGCCGGGTCCGGCGATGAGCTTCTTGACTTGCTTCTGACTCTTTCCACAGAAAGAGCACTTCAGCAGGTCTCCCCCGTCGCCGATGCGTGCCACCCCAGATACTCCTTTGCGTGGGACCGCCCTGGCTACCGCGGTCCGTTTCTTCCGACCGGCCCGATACCCGATCGAAAAGTCATCCCGCTTAGGTTTCGACGTTACCGTCTTCTGAGCCCTCAGTGAGCCCCCTAGCGGCGAGTCGCACCGGAACGTGCCTGATTCGGCACGGTTCCGGTGCGATATGCCTCGTTAGGAGGCTACGGCCTTCGCGAGTTTCTTGCGGGACGGGATGATGTCGTCGATCAGCCCGTACTCCTTCGCCTCGACGGCGTCGAGGATCTTGTCCCGCTCGATGTCCTTACGGACCGCCTCCGGCGCCCTGCCCGAGTGCTGAGCGATGATCATCTCCATCTGCGAGCGCATCCTGAGGATCTCGCGCGCCTGGATCTCGATGTCGCTTCCCTGGCCGCCGCCCTCGGTGGACGGCTGGTGGATCAGCATGCGGGCGTTCGGCAGGGCGAAGCGCTTGCCCGGCGTGCCACCGGCCAGCAGGACCGCCGCCGCCGAGGCCGCCTGGCCCAGGCAGACCGTCTGGATCTCCGGCCGGACGAACTGCATCGTGTCGTAGATCGCCGTCATGGCGGTGAACGAACCGCCCGGCGAGTTGATGTAGATGCTGATGTCGCGGTCGGGGTCGAGCGACTCCAGGGTCAGCAACTGCGCCATGACGTCGTTGGCTGACGCGTCGTCCACCTGCACGCCGAGGAAGATGATGCGGTCCTCGAAGAGCTTGGCGTACGGGTTCATCTCCCGCATGCCGTAGGACGTGCGCTCGGTGAAGGACGGAAGAACGTAGCGGCCGTTGATGTCTCCCGGCCGGATCAACTCACTCACCTTGTGCCCCTTCAGGAGACGGCGCCCGTGGAGGGCACCTGCCGAGCGCTGCGCACGACCTGGTCGATGAAGCCGTAGTCCTTGGCCTCCTCGGCCGTGAACCAGCGGTCGCGGTCGGAGTCGGCCTCGATCTGCTCGAGATTCTGGCCGGTGTGGAACGCGATGCGCTCGGCGAGGGTCTTCTTGACGTAGAGCATCTGCTCCGCCTGGATGGCGATGTCGGCGGCGGTGCCGCCGATGCCGCCAGAAGGCTGGTGCATCATGATGCGTGCGTGCGGCAGGGCGTATCGCTTGCCCCGCTCGCCGGCGCACAGAAGGAACTGGCCCATGGAGGCGGCCAGACCCATCGCGACCGTGCACACATCGTTAGGCACATATTCCATCATGTCGTAAATCGCCATACCAGCGGTCACGGAACCGCCTGGCGAGTTGATGTAGAGCCAGATATCGCGCTCTGAGTCGTCCGCGGCGAGCAGGAGCAGCTCGGCGCAGATCCGGTTGGCGATCTCGTCGTTGACCTGGGTGCCCAGCACGATGATGCGCTCACGCAGCAGCCGCTGGTAGAGCTGGTCTTCGAGCCTGAACGAGCCGGTCGGCTGGCTCATCGACTCGGGCCCGGAGCCGGTCGGCTGGTAGAAGGTCGGCGGGCTGGTCACAGCGTCACCTTCCGATGCGTCGTAATCGATTGGCTTTGCTTGTGACCTTAACGCGCGCCACCTACCGGACATGCCTCCTCAACGCACTGTTCGCTGACGGCGCATGCTGCCCGCCGTCTCCCCACCACGTCCGCGGCTCCCCTGCCGTGCCCCCCCCTGCGAGGGCTGAGAGGCCGGAGCCTCCACGGCGTGTCGCCACTCGCTGAAGCGGCGAAGGTGGGCATGCGAAGAAGAGCGTGCGACAGGTTGGGGCCACAAGATGCCTCGGCGGCTCTCAGAGGGTCCAGGAGCCTTCGAAGCTCTCGGGTAGAGCAGAGGTCCGGGGAGATACCGAAGACCCCCCAGGCATCGCCCTGCGGCACGCGCACCCTCATCCGGGGACGAAGACGCCCCCGTCGCGCGGAACGCGGCGGGGGCGCCGGGCGGCGGAGACAGCGGACGAATCCGGTCTCCCGCTCGGCCGGAGACTACTTGGCGGCGGCCTCGACCTCGGTGTCGTCGGCCTCCTCGGAGACCTCCTCACCGTTGATCTCGGTGTAGATGGCCTTGAGGTCGACCTCGTTGCCGGCCTCGTCGGTCACCTTGGCGGCGTCGCCGATGACGCTCTTGGCCTTGTCGCGGACGATCTCGACCATGGCCAGCGTGAGCTGGTCGTTGTCGGCCAGGTGCTGGGCCAGCGTGTTGGGCGCGACGTTCATCTGCATGGCGCGGCGCACCACGAAGTTGGTCAGCTCCTGCTCGCTGACACCGAGGTCCTCGCTCTTGACGATCTTGTCGAGGACGAAGCCCGTCTTGAGCGCCTTGGCGGCGCTCTCGTCGAACTCCGCGAAGCGCTCCTCCTCGGTGGTCTGGTAGAGGCGGAAATATGCCTCCCTGCTCAGGCCACTCTCGGCGATCTGGTGCTCAAGGTTGTGCTTGCGGTTGTCGACCTCGGCCTTGAGCGCGCTCTCGGGCAGCGGAATGTCGATCTTGTCGAGCAGGGCGGCGAGGGCGTTCTCGCGAGCCTGGACGACCTGGTCGATCAGCTTGTTACGGCGGGCCGTCTCGCTGATGCTCGCCTTGAGCTCGTCGAGGGTGTCGAACTCGCTGGCGAGCTGGGCGAACTCGTCGTCGAGCTCGGGGAGGACCTTCTCCTTGACGCTCTTGACGGTGATGGTGACCACGGCCTCCTCGCCGGCGTTCTCGCCGCCGACCAGGTTGGTCGTGAACTCCTTGGTCTCACCCGCGGACAGGCCGACCAGGGCGTCGTCCAGCCCCTGCAGCACCGAGCCGGCGCCGACCTCGTAGGAGACGTCGTTGGCCTGCTGCTCCTCGATGTTGACGCCGTCGATCGCGGCGGCCAGGTCCATGACGACGAAGTCGCCGGAGGCCGCGGGGCGCTCGACGCCGGTCAGCGTGGCGAAACGCTGACGCAGGCCGTTCAGCTGCTCCTCGATGTCCTTCTCGGAGACCTCGGAGACCGGGACGGTCACCTCGATGCCCTGGTAGTCGGGGACCTCGAAGCCGGGACGAACATCCACCTCGGCGGTGAACTCGACCTGCTGGCCGTCCTCGATCTTGGTGACCTCGATCTCCGGCTGGCTGACCGGGAAGATGTCGCTCTCGTCGACGGCCTGGCCGTAAAGCTTGGGCACCGCGTCGTTGAGGGTCTCCTCCAGCACCACGGCGCGGCCGAACCGCTGCTCGATGATGCGAGCCGGAACCTTGCCGGGGCGGAACCCGGGGACGCGCACCTGCTGCGCGACCTTCTTGTACGCCGCCTGCAGGCTCTCGCCGAGCTCCTCGAACGGCACCTCGACGGTAAGCCTTACCCGGGTCGGGCTGAGCTCCTCCACAGCGGTCTTCACGGGGTCGTCTCCTTGATCAAGCTTCGAGTGATCGCGGGCGCGTCAGGACTTAACGGCTACCGCGGCAAGCTCGCGCGCCGCGCCCACATGAGCGGCACCTGGCACAGCCGTCGAGACACGCGAGATTAGGGCATGCTCCACAGCGGCGGGTGTTCAGCGCCGCTGGCCAGTCTAAGGCAGAGCGGCACCAGGGAGCGACCAATGGCCGCTCAGTCCTCCTTGATGATTCGCCGCAGGATGTCGTTCGTCTCGCCGGGCGTGGTGCTGACCGCGCACAACCGCTCCATGACCTCGCTGTAGCGGTCGACGTCCTCACGCTTGTCCAGGTAGAGGGCGCTGGCCAGCTGTTCGACGTAGACGACGTCGGGGAGTTCGTTGTCGTTGAAGCGGAGCACGCTGAAGGCGCCGCCCTCCGCGCTGTGACCGCCGAAGCTGAAGGGCATGACCTGGATCGTGATGTTCGGCTGCCGCATGAGGTCGAGCAGATGCTCCAGCTGGGCCCGCATGACGTCCGCGCCGCCGATCGGACGCCGCAGGGCGGCCTCGTCGATCACGGCCCAGAAGAAGGGGCCGTCGGGTCGGCTGAGCACCTGCTGGCGCTGCATGCGCAGATCGATGCGGCGGGCGATCTCCTCGGGCGCGATGCCGGCGCTCCCCGCGGTGATGACCGCCCTGGCGTACTCCTTCGTCTGCAGCAGGCCCGGTACGAACTGCACCTCGTAGGTACGGATCCGGGAGGCCGCCTCCTCAAGGCCGACGTACGTCTGGAACCATGAGGGCAGCAGGTCGTTGAACCGGTGCCACCAGCCGGGCTCGTTGGCTCTGAGCAGCAGATCCATCACCGCCGACCGGGCTTGCTCGTCCTCCACCCCGTAGAAGGTGAGCAGGTCCGCCACGTCGCGTTCTCTCAGGCCGACCCTGCCGAGTTCCATCCTGCTGATCTTGGACTCGGATCCGCGGATCAGATGGCCCGCCTCCTCGCGCGACAGCCCCTTGGCCTCACGCAGGCGGCGCAGTTGGGAGCCTAAAAGGATACGCAGCGCTGTGGGACCCGATCCCGGTTGAACCTGCGTCACTTCGCCTCCCTCTGTACTTGGGCCAGCGCACACAGTGTCACTACTTCCGGCCGCTATGACAAGGTCTCAACTCCCTGCCCAATTCGCCAAGTCGACGTCCTAACCGCCCATGCGGCTGCACATTGCAACTGCACGTGCATTTGGGTCTTGCAGCGGACGTGCCGGTGACCCATGATGGCCTAGTGCATATTGGGCTTATGGTGCACAAGCTCTGAAAACTCTCAAGTAGTACGGAGACTCACGATGACAGCGGGAGGTACCGGCAGGATGGTGGAGGAGCCGAAATCGGCTGCCGACTACCTGCAGGCGACCCGCCAAGTGGGCTTTGACGAGCTACTGGAGGCCAACCACTCCGGCGCCACCGCGTGTCCCCTGCCCAATCAGGCCGACTCGGTGAAGACCGCCAGGGACGTGACACGTTCCACATTCCACGACTGGGGGCTGGCGGAACTCAGCGATGACGCAGCGCTAGTGGTTTCGGAACTCGTCACCAACGCGGTCCGTTACGCGCTGTGTCCGCCCGGCCGGACGGAGATCAACCCGATCACGCTCGTCCTGGTGCACCTCTCGCCCCACGTGCTCCTGGCAGTGACGGACCCGAGCAACGAGGTGCCGACGCCCAAGGAGCCCGACTTCGTCTCGGAGAACGGCCGAGGCCTCTACATCGTGGAGACCTACAGCCAGGGCTGGGGCTGGGACCACCTCAACTGCGGCGGCAAGGCCGTCTGGGCCTTCTTCAGCCCTCACTCCTGACATTCCCACCACAGTGGGATCATTTCCGCGTTTCTCCGCGGGCGCCCTTGACCCGCCCGCCCCGCGCGCGCCGCGAAGAGTGCTGAATGACGGGCTCGTTCAGCTCGGACGGCGCCCGTCCCACGCGAGCGACGCGAAGAGCCACTCGCCCTCCTGAACGAAGAACCGGGCACCGGTCGGAACCGATGCCCGGCACGCGTCGGGGTGACAGGATTTGAACCTGCGGCCCCCTGCTCCCAAAGCAGGTGCGCTACCAAGCTGCGCCACACCCCGTAGGTCGAGTGCGCGCACGCTCCGGAACTCCGGTACGCTTACGCCCTGACGAACGGATGAAGTCTAGACCAGACTGACGCCGGCTCGCGCGGACGTAGCTCAATGGTAGAGCCCCAGTCTTCCAAACTGGCTACGCGGGTTCGATTCCCGTCGTCCGCTCCAACGACGAAAGGCCAGGTCAGCCCATATGCGGCGACCTGGCCTTTCGTCTTTCCCCAAAGCTTCGGAAACTTACGCGCCCGATGGTTTTCGAGCACGTTTTCCCGGACTTTCTTGAATGCCCTGCCGAGCGCCCCCGCGATGACCTGGTCACGGACCCCACTCGTGGGCCGTCGGCTCTCCGATGCCGCCCCGCCATTCGATGCCAAGGCGTTACCGATCCGCCCGAGACCAACGGGCCTTCCAATCTGTTTCCCCCATCCCCGTCCGAGGAGGTCACGGATCTTCGTACGGGATCGGCTGCGGCCTTCGCGCCCCTCCGGCAACCACATCCGCTTCACCCGGTCGAAGGGCTGGGGCGCCGGCGTGACGGGTGAGGCGCCGGATCTCACAAGGAGGCTTTGCGCCTCAGGGCCGTGAGGTGCCCGGCGGCGCGCAGGAAGGTCCTCAGGCCGGCCCGGGCCACCGGGTTCTCGTCCACGAACCGGTGGGCCGCCTTGAGGGAGTCGCGCACGGCGGCGAAGCCGTACTCGCGCATCTTCGCCTCGTAGGCGGCGATGGCAGCGACAGGGTCGCCGCCACCGGTGAGAGCGTCGCGAAGCGACCGGGCGTCGCGTAAGGCGACGTTGGCGCCGATCCCCCGCATCGGGGTCATGCTGTGGATCGCGTCTCCGAGCAGGGTGATGTTCGTGGCGGGCCAGGGGCCGATCGGCACCGAGGTGCGGATCGGCAGCAGCGAGACGGTGTCGGGGTCGGAGGCGGTGACCAGTGTGCGCAGGTCCGGGTGCCAGCCCTCGGTCATCCGGGTCACGGTCTCCCTCAGCCGCTCACCGTCCATCGTGGCGAGGTCGTGGGGGAAGCGGCCGGTCGCGGCGCCGAAGGCCCACATGACGTAGCCGCCGGTGTTGTCGAACAGGGCACCCTCCCGTTCGGTCCTGCCGACCCCCGGCGGCAGGACCGCACTTCCTGCGTCCCCGGCGTCCGCGAGGTCGTGCGGCGCGGCGAACATGCCGAGGCCCCTCGGCGGGATGACCATGTTGATGGTCTCGTACAGGCCGGGGTCGACCAGAGGGCGCGTGGCGGCGGTGAGCGGGAACTTGCCCGCGATCGTGACGATGCCGGTGTCGACGCGGCGCGCGTGCGGCAGGTACTGGCGTCTGACGCGGGAGTTGCCGCCGTCGGCGGCGATCACGATGTCGGCGGTCTCGGCGGTGCCGTCGGCGAAGCGCAGGGTGACGGTGCCTTCGGGGTCACGGGTGTAGCCCTCGAAGGTCTTGCCGAACCGGACGACACCGGAGGGCCCTTCGAGGCCGGACAGCAGGATCTGCCGCAGGGTGATCCTGCTGACCGAGTGGTGGGCGTCCACCGGATCGGTCACGGGCGGACTTTCCAGGGTCAGCAGTGGTCTCATCCGGTGGCTGAGAAAGCGGAAGTCCTGGGCGCCTCGGCCAGAGGTGGCCAGGAACGCCTCCCACAACTCGGGGGGCAGGCAGTCGCGCAGGGCCCGGGAGCCGTCGGGGTCGATGTGGACGCGGTAGCCCTGGAGCCGGTCGGAGGGGGTGCGGTCGCGCTCGTAGACCGTCACGTCGACCCCCGCGCCGTGCAGCCCCTGCGCCAGGCAGAGACCGCCGATCCCGCCTCCGACGACGGCGACTCTCATGTTCGTCATGGCACCACTATCAACTATATGGATGAATCTATCAACCAAAAGGTTGATAGATTCATCCCGACGGTTGGCCGGTGTTACCGTGAGGCATGGACAAGCCCTCTCGCCGCGCCCCCGTGGAGCGCAGGCGTGATCCCGAGCGCACCAAGAGGCGCATCGTCGAGGCGGCCAAGGCCGAGTTCTCCGCCAAGGGATTCGCCGGAACGAGGGTGAGCGAGATAGCCGCCAGAGCCGGAGTGAACAAACAGCTCATCTCTTACTATTTCGGCGGGAAGGAAGGGTTGCTCAAGGCGCTCACGGCGGATTGGCAGGGCAAGGAGAGCACCTTCGCCGGAACGTCACCACCGCCGACGCTGCCCGAACTGGTACGCGGCTACGTCACCGCGACCGTGCGTGACCGCGACCTCGCCAGGATCCTCATCTGGGGCGGGCTGCAGGACGACGGCGAGGAGGACTCCGCGCTGCTCAGGGACATGCGGGACAACGTCGAGGACCTGCGCAGGCGGCAGGCGGAGGGGGAGTTCCCCGCCGACCTGGATCCCGCGTACCTGCTCCTGATGCTCTTCGCCGCGGCAGACGCCGGAGCGATATTCCCGCAGCTGGTCCGCGCGATCTGCGGGGATGATCCGGCGTCGGAGGAGTTCGGGGAGCGTTACGGGGAGCAACTGGCACGCCTGCTCCGCCACCTCAACACCGACAAGTCCTAGTTCGTATGGAAATATCTATGAATCTCTGTTAAACACGAGGTTCGCATGTAGATCATTCTTTACAATCCTCCATAACCAGAAGTCAGACTGCCCCTGGAGGGAAAGTGTCGGAGTTCGACGGCGTCATCGTGGGCGGAGGTCACAACGGCCTCACGTGCGCCGCCTACCTCGCGAAGGCGGGGTTGTCGGTCGCGGTCGTCGAGCGCAATGACGTCGCGGGTGGCGGTTGCAGCACCCAGGAGCTCACCCTCCCGGGGTTCCGGCACAACACTCACAGCAGCTACCACTTCCTGGAGGAGGGCCCGGTCCCCGCGGACCTGGAGCTTCAGCGGTACGGCCTGCGTTACATCTACCCCGAGACCCAGCACGCCACGGTCTTCAGGGACGGCCGGGCGATCACGGTCTACACCGACCCCAAGCGCACCGCCGAATCCTTCGCCCGCTTCTCCAGGGCCGACGCCGAGCGCTGGCTGGAGTTGTACGAGCGCTACGCCGAGGCGGCCAGGGGGCTGATGAACGGCTTCCTGTACTCCAGGCCACTGCCGCCGCCGGTGCTCGCCGAGCGGATCAAGGGTGACCTGGGACGCGACATGATGAGCTACATGCCGCTCTCGCTGTACGAGGCCGTCGACAGAAACTTCGAGAGCGACCAGGTCAGGGTGCTGTTCAAATCCTTCCTGCACGCGATCTCCATCGAGAACGTTCCCGGCACCGGCGGCTTCCTCCCCCGGCTGCTGTCGCGTATCGCCAGGCTCGGGGTGCCGGTGGGAGGTGCGGCCAACGTCGCGAGCGCGCTGCGCGCCGTCATCGAGGAGCACGGCGGCACCGTGGTGACCGGCGCCCATGTCGAGCGGATCCTGGTCGACGACGGGCGGGCCACCGGGGTACGGCTCGCCACCGGCGACGTGCTCACCGCCCGCAGGTTCGTGGCCAGCGCGGTGGACGCCCCCCAGACCGTGCGGCTCGCCGGTCCGGAGAACTTCGGCGCGGAGATCACGGCCAAGGTCGAGGACTACAAGTGGGCCGCGCACAGCCTCGTCACCCTTCACCTCGCGCTCGACGAGGCGCCGCGCTACCGGGCCGCCGAGTTCGAGCCCGACGTGGACCGGGCCTTCCTCGTGGTGCTCGGCGCCGACGACAGCGAGCAGCTCGGCCGTACCTTCGACCAGATCCACCGGGGGGAGCTGCCCGAGCGGCTGGCCGGCAACGGCGCGTGCCCCTCGCTGTTCGATCCCTCGTACGCCCCCGCCGGCAAGCACGTGGCTTTCTGGTGGCCGTGGGCCCCGTACGACCTCGGCGGCGACCCGGCCAACTGGGACCTGCGGCGCGAGGAGGTCGGGGAGCGGCTGCTCGCCGAGTGGGCCGAATACGCCCCCAACCTCGCGGGGGGCGCCGTCCTGGGTAGACGGGTCTTCTCGCCACTCGATATCGAGCGGCACTGCGTCAACATGGTGCGCGGCAGTCATCACGTGGGGGCCTACGAGCCGTCCCAGCTGGGCGGCAACCGCCCGGTCCCCGAGATGGGCCAGTACCGCACCCCTGTCGACGGCCTCTACCTCTGCGGCGCCAGCAGTCACCCGGGCGGCTCGGTCTCCGCGGCCCCCGGATACAACGGCGCCAACGCCATCGCAGAAGACCTCGAACTGGAAACCTGGTGGACGCCGGTTCCCGCACCCCGGTGGAGCGAGTGAAGTCCCGTTTCGTCACAAAAAATCCAGCCACGCCAGGGTTCAGGATGGGCAGCCCCGCGTCCATGCACGAGCAGCTGTCCCTGCTCAACGCCGCCAGCAAACGCATCGGCAGCACACTGGACGTGTTCGAGACCGGCAGGGAGTTGATGGACGTCGCCGTGCCGCGCTTCGCGGACGCGGCGGGCATCCTCGTACAGGACCGGCTGGTGACCGAGGGAGAGTTTCCCCAGGAGACCACCGACGGCTCGGCGCTGGTGCGACGGATCGCGGTCGGCGTGGCCGACCCATCTCCCGGCGAGTACGCCAGGGCGTTTCCCGTGGACGAGGTCGCCGTCTACGAGGCCTGGACCCCCTACGCCCGGTGCATGGCGACCGGCAACCCGATCCTCTATCCGCGCCTGGGGCGCAGGACCGCCGAGGAGATCGGGCGGTTCTGGAAGCGTGACTCGGTGTCGAAGGTGCTGGAGGACAGCTCGTTCCTGGTGGTGCCGCTGAAGGCGCGTGGCCGGGTGCTGGGCTTCGTCATCTTCACCCGCAGACCCACCAGCCAGCCCTTCGACGAGCAGGACGTCAACCTGGCCGAGGAACTGGCGGCCAGGACCGGGGTCTGCCTCGACAACGCGCGCCTCTACAACCGCGAGCGCCGCACCGCGCTGACCCTGCAGAGCAGCCTGCTGCCCGTCGACCTCTCCCAGCCTCTGGGCCTGACGATCGCCTCCCGCTACCTGCCGGCCAGCGACCTGGTCGGGGTGGGCGGCGACTGGTACGACGTGATCCCGCTGCCCGGCTGCCGGGTCGCCCTCGTCGTCGGCGACGTGATGGGGCACGGCATCAGAGCGGCCGCCACCATGGGCCAGCTCCGCACGGCCGCGCGCACGCTGGCCAGCCTGGACCTGAGCCCGGCCGACGTGCTGTTCCGGCTCAACCTGATGAGCCAGGACCTGGACGCCAGCCAGATCGCCACGTGCGTGTACGCCACCTACGACCCTGTCACGCGGCGGTGCGCGATCGCCTGTGCGGGACACGTGCCGCCGATCCTGGTACAGCCCGGCGGCGAGACCGAACTGCTGGAGCTGCCGCCGGGGCTCCCCCTGGGCATCGGCAACGAGCCCGCCGAGATGCGGGAGTTCACGCTTCCCGGCGGGACCGTGCTCGCCTTCTACACCGACGGCCTGGTGGAGAGCCGCAACCGGGACATCGAGGAGGGCATCAACGCGTTGCGCGGCCTGCTCTCCGGTCCCGACCACGACCTGGAGGAGGTCTGCGACCTCACGATCAGGGCACAGCGGCCCGGACACGAGCGTGACGACATCGCCCTGCTGCTGGCCAGGGTGTCGGAGCTGACGGAGAAGGACTTCGCGGAGAAGTCACTGCCCTCCGACCCCCGCTCCGCCTCCCAGGCCCGCCGTTTCGTCCGGGCCACGCTCGACGACTGGGGACTGTCCTCGCTCAGTGACAACACCGAGCTCATGGTGAGCGAGCTGGTCGCCAACGCGGTCGAGCACGGCCGGGGCGAGGTCGAGCTGCGTCTGCTGCGCGGGCCCACGCTGGTCTGCGAGGTGTCCGACGGATCGGTGTCGGAGCCGGTCATGCGGGAGGCGTCCACCAGCAGCGACACCGGCCGCGGCCTGCACCTCATCAACTGGCTCGCCCACCGCTGGGGATCCCGTCTCACCCCGAAGGGCAAGATCGTCTGGATCGAGCAGAGGCTGCCCTAGGCGAGCCCTCAGCGGATCTCGTGGAGGGCGGTGGTGCCGCTGACCTCGTTGCCGACCGCCAGGAGCGGGCGGCGGGTGGGACTGTCGGAGGCGGGGATGAACAGCACGCCCTCGGGACCGACGTCCCCGGCGGTGCCGTCCTTGACCGAGCCGGTGAAGTCACGGGTGTTGACGTAGCCGGCCAGGCGCGGGGCGCGCGGGTCGCCCAGGTCGTAGGCGACGATCCCGCCGACCCGCTCCAGCCCGGCGAAGGCGTAGGTCCGGCCACGCACCTCACCGACCGTGATCCCCTCGGGCTCGGGGCCCTTGTTGTCGCTGCGGCTGTCGAAGGAGTCGTTCTCCTCGTTGTCGGCGTTGAAGGCGCCGGGCAGTTCCCCGGCGACGAGCCGCTCCAACTGGTCGCCGGAGTCCCAGACGAGCGCTCCCGAGGTGGACCTGACCGAAATCGAGCGGGCGCCGAACGCGTGCAGTTCGGTGTAGGCGCCGTTCGCGTCCCTGGGCGAGTCGGCGGCCACGTTCAGCCGGCCGAGCTCGGCGTCCTTCTTGAGGTTCTCCGCGTCGGGCAGCGCGAGGTTCAGCGACTTGACCCTGACCTCGTCGGCGTGGCAGCCCCACTCGCGCCCGTCGCCCTCGTTGGCGGTGACCAGGTAGGTCCGCCCACGGTCGCGGAAGTGCGCGATCGCGTCGGGCTGGTACACGCCCTTCACCGGCCGGGCTCTGATGTCGATCTTCCCGTCCTTGTCCGACGCGTCGAACCCGCTCTTCGACCAGTCCTTCAGCCCCAGCGGGACGACGTCGCGAACCACGACCCGGTTCAGGTCGACGATCGCGAGCGCGTTGTTCTCCTGAAGGGTCACATAAGCGGTGTCGCCGTCGACGGTGACGTACTCCGGCTCCAGATCCTGGGCCACGGTGGCGCCGGGGCCGGTGATCCGCACTCCCCTGGCCCGCAGCCGCTCGGCGTCGAAGTGATGCCCCCATGGCCGGATTCGGCGGTGACCGGAACCGCGGAAAGGGGCAGAAGGAGCAGGCCGGTGACCGCCGCGGTGGCTACCCGGGTGAAAGTCATGGTGCGCATGAGGTGAAGTTTCGCGAAATATCGTGACTTACTGCTGACGTCGATCTGACCGTGGAATGAAGCTCCCCGGTCAGGTGTGCACCCTACGGAATTCCTTGGGCACCTCGGGCATGCCGGTCATGTCCATTGACGCGATGACTACTGGCTGTTCAGGGGTTACGGTCAAGATGAGAGCCGGGAGGAAACCCGGGAGGGCATCGGGAGGGGCATGATGACCATCGACGTACCCGAGGCTTACCACCGCGCACTGGAGGACTTCGGCGCTCTTGTCCATCGGATCGGCCCCACGCAGTGGGAGAACCCGACCCCGTGCGTCGACTGGGACGTGCGTGCTCTCGTCAACCACGTGGTCGGCGAGAACCTGTGGGCCCCCGTGCTGCTGGCCGGGGGGACCTCCGCGGACGTCGGCGACGCCTTCGAGGGGGACCTGCTGGGCGACGATCCCATCAAGGCCTTCGACACCTCGGCCGTACCCGCCATCCAGGCGGCGACAGGCGTTCACGCCCCAGGCCGCCTCGTCCACCTGCCGTTCGGCGACGTGTCCGGCCGGGAGTACATCACCGAACTGTTCGCCGACGCGCTCATCCACACCTGGGACCTGGCCCGCGCCATCGGCGCCGACGAGCGTCTCGATCCCGAGTTGGTCGAGGCCTGCGCCACCTGGTTCAGCGACGCGGAGCCCGGCTACCGGCAGGCCGCGGCCACCGGGGAGCACCGGCAGCCTCCCTCAGACACCGACCCGCAGACCCTGCTGCTCGCCTCCTGGGGCCGCCGCGCCTGACCGCCGGAGCGCGTGCCGTCAGCCGGCCGCCGGCCGCCGGCCGTGGTTGGCCCTGCGCTTCTTGCGTGCCCTGGCCTTGCGTGCTCGTCTGCCCATGCCGACCACCCCTTCGCCGAGGTTCCTCCGGATCCGTACGGGACTCGATCTCACTCGCCCAGACCTTCACATTCCTCCTGGAACGCCCATGACACAAGGCCTGGACGGCGATCGGTCCGGCTCCGGTGGACCGTATTTCCCCGGCGTTTCCCCGGTCTTGACGTTCCCCACCCGTTGGACGGGACGCGTGACCGGGCTCCTCACCCGTCAGGCCGGACTCTAGGCTCCGTCACATGAGCGAGAAGCTGATGGCCCGCTGGCGATCCCTCGCCGGCGCGGGGGCCGACCCCCTCGGCCGCGAACTGATCACCCGGTACGACGAGCCGCACCGCAGGTATCACACGACCGCCCATCTGGAGGCGGTGCTCACCCATGTCGACGCCCTCGCCGACCACGCAGGGCACCCGGACCTCGTACGGATGGCGGCCTGGTTCCACGACGCCGTCTACGACCCGCGACGCGCGGACAACGAGGAGCGGAGCGCGAGGCTGGCCGAGCGCGCGCTGCCGGAGCTGGGGGTGCCCGCAGAGGATGTGGCGACGGTCGCCCGGCTGGTCAGGCTGACCGTCACGCACGCACCCGCGTCCGGCGACACGGACGGGGCCGTGCTGTCCGACGCGGACCTGGCGATCCTGGGCTCCTCCCCCGAGGTCTACGCCGCCTACGCGGCGGCCGTGCGCGAGGAGTACGGCTTCGTCCCCGACGACGCGTTCAGGGCGGGAAGGGCCGCCGTGCTGCGCTCGCTGCTCGATCTTCCGGTGATCTTCCATGTCGCCGACCTGGAGGGGGAGGCGAGGGCGAACATCACGGCGGAGCTTGATCGACTGTGAGCGGCCGACCATCACAATCCAACAACCTCCCCCACCTGGTCGTGGTATTTTGGTGGAATCTGGTGGATTAAGGGGAGTGAGTCAATGCTCGCCCAGCAGCGGCAGCAGGCGATCCTGGAAAGGGTGCGCGGCAGCGGCGGGGTCAGGGTCGCCGATCTCGTCCGGGAGCTCGGCGTGTCCGACATGACGATCCGGCGCGACCTTGAGGTGCTCTCCGAGCGCGGCCTGGTGGAGAAGGTCCACGGCGGCGCCACCGCCGCAGGGCCCGGCTCGACCGAAGAACCGGGCTTCGCCGCCAAGTCGGTGCGCCAGCAGGCGGAGAAGGAGACGATCGCCCGGCACGCCGCCCGGCTCGTCCGGCCGGCCACGGCCGTCGCGCTCTCCGCGGGCACCACGACCTGGACGCTCGCCCACCACCTCGTCGACGTGCCCGAGCTGACCGTGATCACCAACTCGATCCGGGTCGCCGACGTCTTCCACCGCTCCCTCAGGGCCGACCGCACGGTCGTGCTGACCGGCGGGGTCCGCACTCCCTCCGACGCCCTGGTCGGCCCGGTCGCGGTCTCGGCGATCCGCGGCCTCCACGTCGACACCCTCTTCCTCGGCGTGCACGGTATGAGCACCCGCGCCGGATTCACCACCCCCAACCTGCTCGAGGCCGAGACCAACCGCGAGCTGGTCGCCTCCGCGCACCGCCTGGTGGTGCTCGCCGACCACACCAAGTGGGGCACGGTCGGCATCAGCACGATCGCCGAGCTGGCCGAGGCCCACATCGTGGTCACCGACTCCGGCATGACCGAGGAGGCCCGCGAGGAGCTCGCCGCCTCGGTGGGCGAGATGATCATCACCGAACCCCAGCGGGAGAGCGAGATCGCCGGCCGATGAAGCGTACGATCACCCACCTGGCCGACGGCCGGGAGCTTTTCTACTTCGACCGGCGCGACGACGCCGACCGCACGGCACCCGACCGGCGCGACCTGCCGCCCCGCCCCGCCGCCTCCGAGCTGCGCTACGACCCGCTCACCGAGGAGTGGATCGCGGTGGCCGGGCACCGCCAGAGCCGCACCTTCCTGCCCCCCGCCAACGAGTGCCCGCTTTGCCCGTCGACCCCGGGCAATCTCACCGAGGTCCCCTCCTCCGACTACGAGGTGGTGGTCTTCGAGAACCGGTTCCCCTCGTTCTCCGCCCAGCCGGGCGACCACCGGCCGATCGGAGGGCTGAGCGAGGTCCGTCCGGGGGTCGGCAGGTGCGAGGTGGTCTGCTTCACCTCCGAGCACGACTCCGCGTTCTCGCGGCTCTCCCCCGAGCGGGTCGAACTGGTCATGGAGGCCTGGGTCGACCGTACGGCGGAGCTGTCGGCGACGCCCGGCGTGGAGCAGGTCTTCTGCTTCGAGAACCGGGGGGCGGAGATCGGCATCACCCTGGCCCACCCGCACGGCCAGATCTACGCGTACCCCTACGTGACCCCGCGCACCAGGCTCACCCTCGGGGCGGCCGAGCGCCACAGGGAGCGGACGGGCGGCAACCTGTTCGCCGACGTCCTGGCCGCGGAGCGTGAGGCCGAGATCCGGGTGGTGGGCTCGAACGAGCACTGGACGGCCTTCGTCCCCGCCGCGGCGCGCTGGCCCGTGGAGGTCCACCTCTACCCGCACCGCAGGGTCCCCGACCTGGTCGCGCTGGATGCCGGGGAACGCGCGGCGTTCGGCCCCCTCTACACCGACGTACTCCGCCGCCTCGACGGGATCTTCGGCGTGCCCATGCCGTACATCGCGGCCTGGCACCAGGCACCGGCCTCCACCGGCCGTGATCTGTCGTACGCGCACATGGAGCTGTTCAGCATCCGCCGCGCGCCGGACAAGCTGAAATACCTCGCCGGGTCGGAGTCGGCGATGGGCGCCTTCGTCAACGACGTGTCGCCCGAGGCGACAGCACATCTGCTGCGCTCTGTTGTCACGAACTGATTACCGCTTGGTCTCGTCTTGAGGTCGCATGACCTGCTGTTTACCACTACTATCCTTCCCACATCGGCTGTAAACGCTGATTTGCCTAATCCCGGGCACCTTGCCCGGGAGCCGGGGAACCACCGCACCTGGGGTGAAACCACTTCGGTGGAAGGGCTTCCTCCAGCCCGAACCCGTCAGCTAACCCGGTAGGCGTAAGGAGAGGAGAGTGCGTGGCGGCCCCGTCCCCCACGTTCCGTCGGCGTGCGTCTCTGGCCCTCTGCCTGAGCTCGATCGTCGTGTTCACCATCGGCGCCCCCACCGCCGGAAGCGCGGACCCCAAGCCCACCGAGGCCAAGCTCCGCGCCGAGCTGGCCAAGCTCGGCAAGCAGGTCGACAAGCTGATCGAGACCTACGCGGCCACCCGCGAGTCGCTCAAGATGGCGCAGAAGGCCGAGATCGTCGCCAAGCAGAACCTGGAAAAGGCCGAGAAGACCTACGTCGAGGCCAAGCGGGAGGTCGACTCCATCGTCCAGTTGCGCTACCAGAGCAGCGGCGGAGGGCTGCCCGCGCTGATGTTCTCCGGCGACATGGGCGCCGCCGCGGTGATGGAGCAGCTCACGGCCCAGCAGGCCGCCCACCTGGAGGGCTTCGTCAACAGCATCGAACGCAGGAAGAGGGCGGCCGAGACGGCCGCCAGGCTCACCGACGAGATCGGCGACGAGGCCAAGGAGGTGCAGGCGCAGCGCGAGAAGGCCGAGAAGCTGATCCGCGACATGAAGAACAAGCTCGACCGCCTCGCCCCCACCGGTTCCGGCCGTCGCGCCGACGGCAGCTGGGCGCCGCAGCTGCCCACCGGCCCCGACAACATCACCGACCGCACCCGGATCATGCGCAACGCCGTCATGAGGCGCTTCAACCTGCCGTACTCGGTCGGCTGCTACCGGGCCGTCAACGACGGCGGCGAGCATCCTCTGGGCCGTGCCTGCGACTTCATGATGAGCGCCGGTGGCGCGATGCCCACGGCCGCCAACCTCGCGCTCGGCGACGAGATCGCCGCCTGGGCCATCAAGAACAAGGCCAAACTCGGCGTGAAGTACGTGATCTGGCGCCAGCGCATCAACCACGGCTCCGGCTGGAGGTTCATGTCGAACCGAGGCGGCATCACGGCCAACCACTTCGACCATCCGCACATCTCGATGTACTGATCTTCGGGGCGGCGTCCGGTCTCGTGAGCGGCGGCTCACCCCTGGGCGCCCCCGTGGGCGAAGGCGGGCGCCGCACCCGTGGACGCGGGCTCGACGGCGTCCACGCCCGTGTGGAGGGGGGCGAGGTCGACGAATATGCGGTAGTCCGAGATCAGGCCGTCGTCGCGGGTGCGCCAGATCGATACGGCCACGACACTGACGTCCGTGCCGTCGAGCCGCCGGTAGGTCACCTCGGTCTCGGCGATGACGTCGGCGTCCACCTGCCAGTTCCGCACGATCCTGTGCCGCAGGCCTCCGATGGTGGAGAAGAACTCCCGCAACCCGGCGGCGATGGCCTCGCGTCCCGCCCTCGGCTCCGCGTTGCCGAACACCAACGTGGCGTCCTCGGCCAGCAACCGCACGAACTCGTCGGGGTCGAACGAGTCGACCGTCCGGAAAACGCGTCGCACCGCGTCGTCGCTCATGCCGATCCTTCCTCATACCGTCGGGATCACTGGTGGGGACGATACGGGGCGAGGGGCGGGGCACAACTATCGCCGGAGTAGGTGTCCCGTCGCCCGGAGGCGCGCCAAAGGTCTGCGGAACCGGGGCGCGGCGGCCGGGTCGGCGCACCGGGCCGGATCGCGGCGCGTCCAAACCTCCGAACTCCTCGTCGACGGCGCCGGCCCCTGGTTCACCGATGCGCGGCCTTCAGGCCGACCTCCCCCAGACATTCCAGTACGGCGTCGACGGACATCAGGAAGGGGTCGGACTGCAGAATTCGCGTGTGCGTCGTGCTCATCTCCTGGCCCGGCAGGATTCCCAGCTCCCGGTCGAGCAGCACGAGGGTCTCCTGGAACACCTCCAGCGCCTCCCCTTGGCGACCGGTCCGGTAGAGGGCGAGCATCAGCAGGGTGCGGAACCGTTCGTGGAACGGGAAACGCATGATCAGGCTGCGCAGCTCGGGTATGGTCTCGAAGTGGTTCCCGAGGCCGATGTCCGCGCCGATGCGAAGCTCCAGGAGTGAGGTTCGCAGTTCCTCCAGCCGGCTGACCTCGTGGTCCGCGACGGCGCTCTCCGCCAGGTCCGCGTACGGTCTACCGCGCCACATGTCGAGCGCCTCCGCCGAACAGCGCGCCAGATCCTTTATGTCGGAGGAGAGCATGGCGTTCAGCGCCTGCTTGGCGAGCGCCTCGAACCTGTGGACATCGAGTTCGTCGGGATGCGTGACCAGCGCATAGCCCTCACCCCGCTGCTGGATCCGGTCGTGGCCGAGAACATGCCGGAGGCGGAACACGTAGACCTGCATCGCCTTCCGCGGATTCTTGGGCTGTTCGGTCCACAAGATGTCCGACAGGATCCCGACGGGCACCGACTGCCCCGCTCTGCTGAGCAGTATGCTCAACAACTTTCGTGGTTTCTGGGCCGGCATCGGCACCTCGACGCCGTTCACGGTAACCGCCAGATCCCCGAGAACGCGGAACTGTACCTCGCCCTCCGGGAGGGTGTTAGGCGACATGTGTTTTCCTTCGCGGGTGGGAAAGGGACGTCAGCCTCTTCATGGGAATGTCGTCTTCTCCGCCGTGCATGCCGTTACGGAACGACGGTCGCGCACGGATCGGGAACGTGAGGTGTCGGTCGATGACAGGCGCGTACGACGTCTCGACGAAGCGCCGCCTCGATCAGGGCGGAACTGTGCCGCCGCGCTCGGAACGGGTGGCCTGTGGCTCGGCCGGAAACGTGGATCGCGGACCTCGCCGGCCTCGCACCCGATGGGAACACCCGGAAAGGGTGCCCAAAAGGGGGTGGTGAACCGCCTTCGCCTCATGGACGACGGGACGGGACCCGCTGCGAACCCCCTGACAGCGCGTACGATCCCGGGGAAACCATCGCGGGCGCGCTCCGGCGCGACAACCGCGGCTCAGGCCACACCACTCCGGCGAGCGCGGCCGCTTCAGCCGAGGGCCGGATCCCGCCCCGTGCTCCCGGTCAAGGCCCGTACGAGCGGGATGTGACCGGCCTTCGCCCGGCGACTCTCCCGCCTGATCCCGCGCGGCCGCCCTGTGACGTGCCCTTCCTCGACGCGCGGCGACATGAACGCGGACCGCTCGCACCGGCGGCGCCCCAAGCCGCCCATGTGCCTGTCCGCGGTGATTTCAACTTGCCTGAGAACACGAAAACGCACAGCCATCCGGTAGCCCCCATACCTCTTGTCTGCTTCCGGCCATTATACGTAAATGCTGGACACAGTTGTGGCTTTTACCTCAAGCTGAAAAGTTGTCATAAGCGGATATATCTCGCACGAGTTACGGACATGACGTTATGTCTTCATAAGGTCATGTCGTTACCGGCATTCCCGGCGGACAGCGCGCTGTCCCCCCGAGCCCCGGCTCGGCGAACCGCGCGGTGAAGTCACGCGGGCGCCCGCGGCTAGCCGTTCTCCGGAGCGGCCTTCGTCCAGCTCGGCTTCACCGCCATCATCCGCGCGGTCTTGGCGGGATCCCGGTCGACGAGGTCCCCGAGCACCTCGTCCACCCGCTTCAGGACGGCCTCGTCGATCGTCCTGCCGGACGCCGAGGCGTTCTCGGTCACCTGTTCGGGCCTGGTGGCACCGGCGACCACCGAGGAGACCCCCGGCTGCCGAAGCACCCAGGCGATCGCGAGCTGGGCCGCCGAGAGGCCGCACTCCCCCGCGAGCGGGAGCAGGGCCTGCACACGTTCGAGAAGCGTCGTGCCCAGAACCCTCCTGATGAAGGTGGGAGCCCGCCCGCCGGCCGTTCCCCGCGACCCGTCCGGCGGCTCCTGGCCCGGCCGGTACTTGCCGGTCAGCACCCCCTGCGCGAGCGGCTGGAAGGCCAGCTGGCCGATGCCCTCGCGCAGGCACAGCGGGACTATCTCCGGTTCGACGACCCGCCACAACATGTTGTACTGCGGCTGATTGGAGACGATGCGGCTGCGCAGCCCGAGCTCGCCGGCGATGGCCACCGCCGACGCGATCTGCGGGGCCGTCCACTCGGAGACGCCGAGATAGAGGACCTTGCCCTGGCGTACCAGGTCGTCGAAGGCGATCAGCGTCTCCTCCAACGGGGTCGTCTCGTCGAAACGATGCGCCTGGTACAGGTCGAGGTAATCGGTACGCAGCCGGCGCAGGGACGCCTCGCAGGATTCCACGATGTGCTTGCGGCTCAGGCCACGATCGTTCGGTCCCTCGCCGGTGGGCAGGCAGACCTTCGAGGCGAGGACCAGCGACGATCGTCTCACCCCGTCGAGCGCGGCGCCCAGCACCTCCTCGGCCGCCCCCCGCGCGTAGACGTCGGCGGTGTCGAAGGTGGTGATGCCCGCGTCGAGTGCCGCCCGGATGCACGCGACGGCCTGGTCCCGATCCACCAGTTCGCCGTGGGTGAGCCAGTTTCCGAAGGTGACTTCGCTGATCATCAGGCCGCTCTGCCCGAGGTGGCGATATTCCATTGGCCGTCAGGATGCGGCGCCCTCCTACGAGGAGCCCGTCTTCCCGACCCTCCTTTCAGATGAAGGTCACGATACTGCTCCGCGCGCGGCACGGCGGATCGGTCGCGTGGGCGCCGATCCGCCGACGTGTCAGGACGCGCGGCTCCGGTGTGCGTTCCCACCTCTGAACTCGCCCGCCTCGCCCGGACGCGCGTCGTCCCGAGGGAGGGACGGGTCGCCTGGGCGACCTCCGGGGAAGACGGTGGCGAGAGGGTGAAAGGCCCTCCTGTAGTAGATCAGCGGGGCACCGTCACGCACGCTGTACGCCTGCACCGCGCCGATGACGACCTCGTGGTCACCCGCGGTGAGCACGCTGTGCACGGTGCACTCCAGTGAGAAGAGCGCGTCGGGGACGACCGGCGGGCCGTCCGGGGTGAGTGCCCCCCATCCGCCCTTGACCTTGTCCACGGCCGTCGTCGCGAACAGGCGCGCCACGTCGTCGTGGTGCTGGCGGAGCATGCTCACCGCGAAGCGTCCCGACTCCTGTATGGCGGGCAGCGTGCGTGCGGACCGCGCGAGGCAGACCAGGACGAGCGGAGGTTCGGCGGAGACGGAGCAGAAGGCGCTCACGGTCAGCCCGTGCGAGCCTTCCCGCTCCCCCCGTGCCGTGACGACCGTGACGCCGCTGGGAAACCGGGCGAGTGCGGCCCGGAAGCCGTCCACGGTGATCATCGTCGGGACGTCATGCCGTGAACGGACGCAGCACCAGTTCGACCGTGCGGTCCTGGAGGGTGAACGTCGCCTTCTGCCCGGGTACCGCGTCGTCGAGCCAACGGTGGAAGTCCTCCATCTCCTTGAGCGTGACGCCGTCGATGGCGTGGATCTCGTCGCCGGGCTGGATCCCGACGAACTCGGCGGCGGAGTTGATCGCCACATCCTGCACGACCATCCCGGTCTCCGGGGTGACCCCCAGCGGGATGATGCCCGTCTTGGGCGGCGTCAGCGTCTTGTGGAACTGGAACGGGCGGTGCTCCAGGTAGGCCGCGAGCCGCTCCAGGTAGTGCCACCAGTGGTGGTCGTAGGCGTCGAACTCCACCCTGGAGCGCACCGAGTCACTGAAACCGGAGTGGCGCACCTTCACCTCGGTGCTGTCCTCGTCGACCTGGACGAATTCCACCTCCACGGAGGTCGGCTCGTCGTTCCCCGGCACGTCCCAGTCGTAGGAGCACGAGAAACCGGGGTTGACCTCGCGCAGCGTCGCCGTGAAGACGAGGTCGACCCTCCCTCCCCGGTTGAAGTGCCAACGAAGCGGATCACCCGGCTCGACCGGGACGCTCGCGTCGTGCAGGTTCAGCCAGGCGCGGACCTCCTTGGGGTCGGTCCAGGCCTGCCAGACGCGCCCCCGGCTCACCTTGATCTCACGTGCCGTCGATGTTTCGAGTGCCATGACACCGTTCTCCATTCTTGGGATTCGTGCCGACGAGGGCACGGGTTCAGCCGTTGCACCGGTCGATCGCCTACTTGGCTCCCGCCTCGTGCAGGGCCCTCTCGACTGCGGCGTTGGAAAGCGTCAGTAGTCCGATGAGTGACACGGCCGCCCCGAACAGGCCGCCCACCCGGTAAACGGCCTCCAGGTCGGCGTGGGTCGCGATCTGGCCGGCCAGGAATATGCCGACCGGCATCAGCCCGAAGGCCACCAGCCTGTTCACGCTGCTCACCCGTCCGGTCAGCTCCTTCGGGACGATCGCCTGCCGGATCGAAACGGTCGTGACGTTCCAGGTCATCGCCGTGTAGCCGGTGATGGCGAGGCCGAGGGCGACGAGGGCGACCTCACTGGTGAACCCCAGGATCGTGAAGCCCAGCGCGCCCAGCATCGCCCCGCCGAGCGCGGACCTCGCCGGTCCCAGCCGACGGGTGAACATCCGGCACGTGAAGCCCGCCGTCACGCTGCCGACCGCGACCGAGGCGAGCAGCAGACCGTACGCCACGTCGCTGATCAGCATGACCTGGCGCGCGTACAGCACCAGCATCGCCAGCTGGCCGACCGTGCACATGTTGGTGAGACCCGCGACCAGGGTGAACACGCGGAGCACACGATGGCGGGCCAGCCAGCGCACCCCCTCGCCGATCTCCTCGCGCATCGCGCGCCGGGGTTTCGCGCCGGACGCCGTCGCCGCCCGAACACCGTCGGTGCGAAAATCGCCGCGCATGAGGAACGAGAAGAGGGAGCTCAGAGCGAAGCTGACGGCGTCCACGCCCACAGGCAGGGCCCGGCCCACGGTGTAGAGCACGCCGCCGAGCGCCGGTCCCAGAAACTTCAGTGCGACCGTGTTCGCGGTCATCAGCCTGCTGTTGGCCCGCTCCAGCGCCTCCCGGTCCTGCGAGACCGCCATCGGCAGGATCGCCGAGCGTGAGCTGTCGTAGACGGTCTCGATCGACGTGATACTGAAGGCGATCACCATGAGGAGCGGGATCGAGGCCCAGCCGCCGAGCACCGCGACGAACAGGACGATGAGGATCGCGCACCGGACGGCGTCCGACACCCACATCGCCCGGCGCCGGTCCCAGCGGTCGGCGAGCGCGCCTCCCATCAGGGCGAGCAGCAGCCAGGGGAGCTTGTCCGCCATCCCGACGAGGGAGAGCGTCGCCGGATCGCTGGTGAGGTCGGCGGCCAGCAGCGGCAGCGCGGTGACGGTCAGGCCGTTTCCCACGCTCGAAACCGACCAGCCTCCCCAGAGCAGCCAGAAGTTGCGGCCGAGGCCGCTGGAGATCTTCGAGCCCGGGCGCCGTCCTCCCGGCCCGCCCGGTAGCGCGCCGGAGCCCCTCGGCTCCGCCGTGGTCCGCAGGTCCCCGCCGCCCGGGACCTCCCTCGTCGTCATGCGCCTACGCCCTCCGGGGTGGAGTCCTCGGGCAGCAGTGCGGCGGGATCGAGTTCGAAGAGCAGGCGAGTGGTGCGCGCGACTCCGTCCGCGTCTCCCAGCCGCCGCCGGCAGAGCACCGCCTTGTACGCCGCGCCGGCTCCCCGAAGACCACCCGCCCGGGCACCGAGCTCGAACTCCACGGCCGCCCGCTTGAGGTCGCCTTCGCGCTGGAACCAGGCGCCCGCGAAGTAGCGCGCGGAAGGCTCGTTGCCATCCAGCCGCAACAGCTGCTCGGCCGCCTGTTCCACGTGTTCTGCGGGGTGGAGCATGGTGCCCGCCTTCACGGTCACGTCCAGGAGCAGCCTGGTGTTCTCCCTGGCGCTGTGCCACTGCTGCGAGTCGGCGGCGAGGCTCTCGGCTTCGGCACCCGCCTCGTACGCCGCGTCCATCGCCTCCCGCGCCCCGTACTCGTCCTTCTCCGTGATCCGGTGAAAGGCCGCGGCCCGCCAGAACCTGCTCACCGTGAGCGCGCGCGACCAGGGCTCGACCTCGTTCAGGGTGGGCAACAGCTCCTGGCCGTACGCCATCCAGTAGTCGCTTCCGCGCTCGCCTCCCCTGTCCCGCAACAGGATCGAGATCAGCTGGGTGCACGAGAGTACGCGCGGTACCGGCAGTTCTCCCTCTGTGGCGAGCCTGGCGAAGGCGTCCGTCACCGCGGAGTCGCGCAGATGCTGGCGCAGCGCCCGCGCGGTCTCGTAGGCGAGGTGGTCACCCGCGGGATGGGGGCCTTCGGCGCCACCGACGGTCAGCTCCGCCGCGATCCGGTAGAACCCGAGCTGCGTGAGGATCCTGACGAGCACCGCGCGCCGCGGTACGGACTGATGCGGCCACTCGGCGATCTGGCGGCTGAGGAACAGCCACGGCTCCAGTCCGGTGTTCGCCGCCACGTCCGCCGGCGAGTCCCCCAGGAACACGTCTTGCCTCGCCTGCCTCGCCAGCCAGGACCGCGAGTCTCCCTGCAGGATCAGGGAGCAGTGCGGAAGCAGTTCGTCCTGGTTCTCGTCGCGCAGCAGGGCGAGCAGCAGGGGGGTGCTCTCGGCGCAGAGCGGCCCGTCCACCGTGGAGGTCAGCCTGAACCAGGCGCTCCAGTTGCGCCGCAGTCCGACGGTGTCCAACTCGACCACGGGCGGGAATTCCAGATCCCCCCACGCGACATCGTCCGCGCGCGTATACGTGTGCAAGCCCGCCAATGCCCCACTCTTTTCCGGATCAGCCGATCACATGGTCAAGTATGGTTAAAAGGCGGGAGAAGACTTATGCAATCCTCTCCCGCCAGATATCGGCGTTCAATTCACCGAATTAGTAGACCTCGCTCGGCGCGTACACCTCGCTCGGCGCGTAGACCTCGCTGGGGGCGTACACCTCGCTGGGGGCGTAGACTTCACTCCGCATCTGAAACACCTCCTTTCGGGGTTGTTCCTTGCTGGCGGAGTCAGCTTTTCCGAGTGCAGTTTCACGACGGTTTCGCGTCGGTTTCACGGCACCCTTGACAGTTCTTGAATATGGTTGTCCTGCCTGGTGGCCAGGGGTTTGAATCTTTTCCGCGACCCGCTGGCCCCGGTGGTTCGACCCGGTGCCGGAGGTCGTTCGGACCGGGGGCCCGGGGTGCCGGACATGAGTCCGCCCCCGGCCCAAACGGCCGGGGGCGGGTTGTGCGACGGCGTTCTCAAAGCGTCTTCGGCCGGTCCGTGTCCCGCCCGGGAGAGGCAGGAGACGCCGGAGACGCAGGGCGCTCGGAGGACTTCGAGCGCTCGGGAGCCTCGGGACGGCGGACGTGGACGGGAGTACCGATCGGGGTCATGTCGTAGAGCGCCTTGGCGTTGTGCAGCGGCACCCGGATGCATCCGTGGGACGCGGGGTGTCGCGGGACCCGCTCCGAGCCGTGGAAGCCGATGCCCTGGTTGAAATAGATGGTGTAGAACTGGTCGCCCAGGGGCCCGCTCGTCCATCCGGGCGTCCGGAACCAGGCGCGGAAGTCACCGGTGGGCGTGACGGCGACCCCGCAGTGACCCTTCTTGCAGTAGTGCTCGCCGTTTCCGGTTGAGATGTGGGAGACCAGCGCGGGCTTGCCGTCCTTCCACGCCGTGAGCAACTGGCGACGCAGATCGATCTCCACCCTCGTGGGCTCCCCGTACGACACCAGCGGCTTGAGGCGCGCCGGGCGAGAGAGCGCCCGCCAGGTCCGCGGGTCGATCTGGTCGGTGGCGGGCAGTCCGTTCGCCTTCTGGAAGGCCCACACGGCCGCGCGCAGCGCGGGACGGTACTCGTCGCCGACGTCTCCCGGCCCGAACCCCAGCCGGTCGAGGCGCCGGTGGATCTGCTGGACCTGATCCCCCCTGTCGCCGACGCGAAGCAGGGGAAACCTGGCCGGCGGGGTGTGCTCGGAACGAGGCGCGGGGGAAGGGCTTTCATGGGGAGCCGGCGGTCCTGAATGCCGCGACGACATGACACCGGTGTTCACGACACCGAATGGCAGGCACGCGGTGAGCACGAGGGCCGAGTTCGCGGCCAGGAAGCACTTGACGGTTCTCCGCATTTTTGACGCCTATCCACTCTCTGGCGAGGTCCACTAGAAGGAGTACGAGTACTTGCGGTCCTCTATCGCCGCGCGCACCAGGCCGACGGCCTCCTGGGCGCAACCCCAGGAAAAACTGAATCCGGCCCCGCCGTGCGCGAAGTTGTAGACGACCTTTTCCTCGTCGTCCCACTCAAGGCAGACGTTCTCGGCCCGGAACGGCCGCAGGCCCACCCGTACCGGCTCGTCGGGATCCAGCCTGGCGTGTCGCAGCGCGGGCATGAAGGCGAGGCACCGCTCGTACATCTCCCGTACGGGAGCGTGGTTCTCCAGATTGATTCCGGTATCCCACTCGTCCTTTTCCGCCAGCCCGCCGAGAACGAGGAGTCTCGGATTGCGCGGCACGATGAAGACGATGTCCTGCTCGTCCTTGTTCTCCTCGTCGTGGGAGACGCAGTGGGCCTCGCGGATCCGGCGTCCGCGAAGCCCGTCGTTGCGTACCCGCACCAGCGCGCCGCGCAGCGGGTACATGCCGATGCCGCGGAGTGCGGCGGTGCCCAGACCCGCGCAGCAGACGATCACCTCGGCGTCGAAGCGGTCGAGGAGCTCGTCCTTCCGCTCGGCCAGCAGGCCCTCGACCCGGTACCGCTCGACCCGCACACCGTGGATCTTGACCTGCCGCATCAGCCACGCCATGTACTGATCGGTGTCGATCATGGGCGCCATGTGCGAGTACGCGTCGACCACGCCGTAGTCGGGACTGACACCGTTGCGTTCGGCGAGTGTCCGGTCGCGGACGAAGCCGCGCACCTTCCCCGCGAGTTCCCGCATCTTGTGGAGATCGTGCGGATTCTCCTCGACGGGGTGCTTGAAATAGAAGTTGGACCTTCGCATCGCCACCCCGGGAACCTTCGCCCTGGCCAGCCTCTCGAACATCTCGTACGAGGTGACGCACCAGTCCTTGGAGCGGGCGAGCGAGATCTGGTCGTGGTGGTAGCCGCACACCGCGGGTGGCCACTCCCACAGCGCGCCCGCGACGACCGAGACGATGTCGGGGGCGAATCGCTCCGCGACGACGGTGACGCGGAACCCCTCCCTGGCCAGGCACAGCGCGCTGGTCAACCCGCTTACCCCGGCTCCGACGACAAGTATTCTCTCTGAATTCGCGCGCACCTGGGAACGCCTTCTTTCCTGATCCATCCAGCTCGATCACTTTTCGGCGCGACCGAAGCGGGAGGCCGTCACGACGAACACCGAAACCCCTCCACAGTAATTCGAGCACCGGCGAATCCCCGAATGGCGGCGAACCCGGCACCGGAGAACATCGGCCTCGGGACGATGGGAAAGCATGACCGATCAAGGAAAGAATCTGGATTGAACGGGGAAAAGCCGCACTCGACCCGAATGATCCAATGACAAACCTTTGGCCGCGTGCCGGATTTTCATCACCGATCCACCGATCGACCCGGGCGAATATTGACACTCCCTGATCCGGCCCCGGCTGTCGCGAAGGGCCGATCGAAGCGATCGCAGGGTGAATTGCCTACTTTACTCGTGGACTCGCCTATACGCCCTCAGTGGGATTGTTAAGGGGCAGGTAGCGGGCCAAGTCTCACTTGTTGTAGAACATGATGACTAAACACATATACCGAGGGGCGCCCCCTTCCGATCACCTCCGACGCCGCCCGGCAGGGGCGTACGCGGCCAGGAGGCCGCACAGGCCCCGCGAAGACACCGGGCCGGGGAGGGCGGAGAACCGGGTCAGCCCGGGGCGGAAGTCTCCGCGAGAGCCTCGGAGATCAGCCGGTCGAGGTTGACCAGGTTCGCCGGACGGGCGACGGCTGCCTCGGCGAAACGGCCGAGCAGCCGGGCGAAGACCTCGCGGTCAGGCTCGTCCCAGTCGGCCATCAGGTTGTCCAGGTAGGTGCGCCGGTGACGGACCACCACCTCCAGCACGCGGCGGCCCCGCTCGCTCAGCACGAGCCTGGCCCGCCTGGCGTCCACGGCCGACTCCTCACGCTCCACGAACCCCGCGCCGACCGCGTCGTTGACCAGTCTGCTGGCGGTCGACGGATCGACGCCCAGCTGCTCGGCAACGGCGCCCACGGTCACCTCGGGCACATCCAGGCTCAGCTTGTGCACGGCGTGCACGACCATCACGTTCGACATGTGCACCGGCCGCTGCGGCTCCCCGGCGTTGCGCGGGCGCAACGGCCGCGACCAGATCCGGCGCAGCCGGAACAGGGCCACGTCGATCACCGCTCCAGGCGTCCCCTCGTTCACGGCGCCACCCTAGCCGCTGCGGACGGGGGTGCCGCGTGTCCCGGCCCTGCGGCGACGGCGCGCACGACGCCGTCTCGGGCCGGGGCCGGGAAGATCGGCGCGCACGGGACGCCTGGGCGGGAGACGCTCAACCGGACAGGCGGACCGGATTGACCAGGTCGGCGTACATCAGCAGGCCCGCCATGATGATCATCAGGAAGGCGATCGCGTAGGTGAGGGGAAGCGCCTTGGCGATGTCGACGTGGCCGGGCGTGGGACGGCGCGCGACGCGGGCGAAGCCGCGCTTGAGACCCTCCCACAGGCCGCCCGCGATGTGGCCGCCGTCCAGGGGAAGCAGCGGGATCAGATTGAACAGGCCGATCGCCAGGTTGAAGCCCGCCAGCAGGTTGATGAAGACGACGATCTTGTTTTCCAGCGGGATCGCGGCCGCGGCGATCTCACCGCCGATACGGCTCACGCCGATGACACCGATCGGGCCGTTCCTGTCACGTTCGTCGCCGGAGAAGGCGGCGTGCCAGACGCCCACCATCTTCTCGGGGAACCTGAGCAGCGCGGCGGCGGTGGCCGAGGTGAGGTCCCCCATGTGCTCTGCGACGGCGCCGAAGCTCTGCTGCTCGATGACGATCTTTGGGCTCACCCCGAGATAGCCGACACCCTTTTCGATCTTGCCGGGCTCGTCCAGCGACTCACGGTCCTGCGCGATGAGGCCGGCGGTGACGGTCAGCTCCTGACCGGCCCGCCTGATACCGATCTCGACCGGGCCCGCGCCGTGATCGCGGATGGCCCGCGTCGCGACGTCCCAGCTCGTGGCGGGCATACCCGCCACGGACACGATGACGTCCCCCGGCCGCAGCCCCGCCACGCTGGCCGGGCTGGGCATGTCGGCCGCGGTGCACTCGGGGTTCTTGGCGTAGTCGGCGGCGGTCTTCACGCACTGCGGGATCGAGGCGATCTCGGTCTTCTGCGTGGGAATGCCGAACCCCATGAGCACGACGCCGAACAGGATGAACGCCAGCACGAAGTTCATCGCCGGGCCGCCGGACATGATGATGACCTTCTGCCACCAGGGCTTGCGGTAGAACACCCGGTCTTCGTCGCCCGGTCGTACGTCCTCGAGGGCGACGTCGCGGGCGTTGTCGATCAGGCCCTGCCAGGGTCCCGTGGAGACCGAGCGCACCTTGCCGGGGGCGTCGGTGGGCCGGGGCGGCAGCATGCCGATCATGCGGATGTATCCGCCGAGCGGCAGCCACTTGATGCCGTACTCGGTCTCGCCCTTGTGACGCGACCACATCGTCGGACCGAACCCGACCATGTACTGGGTGACCTTGACACCGAACAGCTTGGCCGGCACCAGGTGACCGATCTCGTGCAGCCCGATCGACACCATCAGCCCCACGAGAAAGACAATGACCCCGACCACGGAGAGCCAGCTCACAGGTTCGTACTCCCATCGCGGTTTCACCGACAATGCCCCATAAGAGGTTAGCCCAAGTATCCGCCCTCCACGCCGACGCGGAGCGCGGCGTTCCCGGCCGCTCCGGGCCGTTCGGGGCCATTGCCCGCCCTTCGCCGATTGGACGCACTCCGTTGACATTCAGCGATCACACGAACACTCTTTGATGAAGGTGAGGGAGAGAGAGGGGCGTTTTGATCGGGATCCTGGTGGCCGAGCATCTTCCCCTGGTCCGGCGCGGACTGGTGGCGACGCTGGAGAACGAGAACGACATGAAAGTGGTGGCCGACGTCTCCACCGGGGAGGACGTGCTCCCCGCCGTCCTGCGGCACACCCCGGAGACGGCGGTCATCGATCTCGAACTGCCGGACGTCTGTGGTTTCACCGTCGCGCTCCGGCTGCACGAGAGGGCTCCCGGCTGCCGGGTCCTCCTGTTGTCGCGCACTCCCAGTCCGGTCCAGGTCCGCCGGGCCTTCGCCGTCCACGCGCTCGGGTTCATGAGCCTGGAGGTCGGCCCCGAGCAGCTGGCCGACGGCGTCCGCCAGGTCGCGGCCGGCCGCCGCGCGGTCGACTCCGAGCTCGCGGTGGCCGCCCTCAGATCGGCGGAGAACCCCCTGACCCGCCGGGAGCTCGACGTGCTCCGGCTGGTCGCGCAGGGGGCCAGGTCCGGCGAGATCGCCGACCAGCTGTTCCTCTCCGTGGGAACGGTCCGCAACCACCTGTCGCGGATCATGTGCAAGACACAGGCGCGCAACCGCCTCGACGCCGTACGCATCGCCGGCGACTCGGGGTGGCTCTGACCTTTCCCCGACGACGCCGGATTCAGGGGCGCCAGATGAGGATGAGGGCGCAGTCGTCGTCGTTGTGGCCCGACGACATGGAGGCGACCAGGTTGCGGGCACCGTCGCGGAACCCCGAGGGCATCAGGCGCTCGGCCTCTCCGAGCAGGCGGTCGAGACCGGCGTCGATGTCGCGCCCCGGCTGCTCGATCAGGCCGTCGGTGTAGAGCATGAGCGCGTCGCCCTTGCGCAGCATCCCCCGGTCGACCTCGCAGTGCAGGTCGGGCACGACACCGAGGACGACCCCCTTGGCCGTGGAGACCCGCCACGTCCCGGTCCCCGACTCGAACTTGACCACCGGGGGGTGGCCGGCCGAGGTGATGACATATTCGCCCGTCACGAGGTTGAGCCGGAGGTGGACCGCGGTGACGAAGCCCTCGGCCTCGCGCTGGCGGTGCAGATAGGTGTTGCAGGCAGGCAGGAAGTCGGTGGCCGAGCCGAGCAGCCCGCCGAAGGTGCCCGACAGCAGCAGTGCCCGGGTGCCCGCGTCGACACCCTTGCCCGACACGTCGACCAGGGCTAGATCCATCATGTCGCCCTCGCGCATGGAGACCAGGAAGTCGCCTCCGAAGGAGGAGCCTCCGGCCTGCTTGAGAACGACCTTGGAGCCCCACTCCTTGGGCAGCGGGGGCAGGTCGCTCTGGCTCTTGAGACGGTCGCGCAACTCCAGCAGCATCGCGTCGCCGCGCAGGCCCTGCACACCGAGCTTGCCTCGGGTGCGGGCCATCAGCGCGGCCAGCACCGCGGTGAAGCCGAAGGTGACCAGCAGGCCGGGGCCGATGTATCCCACCCCCCGCACCACGGCCACGTAGATCAGGGAGACCGCGACCGCGCACAGCAGCTTGACGAGACTGTTCAGCCGGAGCTGGAGCCCCGCCACGAGGGTGATCGGGATCATCAGCGCCGGCGAGAACCACTCCATGGAGACCCTGGCGGCCAGCCCGCCGATCAGCAGGGTGAGCAGAATCAGGGTGATGAGCAGGTTCCGGTCGCGTGCCAGAGGGCCGCGCCGCAGGAATCGTACGATGGGGACGAGAAGCGGGATGCGGACCAGGAACGCGCGGAGCGCCGGAGGGAGCAGCGGCACCGGACGGGAACTCATGATGCGCTCGACTGTATCGGGCTATCCCCCCTTTGGGCAGCCCACTTGACCAACGCCTTGATCATTAAGCAGGGATATTAGATGGCCAGACCCGTTTGTCCCCTACTACCGTTTGACAGATGACTCTCAGCATGCGCCCGATCGGCAAAGCCGAATGGTCCTCCTGGAACACTCTGGACGAAGAGGCGTTCGGCATCGCCACCCCCGAACACCGGCAGGAGCTCTTCAGGCGCATCGCCGAGTTCGACCGCTCGCTCGGCGTGTTCGACGGCGACCTGCTCGTGGGCACCGCCGCGACGCTCAGCTTCAGCATGAACGTGCCCGGCGGCCCGATCCCCGTCGGCGGCGTCACCGCGGTCGGCGTGCTGCCCTCGCACCGACGCCGGGGCATCCTCTCCTCGCTGATGACCCGCCAGCTGTCGGATCTTCACGAGCGAGGTGAGGCCGTCGCCGCGCTCTACGCGGCCGAGGCCGCGATCTACGGTCGTTACGGCTACGGCAGGGCCGCCGACAGCCTGCTCTTCCGCATCCCCACGGCGAAAGCGGCCTTCACCAGAAACGCCCCGGTCGATCCCACCCTGCGGTTGCGCATCGTCAAACCGGCGGACGCCAGGTCCGTCTTCGAGAAGATCTACGAGTCCGCGTTCGAGGAGCGCCCTGGACTGTACGACCGCCCGACCGCGCGTTGGGACGCGGTGCTGAGCGACCACGAGTCCGACCAGGGCGGCGCCGGTCCGCTGCGCGCCGTGGTCGCCGAGGACGACGGCGGCCCGCGCGGCTACGCGCTCTTCCGGATCAAGGCCTCCTTCGACGACTACGACCTTCCCGCGGGCGAGTTGCGGCTCAGGGAGCTGTTCGGCCTCGATCCCGCCGCCTACGCGTTGCTCTGGCGCCACGTCCTGGATCGCGACCTGGTCTCTCACGTCCTCGCCCCGAGCCGGCCCTCCGACGACCCGCTGATCCACCTGCTCGCCGAGCCGCGCGCACTTCACGCGCTCTGGCTGGATGACCTGTGGATCCGCGTCGTGGACGTCGAGCGTGCCCTTCCCGCCCGCCGATACAGCGCGCCGGTGGATGTGGTGATCGAGGTCGAGGACACCGTGTGCCCGTGGAACGCGCGCCGCTGGCGACTCACGGCCGACACCTCCGGCGCCCGCTGCGCCCCCTCGGAGGACCCCGCCGACCTGACCCTGCCCGTCTCCGTACTGGGCGCCGCCTACCTGGGCGGGCGCCCGCTGGCGGCGCTGCTCGCGGCGGGCGTGGTGCGGGAGTCGCGTGCGGGTGCCCTGCGAGAGCTGTCCACCGCCATGTCGTGGGGCCCCGCTCCCTGGGCCGGCCTGGTCTTCTGAGGCCCTTCTGAGGGTGGGCCCGGGCGGGTTATGGTGACCGGCATGGCACTGCAGAGCTTGCAGATCACCGCGATCACCGCGATGCGGGCGCGAGACGTCTCACGCCCGTCGCGCGAGCAGCAGGAGGCCGCGGACCGCCGCCCCCTGCGCGACGAGACGCCACCCCGTAAGGAGCCCGCGCGGGGCGGGTCGCGCCGGGAGGCGCCGCGCGGGGAGTCACCGCCCCGCGAGCGCCACCGGTGAGGACTACGGCAGCGGCGGGAGCTGGCCGATGGTCTCGTACGAGTCGAGCTGCGCGATCCTCCGGTTGTGCCGCTCGGCCCCTGAATAGGCGGTGCGGAGGAAGGTCTCGACGAACCGGATCGCCTCCTCCGGCTCGTGCATCCGCGCGCCGACGCTGACGACGTTGGCGTTGTTGTGTTCGCGGGCGAGCCTGGCGGTCTCCTCGCTCCAGGCCAGGGCGGCCCGGACGCCGCGCACCTTGTTGGCCGCGATCTGCTCGCCGTTCCCCGAGCCACCGATGACGACGCCCAGGCTGCCCGGGTCGCCCACGACGCCCTCGGCCGCGCGCAGCACGAACGGCGGGTAGTCGTCCTCGGCGTCGTAGACGAAGGGACCGCAGTCCTCGACCTCGTGGCCGTTCTCCTTCAGCCAGGAGACGACGTGGTTCTTGAGCTCATAGCCGGCATGGTCGGCACCGATGTAGACGCGCACCCGCACAGTTTCGCAGGTGTGCGCGGGCGACTCCACCCGGCCCCCGACTAGAGTAATAGCCGCAATACTTCCTTGCCCCTTACAAGAGAGAGTTCCCACATGCGTGACATCCGAGTGGTCGGTGACCCTGTCCTGCGCACACCCGCCGAACCGATCACCGACTTCGACCGCGACCTGCGGCGCATGATCGACGAGATGTTCGCCGTGATGTACGCCGCTCAGGGTGTCGGTCTGGCCGGTCCGCAGATCGGCGTGTCGAAGCGGATCTTCGTCTACGACTGCAGCAACCGCAAGGGCCATGTGATCAACCCGGAACTGACCGTGGACGACGACGCCGAGGTCCTCGACGAGGAGGGCTGCCTGTCCGTCCCCGGCCGCGAGACCGGCACCCCGATCTACGCCAGGACGCCCCGGGCCGCGGGAGTCACCGTGAGCGGCCTGGACCGGCTGGGGCGGCCGATCCGGATCAGGGCCCGCGGCACGCTGGCGCGCTGCTTCCAGCACGAGACCGACCACCTCGACGGCAGGCTCTACGTGGACAGGCTCGCCAGGGACGCCGCCAGGAAGGTCCTGCTCCAGGCTCCCTGACCTCCGTGGTCGCCGGGCGGCCGTCACGTGGGGGCGACCTCGGACCGATCCCCGGTGGTCGCCGGGCGGCCGTCAGAGCTGGACGGCCTTGATCTCCAGATATTCCTCGAGCCCGAACTCGCCCAGCTCGCGGCCGATACCCGACTGCTTGTAGCCGCCGAAGGGCGCCCGCGGGTTGAACCGGCCGCCGTTGACCGCCACCTGGCCGGTGCGCAGCCGCCTGGCGACCTCGACCGCGCGCTGCTCGCTGCCCGCCCACACCGCGCCCGCCAGGCCGTACGGCGTGCCGTTCGCGATCGCGACCGCCTCGTCCTCCCCCCGGGTGTAGGGGATGATCGTGAGGACCGGCCCGAAGATCTCCTCCTGCTCGATCACCATCCCCGGCTCCACCCCGGCGAACACCGTCGGCTCGACGTAGAAGCCGCGCTCCAGGGGCCGGTCGGTGCCCCCCGTGACCAGCCGGGCGCCTTCCTCCTCGCCCCGGTTGATGTAGCGGACGACCCGGTCGCGCTGGGCCGCCGACACCAGGGGACCGAGTCTGGTCGCCTCGTCGAAGGGGTCGCCGACGGTGTATCTCCCCGCGGCCTCGACGGCGAGACGGACGGCCTCGTCGTACCGGTCGCGATGGACGATCATGCGGGTCCATGCCGAACAGGTCTGGCCGGAGTTGACGAAGGCGTTGGCCACCGTCGCCTTCGCCGCCGCCGCCAGGTCGGCGTCCGGCAGGATCAGGCTGGCGGACTTGCCGCCGAGTTCCAGGGCCACCCGCTTGATCGTCTCGGCCGCGAGCACGGCGACCCGGCGTCCGGCCCGGGTGGAGCCGGTGAACGACACCATGTCCACCTCGGGATGGGCGGCCAGCGCCTCACCCACCACCGGGCCGTGACCGCTGACCATGTTGAAGACCCCGGCGGGCAGTCCGACCTCGTCGAGGATCCCGGCGAGCGCGAAGGCCGCCAGCGGCGCCACCTCGCTGGGCTTCAGCACGACCGTGCAGCCCGCGGCGAGCGCGGCGCCCACCTTGCAGACGACCTGGTGGAGCGGGTAGTTCCAGGGGGTGATCGCGGCGACCACCCCGACCGGCTCCCTGAAGACGCGGGAGTTGCCGACCTGCCCGCCCTCGAAGTCGTAGGTCTCGGCCAGCTGGGCGTACGAGGCCAGCACACCGGCCGGCATCAGCGTGTGCACCCTCATCGCCACGCCGTACGGGGCGCCCATGTCCGTGGCGATGATCCTGGCTATCTGGTCGGAGCGTTCTCGTATCAGGTCCGCGGCCGAGGCGAGGATCCTGCCTCGCTCGGCGGGAGGCGTCGCGGACCAGGAGGGGAAGGCGGCGCGGGCGGCGGCCACCGCGGCCTCGACGTCGGCGGGCGCCCCCGCGGGAACCTTGTCGATCCGCTCCTCGGTGGCGGGGTTGATCACGTCGATGCTCTCGCCCGACGCGGACGCCTGCCAGGCTCCATTCAGATAAAGGTGACGCATGCCCTCATCCTGGCGTGCGTGCCGTTGTTGCGCGAGGGCGCACGAAACGCGCCCTCGCGCAAAGACGACCTTGGTATGGGAGCAGGGCGTCCCACACGGGCGGGCCCGCCCGCCGCAGTCGCGCACGGCGGGCGGAAACGCCGGAGAGGCGGATCAGTCGAAGATCGGTTCCCGGGTCCTGGAGCGCTTGAGCTCGAAGAAACCGTCGGTGCCCGCCACCAGGCGCACGCCGTCCCAGAGCCTGCCCGCCTCCTCGCCCTTGGGGGCGGGCGAGATGACCGGGCCGAAGAAGGCCACGCCATCGACGGAGATCACCGGAGTGCCGACCTCCTGGCCGACCCGGTCGATGCCGTCGTTGTGCGAGGCGCGCAGTGCCTCGTCGAACTCCGTCGAGTCCATCGCGTCGGCGAAGTCGCGGTCGAGCCCCGCGGCCTCCAGTGCCTCCTCGACCGTCTCGCGGAGCGTGTCGAGCTGCCTGGCCCTGCCCTGGTTGTGGAGACGGGTGCCGAGCTCGGTGTAGAGGCGGCCGACCGTCTCGGAGTCGTACTTCTCCTGCACGGCGGTGACCACCCGGACCGGGCCGATGGCCTTGGCGATCAACTCACGGTAGCTGTCCGGGACGTCCTTGTCCTCGTTCAGCACGTTGAGGCTCATGATGTGCCAGCGGGGCTCGATCGGCCGTACCTTCTCGACCTCCAGCAACCAGCGGGAGGTCATCCACGCGAACGGGCAGAAGGGATCGAACCAGAGATCGACAGGGGTTCGCTCAGTCATCTTTTCCGGCTTCCTGGTCGTGAGGCTTCTTCGGTAGCGACAACCCGGAGAGCGGAGTTCCCTATTCCACGGGTGGATTAATACCTTGACATGCCTCTTTATTCTCGGATCTGGGGTACCAGTCCGCAGTCCGAGGTGAAGCGGCGGCCCGCGGCCTTACGTGGCAGGATTCAGTCACCCCTTAGCAATGGAGCGGGGGAAGTTGTGAAGAGGGAGCGGTAGTGGCAGGCAATCTGACCCGTGACGAGGCGCGCGAGCGCGCACGGCTGCTCAGCGTGCAGTCCTATGCGGTGGAGCTCGACCTGACCGAGGGTGAGGAGCGCTTCGAGAGCGTCACCACGGTCCGCTTCACCAGCACCCGGCCGGGTGCGGAGACGTTCGTCGACCTGGCCGGCGCCAAGGTGCGCGCGGCGGTGTTGAACGGCGTCGAGCTGGACGTGAGCGGCTACGACCTGGAGACCGGACGGCTGCCGCTGCCTGGCCTGGCCGAGACCAACGAGCTGCGGGTGGACGCCGACTGTTCCTACAGCCGCACCGGCGAGGGCCTGCACCGCTTCGTCGACCCGGTGGACAAGAGCGTCTATCTGTACAGCCAGTTCGAGACGGCAGACGCGCACCGCATGTACGCGTGCTTCGACCAGCCCGACCTCAAGGCCTCCTTCGAGCTGACCGTGCTCGCCCCCTCCCACTGGGAGGTCATCTCCAACACGGCGCCCGACGCGGCCGATGAGCTGCCGGAGCACCACGGCAGGCACGGCGCGCTCCAGGCCGCCAAGCGCTGGCACTTCCCGCCCTCCCCCGTGATGTCGACCTACATCACCGCGCTGTGCGCCGGGCCGTACCACAAGGTGACCTCCGAGCACGACGGCATCCCGCTGGGCCTGTACTGCCGGGCCTCGCTCGCCGAACACCTCGACGCGGAGAACATCTTCGAGGTCACCAGGCAGGGCTTCGACTTCTTCCACCGGATCTTCGGTGTCCGCTACCCGTTCGGGAAGTACGACCAGCTCTTCGTCCCCGAGTTCAACGCCGGGGCGATGGAGAACGCGGGCTGCGTGACCTTCCTGGAGGACTACGTCTTCCGCTCGCGCGTCACGGACGCGGTGATCGAGCGCCGCGCGGAGACGATCCTGCACGAGATGGCGCACATGTGGTTCGGTGACCTGGTCACCATGCGCTGGTGGGACGACCTGTGGCTGAACGAGTCGTTCGCCACCTACGCCTCGGTGCTCTGCCAGGCCGAGGCCACCCGCTGGGGCCAGGGGGCCTGGACGACCTTCGCCAACGTCGAGAAGGCCTGGGCCTACCGTCAGGACCAGCTGCCCTCGACCCACCCGATCGCCGCCGACATCGTCGACATGCACGCGGTCGAGGTCAACTTCGACGGGATCACGTACGCCAAGGGCGCCTCGGTCCTCAAGCAGCTCGTCGCCTACGTGGGCCTGGACAACTTCCTCGCCGGGGTCCGCGACTACTTCAACGAGCACGCCTGGGAAAACACCACCCTCGCGGACCTGCTCGGCGCGCTGGAGCGCACCTCGGGGCGCGACCTGTCCTCCTGGTCGAAGGAGTGGCTGGAGACCTCCTGGGTCAACACGCTGCGCCCCTCGTTCACCGTCGACCCCGAGGGCCGTTTCCTGGAATTCGACGTTCTCCAGGAGGCCCCGGCCGACTACCCGACGCTGCGCTCGCACCGCGTCGCCATCGGCCTGTACTCCCTGCGAGACGGCAAGCTGGTCCGCGTCAGGCGGGTCGAGCTGGACGTCGTCGGCGCGCGCACGGCCGTGGCCGAGCTGGTCGGCGAGGTCCAGCCGGACCTGATCCTGATCAACGACGACGACCTGACGTACGCCAAGGTCAGGCTCGACGAGCGGTCGCTGCGGACCCTGACGGAGGGCGGCATCGGCAGGTTCACCGAGTCGCTGCCCCGCGCACTGTGCTGGTCGGCCGCCTGGGACATGACCCGCGACGCGGAGATGTCCACCCGCGACTACCTCACCCTGGTCATCTCCAACATCGAGTCGGTCACCGACATCACCGTCGCCCAGACCCTGCTCCGCCAGGTCCGCCTCGCCGTCCAGCAGTACGGCGACCCCGCCCGGCGCTCCGAGGGCCTGGCCAGGCTCGCCTCCGCGCTGCGCCGCCTGGTCGGCGAGGCCGCGCCCGGCTCCGACCACCAGCTCGCCTACCTGAACGCGCTGTCGGCCGTGGCCACCTCCACCGAGGACCTGGCGTTCCTGAAGGGGCTGCTGGACGGGGAGACGGTGCTCGACGGCCTCACCGTCGACGCCGACCTGCGCTGGACGCTGACCGGTGCCCTGGTCTCCGGCGGCCTGCTCGGCGAGGAGGACATCGCCCAGGAGCTGCTGCGCGACGCCACCGCGACGGGCGAGCGTTCCGCCGCGCTCTGCGGCGCCGCGATCCCGACCGCCGAGGGCAAGTCGAACGCCTGGACCGCGATCACCGAGGGCAAGCTGAGCGGCGCGCTGCTCCGTTCGACGATCGCCGGTTTCATGGACCCGCGTCACCCGGAGCTGCTGGAGCCGTACGGGGCGAAGTACTTCGAGGAGATCGGCGGGATCTGGGCGTCCTGGAGTTCCGACAGCGCCCAGAACTTCGCGAACGGCTGCTACCCGGCGCTGAGCATCTCTCCCGAGACGGTCGCCAGGACCCAGGACCTCATCTCGTCCACCCAGCCGCCGCATGCCCTCAAGCGCCTGCTGCTCGAGGGCGCCGACAGCATCGGCCGCGCCCTGCGCGCCCAGGCCAAGGACGCCTCGGCGGCCTGACCCGGCTGCGAGAGAGACCCGGGCGGGGCCGTCCCGCACCGCCCGGGTCGACCGATGGCGAAGTTTTGAGTGGTTCCTGGCGAACACTGGTAGGAATGTCGGTAAGCGCGAGAGGTGCCCCGCGTCTCGCCGCGTGTGGACGCCTGTCCCGTCGCCTCCGGGTCATGAGAGGGTAAATCACGTGGAATCAGCACGTGACCTGCTCATCTCCCTGGCCCGGAGATACGCCTTCGGTGACATCGGAGCCCTCGCCTCAGGTGTCGTGCGCGACGCGGACGACATCGAGGCGGCCTGCGAGTTCGGCCAGCGGCTGCTCTCCCTCGACGCGGAGGACTTCGCCGTCGAGGCGCGGTCCGTGCCGAGCGACCTTCGGCGGCGAGCGCGGGCCTGCACGATGCCGCAGACGCCCCGCGAGCAGCCGCGCGGCGCGCTGGAGTCGCTGCGGCCCGCGTACGGGCTGCTGCTGGAGGTCATCGCGGTCAGGTGGCACCGTCGCGAGCTGAGCCCCATGGTCGCCGCCCTCCACATCGCCAGCGAGTATCTCCCGCTGCTCGCCTTCGAACCGGTGCTCGGCAACGCCGGAGACCCGGCGCGCTGGCCGGAGGGGCTCAGCGCGCCGGACAGCAGGTTCGGGGTGATCGGCGACCGCGACTGCGACCACACCAGGGCCGAGCAGTCGGCCGCGAACCGGACCCTGCGCGTGGCCGGGGAGCCGCCCGAGGGATGGCGCGCCTACTTCGACCGCCAGCACAGCCAGGTGGCCGGGGCTCTGGCCACCTGCGTGGCCGACTGCCGCAACCCCTGCACCGCGATGGACTGGGTCGATCCGGACCTCCGCGAGGACCTCGCGCTGCGTTCCCAGGTGGCCCTCGCCTTCGCCGAGACCCCGCTGGTGCGGTTGCGCCACGCCGCCCCGGTGGGCCACGGATTCGGCGTGCCCTCCCCCGAGGAGGTCATCGAGGCCTGGGAGCGCAGCCGGACCACCCTGGCCAAGAACGGCGTGGGCGGGGAGGCCTCCAGTGACGACGGCTTCCCGCTGCCGGGGTTGCCCTCCCTGTTCTCCGCCGTCGCGGGCGTGGCGGTGAAGCCCTCGACGCTGCTGGAGGACACCAGCACGTACCTGGTGAGGCTTCTGCGGCACTGATCGTGCGGCCCGAGGAGCTCAGAGCCCGCCGTCGACGAACACCGCCAGCGCGCAGCAGGCGATGGAGACCATCATGAGCAGGACGCCGCGGCGGATGAAGCGCCGCTTGGCGTCCCCGACGGCGTTGAGTCTCCTGATCTCCAGGACGAGCAGGTCGACCCTGACCTCGGTACCACGGCCACTCCGTCCCACCCCGTACCCCAGCCGGGGGTCCGGCTCCGGCGGCGCGTCCAGGGCGAAGGTGCCGGGGTAGAAACGGCGCCGCTCCAGGACTCTGCCCGCGAGCCCGGAGGTACGGCCGCAGAGGGCTCCGGTGAGCGTGAGGATCCCCATCAGCCAGAAGAACACGCTCGTCCACCAGAGCCATTCGACCTTGCCGGACAGCTCGCCGGGCCTCCAGTGGCCGTTCAGCAGTCCGACGGCGACGGCACCGGCGGCGACGCCCGTCGTGAACAGCAGGGCGGCCGCCGTCTCGTCCTCCCCCCGGACCTTCCTGCGGGCGTCCGCGAGCGTCGCCTGGACGTAGTCGAGGATCCCGTCTGGCTCCCGTTCCGCCGTGGGGCGCCTGCGAGAGTGACCCGGCGGCGCGTCTCTCGTGATCCTCAGCACGAAGTGACCCGGCGGCGCGTCCCTCGTGATCCTCAGCACGAGCCGATTATCCGGGAAAACCGACCTCGTTCCGCCCGGACGGACCTTCGGGAAGATCACTTCCACCCCGGCGTGACCAGCCCACGAGATCACCTGCGCCGCGACGCCTGGTCCGCGAGCAGCAGGACCCCGGTGACCAGTCCGCCCACCAGGTCGCCCAGGCCGAGCACCGCGGCCATCGACGTCGCGACCACGCGGCATTCCGCGTCGGGCAGCCGCTCCCTGGCCAGGGAGCCCGTGACGATCTCCAGGGCCCTGCCCCGCTGGTCCACGAAGACGAGCACGGCCCTGTCGGCGTCGGCTCCCAGCGCGGCGTGCAGCCGCTCGGAGAAGTGGCGGCGCGGTCCGATCGCCGGACCGAGGTAGGCGGCGAAACGCAGCCCGGTGCGCTGTTCCGCGGTGCGCAGTGCCCCGCGGACATCGTCGCCCTGTGTCGAGGTCAGGGTGAGCATCCTTCGTCACCTCGCCTTTGTCGGTTTGGCGGTGGTCCGACGACCCGCCGGACCACCGGGTTCACCAGGCCGCCGACGCCCCGCCGGTGTGCCGTCCCGGCTCGGAGGTCACCGCGAGCGAGACCCAGTCGATCTCCGGCGCCGGGCCCCTCGCCGGACGCCGCTCGGTGAGCACGAGGACCGAGTCGGTGATCCCCCGCTCGCTGCCGAACGGGCCTCCCAGCCAGACCGCGCCCGCCGAGGTGCTCCTCGCGGCCCTGTCGCGCATCCTGCCCGGCATCGTCACGAGCAGGGCGATGAGCAGGAACAGACCGCCGGAGGCTGCGATGAGAAAGCCGAAGACCTCGATCGCACTGTCCACACCTCAAAAGTAACCCGGCGCGGAATCACCCGTCGAGAGGCACCAGGTGGCGGGGCGCGCCGGCCTGGGAAACCCCCTGCGGCGGCCTCGATCCGCGACTGCCGACCGCCCGGGACGTTAAGATCGCGAGTGTGAGCCACACCCCGCGCGGCACCCGGTGATCCAGAGTGAAAAGTCCCTAAGGTACCCGGTTCATAGCAGTGCCAAGCGGGTGACGGCGGTCACAAAAGTATGAGATACGCAATACTAGGCACCCCCGAGGACGTCAGCTACCGTGAGTTACGTGGATTCCGGTCAGGTACCAGAAGACGGTAACACTACGTCACCGATTTGGGTCAGTGACCGACAGGCCGAAGATCGGCCGACGTCTCGACCCGCCGCGCCAGCGTCTACGTACGCACCTGTTGAGCGCGCCTCACTACGCAACCTGCTCGACGACCCCAAATACCGCCACCTGCGCCGCCGCGCCATCATCGCGGTCGGCGTCGGCGTGCTCGCGGGCGTCCTGCTGGCCAGCTGGCCGCTGGGCTTCACCGCCGCCGTGGTGGCCGCGATCGTCGACACGGTGCTCCGCGCCCGCTCCAACTCCTCCGTGCCCGCCTGGCGGCGTGCCTCGGTCGCGGAACGGCGCACGGAGATGCAGCTCAAACGGCTGGAGCGCGGGGGTTACCGCACCCTGCACGCTCGCGCGATCCCCGGCAGCGAGGCCCAGATCGACCACCTGGTCGTGGGCCCCACCGGCGTCTACGCGGTCGACTCCGAGAAGTGGGACAAGCGCCTGCCGGTCCGCGTCCAGTCGCACCGCAAGCTGTTCCACGGCCCGTTCAACCAGAAACCCCGCCTCGACGAGGCCCGCTGGGAGGCGTCCCAGGCCGGCGAGCTGATCGGCGCCGAGCTGGGCCACGAGGTCACGATCGTGCCATCCCTCGCGATCTACGGCCCTGCCATCCCCTGGAAGGTCCTCAACGTCCGCGAGGTGGACGTATTCGACGGCAGTCGTGTCCGTAAATGGATCACCAAGCGGGAACGCTCACTCACCGACGCCGAGATCGACAGGATCTTCGAGGCCGCCGAGCGGGTTCTGCCCGCACGCTACCCGGAGAACTGATTTCCGGTTGTCCCGCGAGCCCTTTCCGGCACGCCCGTACCTCCGCCGTCTCTCGCACGACCGCACCTCTCCCTTCGGGGACCCGACGGGAGTCCGCCCCGCCACGACGCCCCGGCCGGGCGGCTCCCGTCCTCCTCCCCTCCCGGTTCCCGCGAGTGCGGGCCGGGTCGCGCTCCAGCGCGCGTTCCCTCTCGCGTGGACGTCGTGGCAGGTGATCGAGGGCCTCTCCGCGGATGGCGTTCGCCCCGGGTTCGCCGGGCGCGGAGACCTTCGGTAGTGTCGGAGAACACCCTGGGCCCGTATCGGGCCCGCCGGCCGTCGCCTCGGTGCCCATCCCGTGCCCCGTCGTCGTCCCGGAACCCTCCCGGCGACCAGCGCGCCCGCCTCGCCACCCCGGCCCCGTACGTCGATCACGCTCGTACGGTGTTCACAGAAAATGTGGCGAGAAGCGGGATGTCTCGCGGCATGGACAGGCGTCTCACGCACCGGGCGGTAGCCGTACCATTTGTAGACACGGTTTCGATGATGGGAGAAGCCTCATGCCCGCCCTCAGGTCTCGTACGGTCACTCACGGCAGGAACATGGCCGGGGCCCGGGCCCTTCTCCGGGCGACGGGCGTAGCCGGCGAGGATTTCGGGAAACCGATCATCGCCGTGGCCAACAGCTTCACCCAGTTCGTCCCCGGGCACGTCCACCTCCGCGAGGTCGGCGACGTCGTCGCCGGCGCGATCCGCGAGGCGGGCGCGATCCCGCGCGAGTTCAACACGATCGCGGTCGACGACGGCATCGCGATGGGCCACGGCGGCATGCTCTACTCGCTGCCCAGCCGGGAGCTGATCGCGGACGCGGTCGAGTACATGGTCAACGCGCACTGCGCCGACGCGCTGATCTGCGTCTCCAACTGCGACAAGATCACTCCGGGCATGCTGCTCGCCGCCTTCAGGCTCAACATCCCCACCGTCTTCGTCTCGGGCGGGCCGATGGAGGCGGGCAAGACCCCCAACGGCAAGCTCGACCTGATCGACCCGATGATCGCCGCCGCCGACGACGCCGTCTCCGACGCCGAACTGCTGGAGATGGAGGAGAACGCCTGCCCCACCTGCGGTTCGTGCAGCGGGATGTTCACCGCCAACTCGATGAACTGCCTCGCCGAGGCCATCGGACTCGCGCTCCCCGGCAACGGCACGATCCTCGCCACCCACAAGGCGCGCAGGAAGCTGTTCGAGGACGCCGGGCGCCAGCTGGTGGAGATCACCCGCCGCTACTACGAGCAGGACGACGAGACGGTCCTGCCGCGCGCCATCGCGACCAAGAACGCGTTCGAGAACGCCATGGCGCTGGACGTCGCGATGGGCGGCTCGACCAACACGATCCTGCACATCCTCGCAGCGGCCCGCGAGGCCCAGGTCGACTTCGGCCTGAAGGAGATCAACGAGATCTCGCTGCGGGTTCCCTGCCTGTGCAAGGTCGCCCCCGCCACGGCGAAGTACCACGTCGAGGACGTCCACCGCGCGGGTGGCATCCCGGCGATCCTGGGCGAGCTCGACCGGGCCGGCCTGCTCCACCGCGACGCCTACACCGTCAACGGCGGCACCCTGGGCGACTACCTCGACGGCTGGGACCCTCAGTCACCACAGGTGCTGCCCGAGGCACTGGAGCTGTGGCACGCGGCCCCCGGCAACGCCCGCACCGTCAAGCCCTTCTCCCAGGGCGCCCGCTGGGAGGAGCTGGACCTCGACCGCTCCGAGGGCTGCGTCCGCGACGCCGAGCACGCCTACACCCGCGACGGTGGCCTCGCCGTCCTGTACGGCAACATCGCCACCGAGGGCTGCATCGTCAAGACCGCCGGGGTCGACGAGTCGATCTGGAGGTTCGAGGGTCCGGCCGTCGTCTTCGAGTCGCAGGACGACGCGGTCGAGGGCATCCTCAACAACAAGGTCAAGGCCGGCGACGTCGTGGTGATCCGCTACGAGGGCCCCAAGGGCGGACCCGGCATGCAGGAGATGCTCTACCCCACCTCGTTCCTCAAGGGCAAGGGGCTGGGCAAGGACTGCGCGCTGGTCACCGACGGTCGCTTCTCCGGCGGCACGAGCGGGCTGTCCATCGGTCACGCCTCCCCCGAGGCCGCCGAGGGCGGCACCATCGCCCTCGTCGAGGACGGCGATCTCGTCGCGATCGACATCCCCGCCCGTTCGATCGACCTGAAGGTCCCCGAGGAGGAGCTGGCCGCCCGCCGCGAGAGGCTCCTGGCCGACCTGGGCGGCTACCGGCCGCGCGACCGCCGGCGCCAGGTGAGCGCCGCCCTGCAGGCGTACGCCGCGCTCACCACCTCGGCCTCCACCGGCGCCTCACGCGACCTGTCGCAGCTGTCCCGCTGACCTGGGCTTCCTGTCGGGTAGAGATGCCTTACCCGACAGGAAGTTCGAAAAAATGTCAGTGCTCGGACGTATTATCTGGGTATGACTAACGTCATGAAGCTCACCGCCCCGCTCACGACTGCCGAGATCGCCGCACTCGCCCTGTCGATGGCGCATCTGGGGTCGGGTCCGCAGGCCAATGCCGCCCGCAGCGGCCTGCGTCACGCCTTCGAGCAGATGGAGCTCGACGACGACATCGTCGCCACCACCCTGGCGACCCTCACCGAGCCGATGCCCGCCGAGATCGCCGACCGTGCCCGGACGATCGCCAACGCCATCACCTCAAACCTCGTCATCCGTCTCCACTACCAGGACGTCTCCGGACGGGTCACCGTCCGCGACGTCGACCCGGTGACCTGCATGGTTCACCGCGAACACTGGTATCTCGTCGGGATGTGCCGCCTGCGCGGCGCGATCCGGGCGTTCAGGTTCGACCGGATCATCGCCACCGAGCCCACCTTCGTGCCGGCCCGCCCGCACCGGGCCGAGGCGTTCCTGCCCTTCCAGGGCAAGCGCGCCGCATAACCCACGGTCCGGTCGCACGCTGCCGGGCGCGGAGCGGCCGTTTCGACTCGAGCTGTCACCCGGAGGCGCGAGCCGATCCGGGTGACAGCCCTCGGCGGGAGCTTTGCCGTGGCGGCTCCGGCTCCACACCGCGCGGACCTCGGCTCCTAACCGCAGCAGCCGCCTCCGCAACACCCACCGCCGCCTCCGGAAGGGCGGGGCGCGGCGGCGGAACCCGCGGAGCCTCCGGTCACGGCGACAGTGGAGAGCAGCTTGACGGTGTCGTCATGTCCCTCGGGGCAGCGCGCCGGATCGTCGGAGCGGGCCATCGGGCGGGAGATCTCGAAGGTGGACCCGCAGGCGCGGCAGCGGAAGTCGTATCTGGGCATGGCACCAAGGTTACCCAGCTCGCCGGGCTCGCTCACGCGAAGGTGATGGAGACATGGTCGCTCACCGGCCGATAGCCGATCGTCTGATAGATCGAGTTGGACGTGAGGTTGGACAGGTCGGTGAAGAGCAACACCTCCGTGGCGCCCTCGGCCCTCACCTTCGCACTAGCCGCATGGGAGACCGCGGTGCCGTAGCCCTTCCCGCGAAACTCGGAGGGCGTGTAGACCGGGCCGACCCGGCTCATCCCGCCGATAGGCGCGGAGACCCCGGCGAACGCGACGGGCCGCCCGCCCGCCTCCCACACGACCAGCTCCCGTCTCGCGATCCTGCTCGCCACCAGCGCGGTCAGGTCGACATGGTCGATGCCTTTCGCCTCGGCCTGAAACTCCTCGCTCCACCGGACCAGGAGGCCGAGATCGGCCGCGACGGCGACCCGTGAGGCCCCTGCCGCGTGGGATTTCGGGGGGACGAGCGCGTCGAGCCGGTAGAGGCGCTCGGCGCGGCGACTCTCCTCGGGCCGCCACCAGGAGGCGGCGAACGTCTCGGCCGGCGAGAGAGGACCGCTCACACCGGAGATCGCCCTCTCGGTCTCGATCAGGCGGGCGGCGAGCTCGGGCACGGTGTCGGCGGGGATCGCGGGGAGCAGAAGGGCGTGGGGCGGCGTCTGGATCGCCGTGGCCACGACCCGGCCGTCACGCTCCAGCCGCCCCAGCAGCGGGTCGTCACCCCACAGGCCGTTGCGTATGGCACGCAGGACCGTGAGAAGGACGGTGTTGCGAACCGGATCCCGCAGCAGCCACGGCTCCGCCACGCCCGTGTACGCCTCGACATCGGAGGTGAAGATCCACGTCATGAGGTGATTGTGCCCATCGGGGATCTTCCATGCCAGCGGATAAAGTCCGGCTCACGGGCATGACAAGGACCGCCGCGCTCCACCAGGTGGCGCGGCGGCCTCGTCATCGGGTGCCGGCCCTCAGGCCGCGCTCTCCGCGAGATAGGGCGCCCACTGGGGATCGCCGACGATGTGCGCGCCGATCAACCGCCAGTGGACGCCGCGTGGCACCACCGGGGCGACGTTGAGCGTCCACCCCAGCTCCTCCAACATGCGGTCGGCCTTGCGGTGGTTGCACGTCGTGCACGAGGCGACACAGTTCTCCCACGTGTGGGGGCCGCCTCGCGAGCGCGGGATGACATGGTCGATGGTCTCGGCCCGCTGACCGCAGTAGGCGCACCGGTAGTCGTCCCGGCGCATCAGCGCGGTCCGGGTCAGCGGGATCCGCGACCGATATGGGATCCGGACATATCTCCGAAGCCTGATCACCGAGGGGACGTCGAGCGTACGGCTCGCCGAGCGGAACACGGCGCCCCGCCCGTCACGGTGCACGACATCGGCCTTCTCCCTGAGCACGAGCACGACGGCCCGGTGCAGGGAGAGGGTGGTCAGGGGTTCGTAGGTGGCGTTCAAGAGCAGGACCTGGCGCATCAGCGGGCCTCTCCCGCCGCACGACGTGTCACATGAGGGGGCACGCCACTGCGTGCCCCGGCTGGCGGCCCCTCCTGGGGCCCGGGCGCTTCCGTCACGAGGACCTCCGCCGGACGGCCCAGCGGATGCTCACCACGGCACCGTCCTTCACCAAGTTTGGCTGCTGCTACCTGGTTCTCGCCACCCATAAATGACTGGAGAGACACCTGATACGTTTTATGCCCCCATTACCAGTTCTTAACTCCTCCTGCCGCAGATCAGATACGCCGCCCGCGCAATGGCCGCGTCTCGTGGCCTTTAGGTCGTAGGGTTCCAGCCATGACGAGACAGCCGTATCCTCCAGCCAGCCGTCTTGAGCTCGTCGACGAGCTCCACGGTGTTCCTGTTCCCGACCCCTACCGGTGGCTTGAGGACCCGGACGATCCGGCGACGAAGGACTGGCTGGTGGGGCAGGAGAGACTGCTGGAGACCGAGCTGGACGCCCTTCCCGGACGTGAGGGCTTCAAGGCCCGGATCGCCGAGTTGCTCGGCTCCGGGTCGATCGGCGCACCGACGTGGCGCGGGGAGCGGCGGTTCTTCATGCGGCGCACCCCCGGGCAGGAGCACGCCGTCCTCTACACCGTGGACCCCGGTGGTGCCGAGCGGGCGCTGCTCGACCCGATGGCGCTCGACCCGACCGGGCTGACGACCCTCGACTCCTGGCAGTCCGACAAGGAGGGCCGCCTGCTCGCCTACCAGGTCTCGGTGGGCGGTGACGAGGAATCGAGCCTCTACCTGATGGACATCGCGTACGGCGACCGGATCGAGGGGCCGATCGACCGTTGCCGCTACTCCCCCGTGGCGTGGCTGCCGGGCGGTGAGGCCTTCTACTACGTGCGCAGGCTGCCCTCCACCGAGGTGCCCGAGGGCGAGGAGCAGTTCCACCGCCGGGTCTACCTGCACAGGGTCGGCACCTCCACCGAGAAGGACGTCCTGATCTTCGGTGAGGGTCTGGAGAAGACCAACTACTACGGGGTGGCGGTCTCCCGCGACGGCCGCTGGCTGCAGATCTCCGCCTCCAGGGGCACGGCGCCACGCAACGACCTGTGGGTGGCCGACCTCCAGGCGTCCTCGCCCTCCTCACCCGAGCTGGTCGTCGTCCAGGAGGGGGTCGACGCCCAGAGCGCCCTGCACTTCGGCCGTGACGGCCGCCTGTACGTCTTCACCGACCGGGAGGCCCCGCGCGCCCGCGTCTGCGTGACCGATCCGTCCGATCCCCGGTTCGAGAACTGGCGCGACCTGATCCCGCAGGATCCCGAAGCCGTGCTCAGCGACTTCGCGATCCTCGACGACCTCGACCGGCCGGTGATGCTGGTGGGCTGGACCCGTCACGCGATCAGCGAGATCTCGGTCCACGACCTGGTCAGCGGCGAGCGCGTCGGCGAGGTGCCGACCCCGGGGCTCGGCACCATCGGCGGCATCAGCGAGCGCCCCGAAGGCGGCCACGAGGCCTGGTTCGGCTACACCGACAACACCACGCCGCCGAGCATCCAGCGCTACGACGCCCGCACCGGCGAGACGACGCTCTGGGCGTCCTCCCCCGGCGCCATCGAGGTGCCCGCCATCACCACCGAGCAGGTGACCTACCTCTCGGCGGACGGCAGCGAGGTCCACATGCTGGTGATCTCCCCTCCCGGCGTCGAGGGCCCGCGCCCCACCCTCCTGTACGGCTACGGCGGCTTCGGCATCTCGATGACCCCCGGCTACTCTGCGTCCGTCCTGAGCTGGGTCGAGGCGGGGGGCACGTACGCCATCGCCCAGTTGCGCGGCGGCGGAGAGCAGGGCGAGGAGTGGCACAGGGCCGGGATGCTCGCCAACAAGCAGAACGTGTTCGACGACCTGCACGCGGCAGCCGAGCACCTCATCGACACCGGTGTGACCACGTCCTCGCAGCTGGCCATCTCCGGTGGTTCGAACGGCGGCCTGCTGGTCGGCGCGGCCCTGACCCAGCGCCCAGAGCTTTACGCCGCGGTGGTCTGCTCGGCGCCGCTGCTCGACATGATCCGCTACGAGCTGTTCGGCCTGGGCGCGACGTGGAACGTCGAGTACGGCTCCGCCGAGAAGCCCGACGAGTTCGCCTGGCTGCACTCCTACTCCCCCTATCACCGCGTTCGGGAGGGCGTGGCCTACCCGGCGACGCTGTTCACCGTCTTCCAGTCCGACACCCGGGTCCATCCGCTGCACGCCTGGAAGATGTGCGCCGCCCTGCAGCACGCGCAAACCTCGGAGCGGCCGATCCTGCTCCGCAACGAGGCGGAGGCCGGTCACGGGGCCCGCGCGGTGAGCAAGACCGTCGAGCTCGCCGCCGACCAGCTCAGCTTCCTCGCCTACCACACCGGCCTGACCCCCTGAGGGTGCGGGCCTGAGAGCCACCGGTCGAAAAGGGCGCGTCCGGGAGTCCGGGGGCGCCCTCTCCACGTCCGCGACGGCCGGACCGTCGAGGGCTGTGGCCATGGTCGCGGCACGGTCGGGGCTGCCGGACTGTCTGGGGCGGCGGCTATGGTCGGGGCGTGAACGACGCGGCGACGTCCGAGGGCCTGACCTTCACCGAGAGTGAGCCGGGAGCCTTCCTGCGGCCCTACGTCACGCACCTGTCGGCCTACACCGAGCGTTACGCCGATCCCATGCCCCGGCGGCAGCCGCCGTTCGCCGGGGTCGTCATGATCTTCGGGTTCGGCGCGCCGCTGACGCTGAACGGCCCCGAGGGCGCCCAGCGGCTGGCCTCGTTCGCCGGTGGCCTGCATGACACCTACGTCGACACCACCACGACCGGGATCGCCGAGGGGGTGCAGGTCAACCTCACACCGCTCGGGGCCAGGCGGCTGCTCGGGATGCCCCTGCGGGAGCTGGCCAACCGGGTGGTCCCGCTGGAGGAGGTGCTCGGGGGGTGGGCCGCGGAAACGGTCGAGCGGCTGGTGGAGGCCCCCGGTGGGGCCGCCAGAATCGCCCTGCTGGACGAGGCGCTCAGCGCGCGCATCGGCGACGCACCGGCGCCCGACCGCCGCGTCGGCTGGGCGTGGCAGCGGCTGGTCGCCACCCGCGGCACCGTGTCCGTGGCCTCGATCGCCGCTGAGCTGGGATGGAGCCACCGGCATCTCGTCTCCCGCTTCCACGACCAGATCGGGCTGGCGCCGAAGGCCGTGGCCAGGGTGCTGCGCTTCGAGCACGCCACCGGCCGCCTGAGGTCCGGCATGTCGCCGGCCGACACCGCCGCCGTCTGCGGCTACTACGACCAGGCCCACATGAACCGCGAGTTCAGGGCCATGGCGGGCGTCACTCCCCGTGCTCTGGCGTCTCTCCCTCGTGCCATCGGGTGATCGAAAATCTTGGGCGCGGACCTCCGTGGGGAGGAAGTCCACAGGTCAGATTTTTCCAAGCCCTGACGCTCCCACCGGTGACATCGTGGTGATCACTACAAGGGAGGAGAGAACATGCGAACGGTGTATCCACTGGTCCATTACCGCGACGCGGGCAAGGCCGTCGACTGGCTGGTCCAGGCGTTCGGTTTCGAGGTCCACGAGCTCACCACGACTCCCGACGGGAGCATCGGTCACGGGGAGCTGATCGTCGGCACCGGAATGATCATGACCGGTCCGGGCGAACCTGGAGGGCCGGGAGTCTACGTCGCCGTGGACGACCCCGACGCCCACCACGCCAGGGCCGTCGCGGCCGGGGCGGAGGTCACCATGGAGTTGGCCGACAAGGAGTACGGCTCCCGCGATTACGCCTGCAAGGATCTGGAGGGCAACATCTGGTACTTCGGCACGTACCGGCCCTGATACGGCGGTCCCGGCGCGGCGACCGCATGCCCGGTGGTCCAGGCCCGGTAGCAGCGTGCCCGCTCAGGGAAGGCCGAGGGTGTCGCGGGCCGCGGCCACGGCGGCCTGGCCGAAGCTGATGCCGCCGTCGTTCGGAGGGACGGCGCGGTGGGTCAGAACCCGCAGCCCGTGTAGCCGGAGGGCGGTCACGAGACCGTCGAGTAGCAGCCGGTTCTGGAAGACCCCGCCCGACAGGGCGACCGTGCCGAGGCCGGTGTCCTCGCACAGCCGCGCGCACACCCGTGCGGCAGCGGCGGCGAGGCCGTTGTGGAAACGGGCCGCGACCAGCGCCGGAACCGCACCGGCACGTGTGTCCTCGACGACCGCGCGGACGAGGTCCGCGGCCCGGATCGTCAGGAGCTGCCCATCGTCGACGATCCGGGCTCGATAGGCGCCCTTCTCCACGGGGTCGGCGCACTGCTCCAGGGCGATCGCGGCCTGCCCCTCGTATCCGGCGGTGTCGCGGAGCCCGAGGATCGCCGCCACCGCGTCGAACAGGCGTCCGGCGCTGGAGGTGAGGGGGGAGTTCGTCCCGGACTCGGCCACCGCGACCACCTCGTCCCAGCGCGGGCCGTGGCGAACCCTGACCGGCAGGTCCTCGGGGAGCGCGTCACCATAGGCCGCGTGCAGGTGCGCGGCCGCCATCCGCCAGGGCTGCCTGATCGCCGCGGTGCCACCGGGCATCGGCACCGGCGCCAGGCGCCCTGCACGGGTGAAGCCCGCCAGGTCTGCCACCAGGAACTCACCGCCCCAGATGGTGCCGTCGGTGCCGTAGCCGAGACCGTCGAAGGCCACCCCGATGACCGGGCCGCACTCCCGGTTGTCGGCCAGGCAGGAGGCGATGTGCGCGTGGTGGTGCTGGACACCGGTCAGGTCCACCGACCCGGGCACCTCCAGATCGAGGGCGTACTTCGTGGACAGGTACTCGGGGTGCAGGTCGTGGGCGACGAGCGCCGGGGTGATGCCGAGCAGGCGCCGGAGGTGCTCGATCCCCTCGGTGAAGGAGCACAGCGTCTCGTAGTTCTCCAGGTCGCCGAGGTGGTGGGAGACGAAGGCGTGCTCCTGCCGCGCGAGGCAGAACGTGCTTTTCAGCTCGGCGCCACAGGCGAGTACGGCCCGGCGGGCGGGCGGTGAGAGCCACAAGGGCTCCGGGGCGTACCCCCGGGACCTGCGCAGCGGCATCGCGCCCCCTCCTACGGCGAGGAGCACCGAGTCGTCGGCGCGGGCGTGGATCGGCCGGTCGTGGGTGAGGAAGGCGTCCGCGACCCCGGCGAGCCGGGCGAGCGCGTCGCCGTCGCGGTAGGCGATGGGCTCGTCGGAGAGGTTTCCGCTGGTGAGAACGTACGGTCGGGCGAGTTCCGCGGCGAGCAGGTGGTGTACCGGCGTGTACGGCAGCATGAGACCGAGGCGGCGGTCGCCCGGCGCGACCGCTTCGGCCACCGCGGCTCCTGGGCGGCGGGGCAGCAGCACGATCGGGCGCCGGGAGCCGGTGAGCAGCCGCTCGCCCTCGGCGTCCAGCTCGCACAGCGCCCGCGCGGTACGCAGGTCGGGGACCATGACCGCGAACGGCCTCTCCTCGCGGCGCTTACGGGAGCGCAGGATCCGGATGGCCTCCTCGTCGGTGGCGTCGACCGCCAGGTGATACCCGCCTAGCCCTTTGACGGCCAGGACGCCTCCCGCTCGCAGCACCCGTGTCGCCGCCACGATCGGATCGGCGCCACCGTCCAGCCTCTCACCGGGATGCCCGGTGAGAGGTCCTTGAACATGCGAGCCGCCCTCCAGGAGGCGGAGGACCGGGCCGCAGGCCGGGCAGCAGATCGGCTGGGCGTGGAAACGGCGGTCCGACGGGTCGAGGTACTCCCTCTCGCACTCCCCGCACATGGCGAACCCGGCCATCGTGGTGGCGGTCCTGTCGTAGGGGACGTCCCGGATGATGGTGAACCTCGGCCCGCAGTTGGTGCAGTTGACGAAGGGGTGGCGGTGACGCCGGTCGGCGGGGTCGAACAGTTCGGACAGACAGTCATCACATGTCGCGACATCAGATGAGACAAGGGTGAACCGGTGGTTCCCCTCTCGGCTGGCCACGACGCGAAACCCCCGGTCCCCGCGTACCGGTATCTCGGTGGCCGTCAGGCGGTGGATCGCCGCCAGCGGCGGGGCCTGGTCCCGCAGGCCCTTCCGGAAGCGCGCGAGGTCACCGGGCTCCCCCTCAGCCTCGATGAACACGCCCCGGTCGTCGTTGCCCACCCACCCGGACAGACTCAGGCGCCGGGCGAGGACGTGGACGTGGGGGCGAAATCCCACCCCCTGCACGATTCCCTCGACCCTGATCCTGACCCTGATCCGTGCTCCCCGCCCCGCGCCCATCCCGCCATCCTTCCCGTCCCCACGGGAATGCCTCCGGGGCTCGCATGATCTGGACGGGAAGGTTACGTGGATGATCAGAGCTTTGCCGTTGGTTGTCGAGCCGGGGGTGTCGGGGCTGAAACGGCCAATCGTAATGTGGCGACTACCGTGAGAAATACGGAGCGTCAACATGCCTGGCACACCGAGTACGCGAACGATGCCTCTCTCACCACCGGTGGTCATACCGGTCACCGAGTCGACGGTGATCGCCGCCTTCGCGCGACGGGATCACGCCGGGCGCGCTCTGACGGGTGAGGTCGAGCGTGTCGCGTGTGCCGCCCGCGCCATGGCCGCGAGGTTTCGTCTCGGCGGCAAGCTGATCGTGTTCGGCGACGCGAGCGCGGACGCCGCGCACATCGCGGTCGAGTTCATGCACCCGGTCGTCGTGGGCAAGAGGGCGCTCCCCGCGGTGGCGCTGAGCAGCGACGCCGCGACGGCCGACCGGATGAACGATGAGTGCCGCGAGAGCGACGGGGACCGCAGAAAAGGCGGGACCGGAGGCGGAAAGAACGGAAACCACCGGCAGAGCGGGGACAGCCGGAAAGGCGGGGGCGGCGACGAGGTCTTCGCCCACCAGGTGCGCCACTGGGCGGACCCCGCCGACACAGCCCTGGGGATCTTCCGCGACGGCCGGTGTCCGAGCGTCCTGCGAGGTCTGGAGACCGCCGGGGAGCTCGGCCTGCTGACCATCGCCCTGACCGGCGCCTTGGCCGGTCGCCTTCCGGCCGACCATGTCCTGGTCGCCGCGTCCGACGAGCCGGCCGTGGTCAAGGAAATCCACGTCACCACCTACCACCTGCTGTGGGAGCTGGTTCATGTGTTCCTCGACCGGCTCGGTCCGCCCGCGCGAGAGGCGGGCCGATGAACGGGCCAGAAGACTGCACCGACGGTGTCTGCGTCACCTGTTCCGACCAGGCACTGCCGATGAGCGTGGTCAGGCTCCTTGAGGGGGACCTGGCGATCGTCGACGCGGGCGGGGTCCTCGAAGAGGTGAGCGTGGCACTGGTCGACCCCGCGGTGGGCGATACCGTCCTCGTCCACGCCAGGGAGGCCATCGCCGTCGTCGCGCGCGGAAGCGACAAGAAGAGCGACGAGGAAAGCGACGACGACGCCAAGGAGGAGGACGGCGATGAGCGCGCTTGACGAAACGCCCGCGGAGGGCGTGCGCGATCTGTACCCCTTCCTTTACGCCCACCCCGAGCACGACGAGCACCTCGGCCAGGCCGATTTCGGAACGGCCGAGGTGGAGGCGGAGGCGACGCGGTCGGCCGTGGAGAAGACCGGCGAGATCGTACGGCTGCGCGAGCGGATGGGCGAGGAGTCGGCGGCGGAGCTGGCGGCGTGCGCCGGGGAGATGGCCGCACGGTTCGTCGCGGGCGGGCGGCTGTTCAGCTTCGGCAACGGCGGGAGCAGCACCGACGCCCAGGAGGTCGCCACCGCCTTCCTGCACCCCTGCGGCGGCCCGGCCCTGCCCGCCCTCTGCCTGACCGGTGACGTCGCCGTGGTTACCGCGCTCTCCAACGACGTCGGCTTCGAGGTGGTCTTCGCCAGGCAGCTCGCGGCGCTGGGCCGTCCGGGGGACATCGCCGTCGGGCTGTCCACGAGCGGCGGTTCGGCCAACGTCGTCCGGGCGTTCGAGGAGGCGGCCCACCGGGGCATGCTCACCGTCGGGCTGGCCGGCGGCGGGGGCGGCAGGCTGGCCGAACTGTCCGAGCGGGGCGTCCTGGCCCACCTGTTCGTCGTCCCCTCCTCCTCGGTGCACCGGATCCAGGAGGCGCAGACCACCCTCTACCACGTCCTTCGGGAACTGACCTGGCACGCGCTCGGATCGGCGCCGATACCGCGAGCGCACAGCCCGGGGTGAGCCCGGCAGCCCGGGCGCACAGCCCGGGTGAGGAGAACCCCCTCCCCCTTCACGTTCCGCAGACATCACGAGGAGTGGGAGGCGTCATGGCAGCGCCGACGGACACAGCGAACGGCAGAGCTCAGGGGCGGGAGGAGCCCGTCGTCCACATACTGTGGATCAACGCCGGGCTGAGCTGCGACGGTGACTCCGTCTCGCTCACCGCGGCGACCCAGCCGAGCATCGAGGAGATCGTGCTCGGCGCGCTTCCCGGGCTTCCCAAGGTGGCCGTGCACTGGCCGCTCATCGACTTCGAGTCCGGGCCGATGCAGGGCGCCGATGTCTTCATCGAGTGGTTCTTCAAGGCCAAACGTGGCGAGCTGGACCCGTTCGTTCTGGTTGTCGAGGGCTCGATCCCGAACGAGACGATCAAGCAGGAGGGTTACTGGTCCGGGTTCGGCAACAACCCCGAGACCGGCCAGCCCATGACGACCAGCGAGTGGCTGGACCTGCTCGCGCCCAAGGCGACCGCGATCGTGTGCGCGGGCACCTGCTCGGCCTACGGCGGCATCCACGCCATGGCGGGGAACCCGACCGGGGCCATGGGCGTCGCCGACTATCTGGGCTGGGACTGGAAGTCCAAGGCGGGACTGCCGATCGTCAACGTGCCGGGCTGCCCGGTGCAGCCGGACAACCTCTCCGAGACGCTCCTCTACCTGCTCTACCAGGTCGCCGGGCAGGCACCGATGATCCCGCTCGACGAGGCGCTGCGCCCCACCTGGCTGTTCACCCAGACCGTCCACGAGGGATGCGACCGGGCCGGCTACTACGAGCAGGGCCAGTTCACCACTGAGTACGGCTCCCCGAAGTGTCTGGTCAAGATCGGCTGCTGGGGACCGGTCGTCCGGTGCAACGTCCCCAAGCGCGGCTGGATGAACGGGATCGGCGGCTGCCCGAACGTCGGGGGCATCTGCATCGCCTGCACGATGCCGGGCTTCCCCGACAAGTTCATGCCCTTCATGGACGAGCCGCCCGGCGCCCACATCTCCTCGACGGTGAGCGGCGCGTACGGGACCGTCGTCCGCGCGCTGCGCGGCGTCACCCTGCGGACCGTCGACAAGGAACCCAGATGGCGCCACAAGGGGCGCGAGCTACTGACCGGCTACAAGGCGCCCTGGAGCTGACATGACAACCTCGGAGCAGAACCCCGACCTCGTGGAGATGGCCTGGGATCCCATCACCAGGATCGTCGGGAGTCTCGGCATCTACTGCAAGATCGATTTCAAGAACCGGCGGATCGCCGAGTGTCACAGCACCTCGTCGATCTTCCGCGGCTACAGCATCTTCATGAAGGGCAAGGATCCGCGCGACGCCCACTTCATCACCAGCCGCATCTGCGGGATCTGCGGCGACAACCACGCCACCTGCTCGGTCTACGCGCAGAACATGGCGTACGGGGTGCGGCCTCCGGCCCTGGCCGAGTGGATCGTCAACCTCGGCGAGGCCGCCGAGTACATGTTCGACCACAATCTCTACCAGGAGAACCTGGTAGGGGTCGACTACTGCGAGAAGATGGTCCGCGAGACCAATCCCGGGGTGCTGGCGATGGCCGAGCGCACCGAGGCCCCGCACGCGGGCGACCACGGTTACCGGACCATCGCCGACATCATGCGTTCGCTGAACCCGTTGGAGGGCGAGTTCTACCGCGAGGCGCTCGCGGTGAGCCGCCTCACCCGCGAGATGTTCTGCCTCATGGAGGGCAGGCACGTACACCCTTCGACGCTCTATCCGGGCGGGGTGGGCACGGTCGCGACGGTGCAGCTGTTCACCGACTACCTGACCCGGCTGATGCGCTACGTCGAGTTCATGAAACGGGTCGTGCCCATGCACGACGACCTGTTCGACTTCTTCTACCAGGCGCTGCCCGGCTACGAGGAGGTCGGCCGCAGGCGGGTGCTGCTCGGCTGCTGGGGAAGCTTCCAGAACCCCGAGCACTGCGACTTCACCTACCGGAACATGAGCGGCTGGGGTCGCGAGATGTACGTCACGCCGGGGGTGATCGTCGACGGCAGGCTGGTCACCAACGACCTGGTCGACATCAACCTCGGCATCCGGATCCTGCTGGGCAGCTCCTACTACGACGACTGGCAGGACCAGGAGCCGTTCGTCACCCACGACCCGCTGGGCAACCCGGTCGACATCCGGCACCCGTGGAACCAGCACACCATCCCACACCCGCAGAAACGCGACTTCAGCGACAGGTACAGCTGGGTCATGTCGCCCCGCTGGTTCGACGGGGAGGACGCGCTCGCGCTCGACACCGGCGGCGGGCCCATCGCCAGGCTCTGGTCGACGGCGCTGTCCGGCAAGGTCGACATCGGCTACGTCAGGGCGACCGGCCACAGCGTGCAAATCAATCTGCCTCGGACGGCGCTGAGGCCGGAGAAGACGTTCGAGTGGAAGATCCCCGAGTTCAATGGGCAGCCGCTGTCCAACGCCCTGGAGCGCAACCGGGCCCGCACCTACTTCCAGGCCTACGCGGCGGCGTGCGCGCTCTACTTCGTCGAGCAGGGCCTGGCCGAGGTACGGGCGGGCCGTACCCAGACCTGGGAGCCGTTCACGGTTCCCGACGAGACGATCAGTTGCGGTTTCACCGAGGCCGTGCGGGGCGTGCTCTCCCACCACATGGTGATCAGGAACGGGAAGATCGCCAACTATCACCCGTACCCGCCGACGCCCTGGAACGCCAGCGTCCGCGACGTGCACGGCACGCCGGGGCCGTACGAGGACGCGGTGCAGAACACGCCGATCTTCGAGGAGAACCCGCCCGAGGACTTCAAGGGCATCGACATCATGCGCACCGTGCGGAGCTTCGATCCGTGCCTGCCGTGCGGGGTGCACATGTACCTCGGCGGCGGCGAGGAGCTTCGCAGGGTGCACACCCCCCACGCCTTCGACACCCAGTGAACCGACCGCTTCCCGGCGCAGGAAAGGGGGCCCTGGCAGATGCCGCGAACACATGACGTCCAGGCGACGGGCAATCGTGTCGAGGCGCTCATCGCCGACCTCGGCGCGCTGAGCGACGCCGTGACACGCGCCAAGGCCGAGGACCTCGTACGTGCCCTCGTCGAGCTGTACGGCGCCGGCCTGGAACGCGTCGTCGAGATCGTCACCGATGCCGAAGCCGCCGAGGTGCTGGGCCGCATGGTCGGCGACCCGCTCGTGTCCGGGCTGCTGGTGCTGCACGACCTGCACCCGCTGAGCACGGCCGAACGCGTCCGCGACGCGCTGGAGAGCGTACGGCCCCACCTGGGGTCGCACGAGGGCGGTGTGGAACTGCTCGGCGTGGGCGAGGACGGGATCGTGCGGCTCCGTCTGGAGGGCGCCTGCCACGGCTGCCCGTCCTCGCTGGTCACAGTGACCGACGCCATCGAACGAGCCGTCACCCAGGCGGCGCCCGAGGTGTCGGGGGTGGAGGTCGAGGGGGTGAGCGACGGGCGGCAGGGGCTGCTGCAGATCCAGCGCCGCGCGCCCGGCCCGTGCCCGGTTCCGGAGCGGGCTCCGGGCTCCGGGTCGGCCCCGGGAGCGGCGCGAGGACCGGGAGCGGCGCCGAGGTCAGGGCCGGGACCGGCCCCTGATCCGGGGCGGGAGCCAGGATCGGGGTCACCGCAGACGGCGAAGCCGGAGCCGGTGTCGTGACGGCCACCGGGCTGCGCAGGTTCCGCGAGCCGCCCCGGACGGACCGGTCCGCCGGGTCGCCGACGACGCCAAAGACACCAGCGACACAGACGACGCTGTGCGAGTTGTGCGCGGCCCCCGCGGGCGAGGAGCACGGCCACGTCGTGAATGTCGAGAGCCGGGGGCTGCTGTGCGCCTGCCGGGCCTGCTACCTGCTGTTCACCCGTGACACGGGCGGCCGGGCACGCTACTGTGCCGTCCCGCGACGCTACCTTCACGCCCCGCGTTTCCTGCTGGGCGCGGCCGACTGGGACGAGATGCAGATCCCGGTCCGCACGGCCTTCTTCTTCCACAACTCCGCGATGGACCGGACCGTGGCGTTCTACCCGAGCCCGGCCGGGGCCACCGAGTCGCTGCTGCCGCTGGAGACGTGGCGGCGCGTCCTGGCGAACAACCCGGAGATGGCCGACGTCCGGCCCGACGTGGAGGCGCTCCTGGTGGACCGCCGTCCCGACGGCGGTTTCGCCTGCCATCTGGTGCCGATCGACGCCTGCTACGAGCTGGTCGGCCTGGTGCGGCTGCACTGGAAAGGCTTCGACGGCGGTGAGGAGGCGCGGGAGGCGATCGACGGTTTCTTCGCCGACCTGCGCGGACGCAGCCGCACCGTACCACCGGTCCGAGGTGGTGAGGGCGGTGGATGAGATCACGTTCGACTGCGTGGGTGTGCGGGCGGAGGCGTACGCGGCCTTCCCGACGCTCGTCTTCCGGTTGCGCGTCACCGCCCCCTCCCCTTCGGGGGTGCACACCGTCGCGCTGGGCTGCCAGATCCGGGTGGAGCCCCACCTGCGGCGCCACGGCGCCGGCGAGGCGGAGTTGCTCGGCGACCTGTTCGGTGACCCGGCGCGCTGGGGCGACACGCTGAAGCCCCTGCGGTTCGCCGACGTCTCCGTCATGGTCCCGGCGTTCACCGGAAGCACCGAGATCGACGTACCGGTGCCGTGCGGCTACGACCTGGAGGTGTCGGCGGGCCGGTATTTCGCCGCCCTGGAGGACGGCGAGATCCCGATGCTCATGCTTTTCCACGGCACGGTGTTCGCCAGGGCACGAGACGGCTTCTCGGTGAGCCAGGTGCCGTGGCATCGCGAGGCCCGCTGCCGGTTGCCGGTGGCGGTGTGGCGGGAGCTGATGGACCGCTACTTCCCGGACTCGGGGTGGCTGCGGCTGCGCCGCGGCACGCTGCGGGAACTCAGCAGGTTCAAGTCCGGGCGCGCCCTGGCGACCTGGGACGAGACCCTGGAACTACTGCTCAAGGAGACGCGGCGATGAGCGTTCCGATGGACATCGCGCGGCGGGTGGCGGACGCGGTGCTTTACGAGGGCTACCTTCTCTACCCTTACCGCGCCTCGGCGACCAAGAACCAGGTGCGCTGGCAGTTCGGGGTGCTCGTCCCCCCGGGGTTCACCGCGACCGCCGAGTATCCGTACAGCGTGACCGAATGCCTCCTCGAAGGGGCCGCGTACGCCGTCGCGCACCTGAACCTGCGCTTCCTGCACGTAAGGACGCGCGGCGTCGAGCGCGCCGAGGACGACGGCTACTGGCCGGTCCAGCAGTTGCGGAACGGCCACCGGACCTACCTCGCCTTCGACGAGGCGACCGAGCGGGAGTCGGAGGTGACACTTCCCATCGCCGGCCTGCTCGACGCCCCCGAGCGGGTGATCGAGGTACGGATTCCCGGGGACCGCGTGGTCGAGCCGATCGTGGCGCCGTCCGAAGAGGTGATAGGGCGCCTCGTCTCCGAGCACCTGCCGCTGAACGCGGCGCTCAGGGTCTCCGCCGAGTTGGTGCCGGGCCCCTACGACCTCGTCAAGCTGCGCGTCCGGGTGGAGAACACCGACCCATGGAAACCGCTGGGCGCGCCGCGCGAGCAGGCGCTGCGGCACTCGCTGATCTCGGCGCACCTGCTCATCGCGGTGACCGCCGGGGCCTTCGTCTCCCTGCTCGACCCGCCGAACTGGGCCCGGCCCGCCGTGGAGACCTGCCGCAACGAGCACACCTGGCCGGTGCTCGTGGGCGAACCGGGCCATCGGGACGTGGTGCTGTCCTCTCCGATCATCCTCTACGACCACCCGGACATCGCGCCGGAGAGCCCCGGACCCCTGTTCGACTCCACGGAGATCGACGAGATGCTCCACCTGCGCACCCTCACCCTCACCGACTCGGAGGCGCGGGAGGCCCGGGAGACCGACCCCCGGGTGGCCGAGCTCATCGACATGGTCGGCAGCACGCCACCGGAGCTGCTGGAACGACTCCACGGCGCGGTCCGTCCGGCGGCCGAGGCCACGGTCTCCCCGGAGACAGAAAGCGTGATCGTTTCCGGGGTGGCCGTCTCCAGGGGCAGCAGGGTCAGGCTGGTTCCCGGCCGACGACGCGCCGACGCGCACGACATGTTCCTCGCCGGTAGGACCGCCCACGTCGAGGCCGTGCTCCTCGATCTCGACGGTGCCCACCACCTGGCCGTCACCCTGGAGGAGGACCCGGGCGCCGACCTGCACCGATCGCACGGCCGCTTCCTCTACTTCGCCCCCGACGAGGTCGAGCCGCTCACGGACGACTCACCTACGGGCCCGGCGACGGGATCCGCGACGCGATCGGCGACCGGGAGGTCGGCGGCGGAGGACTCGGCCGGAGGTCCACGGTGCGATCTCCCGCCCGGCGGCGGGGAGGTGGGCGCGTGAGGATCCTGGTGGCCGGTGTGGGAAACGTCTTCCTCGGCGACGACGGCTTCGGGGTCGCGGTGGCCGGACGCCTGGCCCGCGCCGACCTGCCCGGCGAGGTCGAGGTCAAAGACTTCGGCATCCGGGGCGTCCACCTGGCGTACGAGCTGACCGGCGGCGGGTACGACGTCACGATCCTGGTCGACGCGGTCTCCCGCGACGGGCCGCCCGGCACCCTGTACGTCCTCGAACCGTCGGCGGGCGACGTACCGCGATCCTTCGCCGACGCGCATTCGATGACGCCGGGGACCGTGCTCTCGCTGGTGGGCGTGCTCGGCGGCAGGGCCGGTCGCGTCCTGCTCGTCGGCTGCCAGCCCGCCGACACCTCGCCGGGCATGGACCTCAGTCCCCCGGTCGCGGACGCCGTCGCCAGGGCGGCGGATCTGGTCGTCGAGCTCGCGGGGCAACAGATCGCGATGGCGCTCGCCACCGCGGGCCACGAGGAGGAACGGACGTGCTGAAGCGCCTTCTGGCCGGAGCGGTGCTGGTGGGAGTGGCCGTACTGGTCTACCAGTCGCTCCCCGACATCAAGCGCTACCTGAGGATGCGGAACATGTGACGTCCTCCTCGGCGTGAACGCCGAAGATTCCTGCCATGTCGCTCACGCGACATCTTGGTGGGTTCCTGTTTCACAGCCAGGAGCCTGGACGAGTCCAGGTCTTACCTCAGCTCCGCAGGCGTTTAACGTCTCCGCCCGTCCAGCGGCGACTCGAACACACTACCGGAGCGTGTCCCGACCTGACGGCAAAACCAGGAGGGTCAGGGCACGCTCGCGTCAGAATGAGAGGAAACGATCATGCACGAGTTCGGGATCGCCGAGGCGATCCTCACCGCGGTGGAGAAACGGGCGGACGGCAGGCGGGTGCGAGGCGCACGAGTCCGCGCCGGCGCCCTGCTCCGCCTCACGGAACCGGCGGTCAACCTGGCGTTCTCCTCGATCTCCGAGGGGTCCGTGGCCGAGGGCGCCCATGTGGAACTGGTCATCGTCCCGGTGAGGATGACCTGCCGTTCCTGCGGGAGCACGTCCACCTCCGTCGAGCCCTTCGCCCTCTGCGCGGGGTGCGGCGACACCGATATCGACACCGAGGGCGGCGACGACCTCGTTCTCGAATCCATCCAGATGGCGGAGGCCTCTCATGTGCCTGGGAATTCCCGGCGAGATCGTGGAAATCCTGTCGGACCGTCCTGATCTGGCCATGGTCGACGTCTGCGGCGTCAAGCGCGCGATCAACATCGGCCTGCTTGAGGACGAGCGCGTCGCGCCCGGCGACTGGATCCTCATCCACGTCGGGTTCGCGCTGTCGAAGATCGACGAGGTGGAGGCGAGGGCCGCGCTCGACTTCCTCGAAAGCATCGGCCAGGCGTACGAGGACGAGATCGCGGCCCTCCGAGAATCCACGATCGAAGAGGGGTGAGGGCCGATGCGTTTCGTCGACGAGTACCGCGACGCCGAGAAGGCCCGGATGCTCGCCGCGCGGATCGCCGCGCTGTGCGAGCCGGGCCGGGACTACAAGTTCATGGAGGTGTGCGGTGGGCACACCCACACGATCTACAAGCACGGCCTGGAGGACTACCTGCCCGAGGCCGTCACCCTGGTGCACGGTCCCGGCTGCCCGGTCTGTGTCATCCCGATGGGAAGGGTGGACGACGCCGTCCACATCGCCGGACAGCCGGACGTGATCATGACGTCGTTCGGCGACATGATGCGGGTGCCGGGCGGGAACGGCTCGTTCCTCGACGCCAAGGCGCGGGGGGCCGACATCCGGATGGTGTACTCCCCGCTGGACGCCCTGAAGATCGCCCGACAGAACCCGGAAAGGCGCGTGGTCTTCATGGCCATCGGGTTCGAGACCACCGCGCCCTCGACGGCGATGACGGTCCTGCGCGCCGAGGCCGAGGGGATCGAGAACTTCTCGATCTTCTGCAACCACGTGACGATCATCCCCGCCATCAAGGCGATCCTGGACTCTCCCGACCTGCGCCTTGACGGGTTCATCGGGCCGGGCCACGTCTCGACCGTGATCGGCTGCCAGCCGTACGAGTTCGTCGCGCGCACCTACGGCAAGCCCATGGTGGTCGCCGGTTTCGAGCCGTTGGACGTGCTGCACACGGTCTACCGCATCCTTCTGCAGCTGTCGGAAGGCCGTTCCGAGGTGGAGAACCAGTACTCCCGGGTGGTCCCGCGGGAGGGCAACCTCAAGGCCCTGCGCGTCATCGGCCAGGTGATGGAGTTGCGGCCGTACTTCGAATGGCGCGGGCTCGGCTTCATCTCGCAGTCGGCGCTCAGGGTCACCGAGCGGTACGCCGCCTTCGACGCCGAGCGAATCTTCCGGATTCCGGGCGGGAGGGTGGCCGATCCGAAGGCCTGCCAGTGCGGCGAGGTGCTCAAGGGAGTGCTCAAGCCCTGGGAGTGCAAGGTCTTCGGTACCGCGTGCACCCCGGAGACGCCGATCGGCACGTGCATGGTGTCGTCCGAGGGCGCCTGCGCGGCGTACTACAACTTCGGCCGGTTCTCGCGCGAGCGCGTCAGGGAGGCGACCCGGACGTGAACGGCGCAGAAGGCGGCGACGGGCGGACCGAGGAGTACGCCGTACGGGAGATGGCCCCCCCGGGACCACCCGACGGGTGGCAGGTGCCGGGCCTGAGGGAGGAGACACCCGGCCGCGGACACCTACCGGACCTGAAGGACCCGAGGGAGGAGACGCGCGTCCGGGAGCAGCGGGTGCTGGACCGGATCGAGCGGGTACGGCGACGCGGGGCGCGCGTGCGGGAGGACCTCGTCACCCTGGCGCACGGCGCGGGAGGCAAGGCCACCAGGACCCTGATCGAGGCGGTGTTCCTGGAGTCGTTCCGCAACCCGATGCTGGAGCCCCTGGAGGACGGCGCGGTCATCGACGGGCTCGCCCTCACCACCGACGCGTTCGTGGTCACTCCGCTGTTCTTCCCCGGCGGCGACATCGGCGACCTCGCGGTCAACGGCACCGTCAACGACCTGGCCATGTGCGGGGCCCGCCCCCGCTACCTGTCGGCGGGGTTCATCCTGGAAGAGGGGTTTCCGGTGGCCGACCTGCGGCGCGTCACCGCCTCGATGGCTGAGGCGGCGCGGGTGGCGGGCGTGTGGATCGTCACCGGTGACACCAAGGTCGTGGAGAGGGGCAAGGCGGACGGCTGCTACGTCACCACCTCCGGCGTCGGGATGCTCGACCGGCCCGTCCGGCTGAGTGCCGCCTCCGCGCGGCCGGGGGACGCGGTCATCGTGTCCGGGCCGATCGGCGAGCACGGGATCACCATCATGCTCGCCCGGGGAGAACTCGACATCGAGGCCGACCTGTGCTCCGACACCGCTCCGCTCAACGCCCTCGTCGACCTGCTGCTGGACGCCTGCGGCGCTGAGGACGGCGGCGGCGGCACGGTGCGCTGCCTGCGCGACGCGACCCGGGGCGGGGTGGCGACGATCGTCAACGAGATAGCGGAGGCCTCGCGGGTCGCCGTCGTCCTCGACGAGGACGCGGTGCCGGTCCGTCCCGCCGTACGGGGGGCGTGCGAGCTGCTGGGGATCGACCCGCTCTACGTCGCCTGCGAGGGCCGGATGGTCGCGGTGGTGGCCGGGGATTCCGCCGAGGTGGCCCTGGCCGCACTCCGTTCCCACCCGCTCGGCTCCGACGCGGCGATCATCGGGCGGATCGCCGACGACCCGCCGGGACTGGTCCTGCTCAGAACCTCCTTCGGCGGCACCCGCATCGTCGACCTGCTGGTCGGCGACCCGCTACCGAGAATCTGCTGACCACCGAACAAATCCAGAGGTGCCGGACATGAACGACAAACGCAAATACGGAGAAAAGGGCCGGAATGGTAAGGGCGAGAAGGGCGGCCACTCCCGCGACGTGGGCCATGCGAGCGAGGAGGTCGTGAGGTCGGGCAACCTGGCCTTCGGCACCCCTCCGGATGACAAGGGGCCGCCCCGCGTGGTGTCCAAGGTGGAGCGCAAGGGCGTTCCCTCCACCGACACCAAGGCCCGGTCACCCCTCGGCGTCGGCACCAGCGAGAACCGCGGTGCCGAGAAGATCGCCTCCCGGAGGAAGGAGAAGGGTCGCGAGAAGACCGGCGTCGACGAGAGGGGACGCCCCTACGGCGTCTCCCACCCCGAGGACGTCACCGGCGTCAGCCCTCGGAAACCCGGCCACCGGACGCGGTGATCGGTCGCCTCGCCGACCCCGCGTTCCACACGTCCCCCCGATCGGCCCTGGATGATCACCCGCCGCACCGGATCGGATATGGCCGTTGACCCGCGATGCGGCGGTACGTACGGAAAACGCGGTCAGCGTGGGAAAACGATCGTCTTGTGGCCGTCGAGCAGGATGCGCTGCTGGGTGTGCCAGCGGACGGCCCGCGCCAGAGCCTGGCACTCGACGTCACGGCCGATGGCGGCGAGGTCGTCCGCGGAGTGGGTGTGGTTGACCCGGGCGACCTCCTGCTCGATGATCGGGCCCTCGTCAAGGTCGGCGGTCACGTAGTGCGCGGTCGCGCCGATCAGCTTCACACCGCGGGAGTGCGCCTGGTGGTAGGGCTTGGCGCCCTTGAACGACGGCAGGAACGAGTGGTGAATGTTGATCACATTGCCCGCGAGCTTGACGCAGAGGTCTTCCGACAGCACCTGCATGTAGCGGGCGAGCACCACCAGGTCGGCCCGGTAGTGGTCGACCAGGGTGATGACCTCCGCCTCCTGTCTGGGCTTGGTCTCGGGGGTGACCGGCAGGTGGTGGTAGTCGATGCCGTACGACTGGGTCAGCGGCCGCAGGTCCGGGTGGTTGGAGACGACCGCGACGATCTCGATGTCGAGCAGGCCCGAACGCATCCGGTACAGAAGATCGTTCAGGCAGTGGCCGAACTTGCTCACCATCACCAGCACGCGCGGCTTGACCGAGACGTCGCGCAGCTTGAAATCCATGCCGAACTCGGGGGCGAGCGCGGCGAAGGCCTCGCGCAGCTCCCCGTCGGACAGCGGAGAGGCGAACTGCACCCGCATGAAGAACCGTTCGGCCACGGCGTCACCGAACTGCTGGCTCTCGATGATGTTGCATCCCCGCCCGGCGAGGAGACCGGAGACCGCGGCCACCACTCCTGGACGGTCCGGGCAGGACAGCGTCAACACAAACTCGGCCCTGGAACTCATGCCTTCACCCTTGAGCTTAAGAGGTCGGATCGTACGGTGCTCGCACCTGACCTGGGCAGGGTACAGCGAATCCCGCCGCCGCATCCGGCCGTCCGGCACGTGGCGGGCCACGAGACCTCAAGGCCACCACAGACACCCGGAACCACCACAACCACTCGGTCTCGCCCTGACCGTCGGAGCACCCGGGACCGGCCGGTATCGGGAGTCAAGGAAGTCCCCGGAACCGTCCGAGGCGCTGATCCGATGGGCGGACAGCGGTGCTATCGTCCCTTGCTCTATGGACTCCCACCCTATGGACCCCCGCCCTGTGGAGACCCCAGACACCGCGGACACCCCTCAGCCGAGCGACAGGCCCGCGGCCCGGGTGATCTGTGTGGACGGGGCAGGCCGGGTGCTTCTCATGCACTGGCGCGACCCCGTCGGCGGCCAGACCCTCTGGGAACCGCCGGGCGGCGGGATCGACCCGGGCGAGACCCCCCTGCAGGCCGCGCGGCGCGAACTCACCGAGGAGACGGGACTGCCGGGCGAGGCGGTGCTGAACCTGTGGGTGCCGGTACGCAGGGAGTTCCGCTGGATCGGGGTCGACTACGCCAAGACGGAGCGGTTCTATCTGGCGAGGTTCGAGGGCACCCCCGAGGTGAGCACCGGAGCGTTCACCGCCGAGGAGCACATCACCTACCTTGGCTGCGACTGGTTCTCACCGGCGGAGATGGTCGATCTCCCCGGCTCCCTGGAGCCTCCTGACCTGCCGGAGGTCGTCTCCCGCCTCAGACTGCTGGGATGAACCGGCCATCGGCCAGAAAAGTGCACGAACAGGCGGACAAGAAAAGCTTGCGCGGCCCTCGATCTCTCGGATCGAGGGCCGCGACCGTTGGAGGAGGATTCTCTCGACGGGGAAGAATCTCATCCCTTGTGGATGGTGCCGGCAGCGCCACCCAGTCTCGACACGCCGACTTTGTTGACAATGATCTTTTTCATCGCACTCACCAGGGAATGGCGGTAGGTATGAAAATAATTATTCGGATATTTCCGAAATAGGCAATACCAAACCGAAAGATATCCATAAATATAGATCACTTAGTTAAAGAGGACATAGCGGCTATTAGGTCTTTTTCTCCGTAAATCACCACACACCCCCCTCGTTCTTCCCGGCGGACCTCGTGCCAGCCGAACTTACGATAGAGCTCCATCGCCGCGAGCTGATTCATGGTGGTGTCACCGCGAAGACGTACATAACCGAGTTCGGTGGCCCGCATCTCCAGCGCGAGCACCATCTGGGCACCGAATCCGCGACGCTGGAACTCCGGATGGACCCGCATGCGGCACATCTCGGCGGTCTGGTCGTCGACACGGCGCAGACCGCCCATCGTGATGACGCGCCCCTCGGGCGTCTCGCCCACGAGGAACTCACCCCGGTCGGCGAGATAGATCTCGTGGATCCTCGGGAAGTCGTCCTCGTAGTAGACGCCGTCCCCCGGCGCGAGACCGACCTGCGCGAGGCAGATCTGGTGAAGCGCCCATACGGACTCCAGGTCGGACCAGCGATAACGCCGAAGCCTCGGCTTCAAGTGCCACTCCTGTCGGTCACCGGATCCTCCGTCGACGTGCCGCGGCTGCGCAGCGACTCCATGTAGGTCTTGAGCTTGGGATGGCCGGGGACCTTCACCTCGACCTGCTTGCCCACCTCGTGGGCGCGCTGCATGAGGATGTCGGGCCGGCAACTCTCGTCAAGGCCCAGGACCGTACGGTGGGCGATCTCCAGCGCCTCGTCCACATCACCCTCAAGGATCTTGCACTGGGCCCGGTCGAACTTGATGAAGGTCGGGTCGAGCCAGTCGGTCGGGCCGTACTTGGTGAGCGCCTGCTCCAGGATGAGATCGGCCTCCATCGCCTGCCCGAGCTTGACGAGCGCGTCTCCCTGGTGGAAGTAGAGCTGGCGCTCGGTGTAGCCGAAGGTCGAGTCGTCCTGGTCCGTGGCGGACATCTGGGAGAAGGCGGCCCTCGCCCTCGACAGCGCCCGCTTCGCCTGGTCGACCACGTCCTTCTTGCCCGAGCCCGACATCATCGCCAGCGCGCGGGCCTCGACCACCGGGGCCATGACCTGGGCCGCACAGGGCGTCTGCCCGGCCAGGTCCCTGCTCTTCCTGGCGAGGTTGAGAGCCTCACGCGGGTCGCCGTAGTAGAGGGGGACCAGAGCCTCCCTCGCCGTGACCCACGCCCTCAGCGCCCGGTCGCCGGTCTCGTCCGCCGCGGTCCTGCCGGTCCTGAAGAAGGACCGCGCGAGCCTGTGGTCGCCGAGATTGATCATGATCATGCCGCTCAGACCGGCGAGTTTCGCCGCCATGCGGCACAGCCGTTCTTGCAGGTCGACCGGTTGGTGCCGCTCCATGGCCTTGCGCACCGCGGCGAATTCGAGCATCACGTCGCACAGCAGCCTGAGCGGGGGGGTGTTCATGTACTGGCGGCCGAAGCCGATGGTGGATTCCTCCCACTGATCGAGCATCGCGGGTGAGACGGTGGCCGAAACCAGCGTGTCGTCCATCCGCCTGCGCATGCTTTCCACCGATCCGAGCACCTGCCCGTCCAGCGCGATGCCGCCGCCGGCCAGGAGCTGTAAGAGCGTCCTCCGTAGCACGTTCTCGTCCTCCTCACCCCCGTCCGCGGGAGGGTCGGCGCCGATCGGCTGGATCAGCAGCTCACGCGGACCAGGGGAAATGTCGGGTCTTCCATCCTGGAGATCACCTCGAACGGCACCGGGCATCTTGTGGCCGTGGCCACAGATGCACGGGCCGTCGTACCCGAGGGAGGCGGGCTCGACCCGGTAGGCGGAGCACAGGTAGTGCAGGTATTCGGGGCCGGGCCGCTTCAGCCCGCTCTCGTACGCGGAAAGGAGCGTCTCCCCGATGCCGGGGGGCGCCTTGCCGTCGCGTTCGAACAGCGCCCGTATCTGTTCGATGACGTCCGCGAGAGCGACACCATGCGCGAGGCGGTGACCTTTTATCCGAGTGGTCCCGAATTGCGAACTACACTTTTCATATATTTCCTCGGCTATCTGCGCCGAGGACTTCCCGGCTGCCAGGCCACGGGCCCGAACCTGCCTCGCTAACTCTGTCTCCCTGTGCTGCCTGCCGGACATACCGGCCCCTCTCTCGTGACCAGCTGGGCTGGCTGGCACACTGGCTCCCGACCGGATCCCCATCTCCCTTGACGCAGTGTGATCTTTCGGTCGCACTGCGCCTACCGAGAATGATGGACCACGTTTGACTCATCCGGAACACGCCAATAAAGCCGCTGGCTAAGAATCGTCCTCCGAAGGACTGTTTCTTTCAACCCACTTGGCACATCGCCCACCCTGAACTGGGTTTTCCCTGAATTGACCCGTAGGGCCGCTGTGAGTCATCTTTGGCGGGCAGCATCGGAAGCGTGATCGGACGAACACGATTCGGTGCCGGCAATCCGAGAGCACGAGGAGGGACGAGGTGGGTGAAGACGATTTCCAGCACCTTGAGCGGCTGGTAACGGAGCTTGACTGTCGCGGGCTGCACGCCCGCGTGGTGCGGACCCACTCGGGCCGTGCGTTCGTGCGTGTGATCAATCCGAAGGCGACCAGCCTGGCGGAGAACGTCACCTGCAGGGCGCAGGCCACCCCCAGCCATCGGGACTGGTACTACTGGTGGTCCTGGGGCGAACGAATGCACACGGTGGAGGACCCCGCCGGTGCCGCGACCAAGGTCGCACGCGTGCTAGCCGCGGTAGGAGAGTGAGGTGAGCGGCACAACGGGCGCTCATTCGCCCGGTGTGCCGCGCCTACCGCGGCCCGACGGAGCCGGCGGGGTGATCCGGTGCGGAGCGTCTTCGGACGCTGGGCACCCCGCCGGCTCCGAATCGTCAGGCCCGCACCCGCGGGCCGCCGTTCCACGAAAAGCGCTGAGGCTCCCCGCGAGCCGAAGCCCACGAACCGCTGCAAAGCACAGGCTGCCGTCCGGTCTCTCGTCCGGGCGGTGAGTAGGAGGGATCCCTTTCGGGAACGGCACGGGACACGCTTCCGGGTGCGTGCCCCGTGCCGGGTCACCCCGTCACCAGGGGCATCCGGGTCCGCCTCCGCGGCTCCAGACCAGGATGTCCCCGTCTTCCCCGGCGTGATGTGACGGAGGCCGGTTTGATCGGCAAGATGGGTGGGTCCCATGACTCACCCAGTCAGCCTGTCGATCCGATCCGAAAGGGATCCACTCCGTGTTCCTGCTCTCCCCCACACCCATCCCTACTCCCATCCCCAGTGTCACCCCCACTCCCAGCGTCACCCCGACATCCGGGGCGGAAGCCGTCGTCGAGGACCTCCTCGACGCGAGTGCGGGCCTGACAAAAGGGTGCGGAGACGGTGGGGGAGTAATCTGCGACTTCGTGAAGATGCTCATCCCCACGTCCGTCGACTGGGTGGCCCCCGTGATCGCGTGGCTGATCGCCATCACACTGGTCGTGGCCATCGCGCTCATCCTGCGCAACCTGTCGCACCGGTTGATCGGCCGGATCGTGCGCCGGGCGTCCGCCGAGCGCACCTCCCTGGCGGGACGGCTGCGCGGCAGGGAGACGGTCGCCCCCGAGGGCCTCGACGCGATCGTGGCCGAACGGCGCAGGCAGCGGGCCGAGACCATCGGCTCGGTGCTCAGGCACGTCGCCTCGATCATCATCCTGGGCACCGCCGCGCTCACCATCCTCGAACGCCTCTCCATCCCCATCGCCCCCCTGCTGACCAGCGTCGGCATTCTGGGCGTCGCGATCGGCTTCGGCGCCCAGGAGCTCGTCAAGGACTTCATCGCCGGCATGTTCATGCTCCTGGAGGACCAGTACGGCGTGGGTGACGTGATCGACACGGGCACCGCGATCGGCACCGTGGAGGCGGTCACCCTGCGCATCACCCGCCTGCGCGACAGCGACGGCCGCGTCTGGTACATCCGCAACGGCACGATCACCCGCGTCGGCAACGAGTCCCAGGGCTGGGCACGCGCCACGGTCGACGTGCCCGTGGCGTACGCCTCGGAGATCCCCGTGGTCCGCGACCTCCTCAAGGAGGTCGCCGACGAGATGTGGAACGAGCCCGCCTTCCGCGACAGCGTCATCGTCGAGGAGCCCCAGGTCTGGGGCATCGAGCAGATCTCCGACACCGCGGTCATCTTCCGGGTCAGCGCCAAGACCCTCCCCTCCCGGCAGGGCGAGGTCGCCCGCGAGCTCCGCCTGCGGATCAAGTTCGCCCTCGACCGCGCCGGCATCACGATCGCCTCCTGACGTCAATTAGGCTGGATGACGTGTCCGCTACCCCCGAGGAATCCCAGTCCTTCTACGACGCCGTTGGCGGCGAGGAGGCCTTCAGGCGTCTGGTGCACCGCTTCTACCAGGGAGTGGTCACCGACCCGATCCTCCTGCCGCTGTATCCCGAGGAAGACCTCGAAGGCGCCGAGGAGCGGCTCAGGCTCTTCCTCATCCAATATTGGGGCGGTCCCAACACCTACGGCATGCAGCGGGGCCACCCCCGGCTGCGGATGCGGCACAACCCGTTCGTCATCCGCTCGGCCGAGCGCGACGCCTGGCTCCGCCACATGCACGACGCGGTGACCTCCCTGCAGCTCCCCGACGAGCTGGAGAAACGCCTCTGGGACTATCTCGTGTACGCGGCGCACAGCATGGTAAACACCCCCGACGCATAAACCACGGTAAGGCCGGGGTCTGCCACGCATAAACCCCACCGGCCTGGGGCAACCCATGCTCATGGAAACCCCCTGGTGGCGTGATGCCGTCGTCTACGAGATCTACGTTCGCAGCTTCGCCGACGCCTCCGGAGACGGCGTCGGCGATCTGCCCGGCATCCGGCAGCGCCTGCCGTATCTTGCCGAGCTCGGCGTGGACGCGATCTGGTTGACCCCCTTCTACCGCTCCCCCATGGCCGACGGCGGTTACGACGTGGCCGACTACCGCGACGTCGACCCGCTCTTCGGCACGCTCTCCGACTTCGACGAACTCGTCGCCGAGGCGCACCGGCTCGGGCTGCGGGTGATCGTCGACATCGTCCCGAACCACAGCTCCTCCGCCCACGAGTGGTTCCAGGCCGCCCTGCGAGGCGAGGGGCGCGACCGCTACATCTTCCAGGACGGCGGGGAGTCCCCTCCCAACAACTGGCAGTCGACCTTCAGCGGCCCCGCCTGGAGCAAGACTCCCGACGGGCAGTGGTATCTCCACCTCTTCGCCCCCGAACAGCCCGACTTCAACTGGCGCAATCCCGAGGTCCACTCCGAGTTTCTCGACGTGCTGCGGTTCTGGCTCGACCGCGGGGTGGACGGGTTCAGGATCGACGTCGCGATGGGCCTCTACAAGGCCGAAGGGCTGCCGGACACCCCGCCGGAGGACCAGGCGTTCAAGGCCGAGTCGCCGATCTGGGGGCGGCCCGAGGTGCACGAGGTCTACCGCGACTGGCGCAAGGTGCTCGACTCCTACGAGGGCGAGCGGATGGCGATCGGCGAGGTCTGGACCGACTCCGCCGAGGATCTCGCCCTGTACGTCCGCCCCGACGAGCTGCACCAGAGCTTCAACTTCGCCTGGTTGGAAGCGCCCTGGTCAGGGCCCGCGTTCAAGAAGATCATCGATGACACGCTCGCCGCCGTAACCGCCCCCACCTGGGTCCTTTCAAACCACGACGTGATCCGCCACGTGACCCGGTACGGCGACGGCCTCACCAACTCCACGACGGGTCTCGCCCGTGCCCGCGCGGCCCTGCTCGCGATGCTCGCCCTGCCGGGGTCGGCATACCTCTACCAGGGGGAGGAACTCGGCCTCCCCGAGGTGAAGGATCTTCCCCCGGAGGCCCGCCAGGACCCGATCTTCGCCCGCTCCAAGGGAGAGCTGGCCGGCCGCGACGGCTGCCGGGTCCCCATCCCCTGGTCCGGTGCGGCCGAGCCCTACGGCTTCTCGCCCGAGGGGACACGGCCCTGGCTGCCACAGCCGGTCGAGTGGGCCGCGCTCTCCGCCGAGCGCCAGTCGAACGACCCGGGCTCGACGCTCGGCTTCTACCAGGAGGCTCTGCGCGCCCGCCGCGAGCTCCGCGGCACGCTGCCGGACGAGATCATCTGGCTGGACGCCCCCGAGGACGCCCTCATCTTCAGCCGGGGTCCGCTCACCTGCGTCATCAACTGCGGTTCCGAGCCGGTGCGACTGCCGCCGCACGACCGTGTCCTGATCGGCAGCGCCCCGGTGGAAGGTCACCTTCTCCTGCCGGACACCGCGGCGTGGCTGCACATTCCTGAGGCCTGACAGACCGCCTGCCACCGGCGTATATCTGGTGGCAGGCGCCCTCAGCCCGTGACGAACCTGTCCAGGTAGGCGAGCTCGTCCTGGTTCAGCCGTCGAGGGGAGGCCTTCTCCACGTCGTAGGCCACGATCACCGAGCGAGCCCTGACGAAGATCTCCTCGTCGTCGCGGATCTCGTACACGAGGGTGAACCGCACCGGCCGGATCTCCGTCACCCATGACTCCACCCGGACCGGATCGGGTCGGAAGGTGAGGGGCCGCACATAGTCGATCTCGTGTCTGGCGATCACGAGCCCCTGGAAGGGCTCGTTGCCCTCACGCCGAGGATCGACATGGAACAGCGCGAGCCGCGCGTCCTCCAGGTAGTCGAGAAACCGCACGTTGTTGACGTGTCCCAGTGAGTCGATGTCGGCGAACCTCACGGCCCTGGGGAACACATGCCGGTGGCCACGGCCGACGCCGTCCACGATGCTCTGTCCAAACACACCCAAAACCGTAGCGGGCCCCGACGCGCCGCCGTACGGCGGTACGTCGGAAGCCCGTCGGCGCGACGACACCGCACCCGTCGCGGACAGTCCCGCGCCAGATGCGACACCCCTGCCCGAAGACCCGGCCGATCTCCGGGCCGGTCTCCGGAAAGGGGGATCAGGGGATCAGTCGCGGGTGAGCTTGCGGTAGGTGACCCGGTGCGGCCTGGCCGCGTCGGCACCCAGGCGCTCGACCTTGTTCTTCTCGTAGTCGGCGTAGTTGCCCTCGAACCAGAACCAGTTCGAGCCCTCTTCCCAGGCGAGGATGTGGGTCGCGATGCGGTCCAGGAACCACCGGTCGTGCGAGGTGATGACCGCGCAGCCGGGGAATTCCAGCAACGCGTTCTCCAGGCTGGAGAGCGTCTCGGTGTCGAGGTCGTTGGTGGGCTCGTCGAGCAGCAGCACGTTGCCGCCCTGCTTGAGGGTGAGCGCCAGGTTGAGCCGGTTGCGCTCTCCGCCGGACAGGATGCCCGACTTCTTCTGCTGGTCAGGACCCTTGAACCCGAACGCCGCGATGTAGGCGCGGGACGGCATCTCGACCTGACCGACCTTGATGTAGTCGAGCCCGTCGGAGACGACCTCCCAGACGTTCTTGGAAGGGTCGATCCCTCCTCTGCTCTGGTCGGCGTAGGAGATCTTGACCGTGTCGCCGATGACGATCTCGCCGCTGTCGGGCGTCTCGCTGCCGGTGATCATCCGGAACAGGGTGGTCTTTCCCACACCGTTCGGGCCGATGATGCCGACGATGCCGTTACGCGGGAGGTCGAAGGAGAGGCTCTCCATCAGGACCCGCTCCTCGAAGCCCTTGGTGAGCTTCTCGGCCCGGATCACCGTGGTCCCCAGGCGCGGGCCCGGCGGGATCTGGATCTCTTCGAAGTCGAGCTTGCGGTGCTTGTCGGCCTCGGCGGCCATCTCCTCGTAGCGCTGCAGACGCGCCCGGCTCTTGGTCTGGCGGGCCCTGGCGTTGGAGCGGACCCACTCCAGCTCCTCCTCCAGGCGCTTCTTGCGCTTGGCGTCTTTTTGGCCCTCAAGCTTGAGCCGCGCCGCCTTCGCCTCCAGGTAGGTGGAGTAGTTGCCCTCGTAGGGGTGGCAGCGGCCCCGGTCGAGCTCCAGGATCCAGGTGGCCACGTTGTCCAGGAAGTAGCGGTCGTGGGTGACGGCCAGGACGGTGCCCGGGTATTTCTCCAGGTGGGATTCGAGCCACTGGACACTCTCGGCGTCGAGGTGGTTGGTGGGCTCGTCGAGCAGCAGCAGGTCGGGCTGCTCCAGAAGCAGCTTGCACAGGGCGACCCTGCGGCGCTCTCCACCGGAGAGCTGGGTGACCTCGGCGTCCGGCGGAGGACAGCGAAGGGCGTCCATCGCCTGCTCCAGCTGGCTGTCGAGATCCCAGCCGTTGCGGTGATCGAGGGCGTCCTGAAGCTTGCCCATCTCGTTGAGCAGCTCGTCGCTGTAGTCGGTGGCCATCAGCTCGGCGATCTCGTTGAAGCGGTCGAGCATCGCCTTGGTCTCGGCGACACCCTCTTCGACGTTGCCGAGGACGGTCTTGGATTCGTTGAGGGGGGGCTCCTGCTGAAGCATGCCGACGGTGAAGCCGGGCATGAGCCGGGCGTCGCCGTTGGACGGCTGCTCCAGGCCCGCCATCATCTTCAGCAGCGTCGACTTCCCGGTGCCGTTGGGGCCCAGGACACCGATCTTGGCGCCCGGCAGGAACGACAGCGTCACGTCGTCGAGGACGACCTTGTCACCGTGCGCCTTGCGCACGCGCTGCAGCGTGTAGATGTACTCCGGCATGCCCTTAGTTTAGGGCCTGGGGAGTTCAGCTATGGGCGGCCCCGGATAGGGCGCGGTTCAGCCGGGAGCGGCCTCGGATCCGGGCCTGCGGGCCGGGGGCACAATGGTGGCCGACAGGCAGATCTGGTCGCGGCCGAGCTCCTTGGCCCGGTAAAGAGCGAGGTCGGCCGCCGCGAGCAGCTCGATCAGGTCGTCCCCGTGCACACTCATGATCGCGACACCGACCGAGATGGTCACAGTGATCATGTTGTCGTCGGCCGGGACGGCCATCCGCCCTACCCGTGAGCGCAGTCGCTCCGCGACCCTGCGCGCCTCGGTCACATCGGCCCTGGGCAGCAGGACGACGAACTCCTCACCGCCGAAGCGGCCCACCACGTCGTAGTCGCGCAGCTGGCTGCGGATGGTGTCGGCCACCCCGACGAGGACCTGATCTCCGATCAGGTGACCGTAGGTGTCGTTCACCTTCTTGAAGTGGTCGATGTCGACGATCAGCAACGCGAGCGTCTCCCCGGTGCGCCGCGCCCTGACGATCTCGGTGTCGGCCTCCCGCTGCCAGGCCGCGGCGTTCAGCAGACCGGTCTTGAGATCGGTGCGGGCCGCCGCCTGGAGCTGGGCGTGGAGCAGGCTGCGCTGGAGCAGCACGACCGGGGGCAGCGCGAGGACCAGCAGGGCCAGGTTGAGCCCGCAGGTGATGGAGACGAGGACGCCGAGACAGAGCTCGACGAAGTCGAGGAGCAGGTTCTCCCGGTTCCACAGGACCTCCCGCCAGCGGCTTTCGGGGTCGGCGGTGTGCGCGGCGATGGCGATCAGCGCGGTGTTGATCACTGTGAATAAGATCGCGCAGCCGATGGCGACGAGGATCGGCCATCCTTCCCCCCTGGTCAGCGCCCCCAGGTCGCCGACCACGGCGTGGAAGAGCAGCGAGGCCGCGCATCCGGCCAGTCCGATCGCCGCCGAGCTGACGACCCGCCGGTAGACCACCGTCGCACGCACCCGCTTCTGCAGCAGGAACTGGAGCGGGATGGGCGCCAGGAGTGCGTAGATCGGCGGGAGGAGCAGAGCTGCGGGTAACCACCAGGCGGACAGCAGATCACGGTAGACGCCCGCGGGCATGCCGAGCCTCCGGGTCGCCTCGATGCACACGGCTCCGCACATCATCAACGCCGCGAACGTCAGCACATCGGACCAGCGGAAAACACCGGAAATCGAGAAGAACACGATCGCGACGAGATCCAGCGCTACTATCCCGCACAGGTAGCCGACCAGCGGACGACGCTGCCCCAGCAGGGGCCATCGATCGACCAAAGGTGTCATGCCGTCGCGTGGTTTGACCGGTGAGTGACTGGGAGCCACCATGTCGTCCCCCTCTCCGACTAACGATGTGTAACACAATAGTTGCGGAGTGTGCGACGCGCGATGGCAACCGCTACCTTTGGCGGAGTGAGTCAGCCCACCGGCCGGCTCACGACTTGGAAACCGCTCGCTCGCGAGCGGGCCGTGGTGGGAAAGGAGCAAGCCATGCTGCGGGGCGTGACCTGGACCTAACAGGTGTCTCGGCATCTGACACGGGCAAGACCATCGGCCGGTTATCTCGGCGTCACCGCGCAGTCACGGCGAGACCCCGACCGCGCCCGGCCGGTGCCCCCTCACCTCGCCCGCACCCAGGCTCTCGCCGTGTTCCATGCGAGCCTGCTGCCCCCCCACCAGACACCCTGCTCACTCGAACCCCCTGGATCTCCCCTCTCCCCTCGTCGAATCCTCCAGCGCTTCCTCTCCCCTGCCTTTTCAGGGCCTCGTGGCCCGATCACGGCCGTTCGACGTCCGGCATCGTCATCCGACACCCGGGCACAGGTCGTGGGATCGAAAACGAACCAGGTAGGGGGAGGACGCCAAGAGGGCACCTCCCTCTCAACATCGAAGAGCCGTCAAGAGAGTCATCTCCGAGAGCACGTTCGGCCGGTTCCACGGCGATGACTCCGCCAGGGCCGCGGAGACCGGCTCCGGCGACGCGTCGAGGTTCGGGCACGGTCACCCGGTCAGGGTGGACAGCCTCTGGTCGAGGTCGCTCCTGCGGGTGTCGTCGGGTAGGCGATCGCGAACGGCGAGCAACTTGCCGACGTTGCGCTTGGAGGGGGCCTGCTCGATCAGCGGAACCGCCTGGTGCAGCAGGTCACCGGCCTGGTCGGCGTTGCCGAGGTCGTTCTGGACGCGGGCACGCCTGATCAGGTAGGTGGCATAGTCTCTGCGCCGGGTCGGGGCGTACCCGTTCCTGGCCTTTTCCAGGTGGAGGTCCGCGCGTCGCAGGTCGTCCAGATCGAGGTGACAGGCGCCGACATGGCTGTGGAAGGCCCCCTCGTCGAACCACCGGACCCATCGGGGGTCGTCCGCGCGAGCGCCACGCCCGAACTGGGTGTCGGCGATGCCCAGGAAGCGATGAGCCTCGGCCTTGTCACCGACACTCGCGTGAGCACCGGCCAGACGCACGGCCAGCACGCTGGCGGTGCGCGGCGTGACCTCTCCGGCGCTTCCGTAGGCGGCACGGGCAAGGGTCAAGGAACCGGGAAAGTCGCCTACGTCCCTGCATTGCAGAGCCATCGACTTGAGGATGTCCGCCCCCAAAGCGCGGTCACCGGCCGCGTGCGCGGAATGGACTGCGGCGACCCAGTATCGCTGAGCCGCGGAATGCAGGCCCGTGTCGAATGAGGCGAACCCTGCTATCTGCCCGAGTTCTGCGGCCAGTGTGTGAAGACGCCGGGCGATGGCCTCGCTGTAGGAGGACTTCTCCAGCACCCCGGTGACCATGCCGAGCTCGGCATCGAGCAGTTTGCGAACGTACTGCCCGCCGTGGCTGCCCTGCAGGGTGTACAGGCGAGGCAGGCTCGCCTCGATCTGCTCAACGAACTCCTCACCGATCTGGCCCCCGCCCAGCACAGAGGTGAGCCGGGCCGGTTCGACGTTGAGCCAGTCGGTCGCGAACGCGGTCAGGCTCATCCCGGTCAGCCGCACGAAACCTCGCCGGTCCATCATCGCCTTCTCCAATGCGTGGTTGAGAGCGAGCCGACTGCCCGTCTGGTCCCAGGAGAAGTCGACTCGGATGGGGTCGCCGACCGGCAGCCAGCCGGGCCAGGGCCGGGCGTGGACAGTCTCCGGGGAGACGCCGAGCTCGGCGGCGAGAGCGAGTTGGGTATCCCGGTCGGGCACGACCCCCCAGTGCTCCCAGCGCCACGCCTTCTCCCTCCTTCGCGCCATGTTCCCGACGCGTCGGGCGATGACGGTCACCAGGTCCTGGTAGGTCCAGCCGCGCTCGGCGCGGACATAACTCAACGGATGGACGAAGACCTCTCCGGGCTGCATAGAGACTGGTCCGGACATTCGCCACTCCCCTTTCTCCGACTGTAAATCTGATTAATCCACCCGGACAGGCCACGAGAGGCTTCCCTGAAGAGGGGACAACCCCGGACGACGAGATCTCCCTGTTCGAGAGGGGTGCGAGCAGGTTTTCTTGAGGCCGTTCGGTTCGTTCCGCCCCCGCAACACTACGCTCCGAAATCGTCTCATCACAACGGATAATTAGGGCAGGAATTTCACGAAAGCCCTAATGAACAGCGCCCCATCCCGCCATAGGCGACTTTCCCAAAACCGGTTTCCGTCCGCCGGCGAAACGTCTCCATTTCCCACCCGTTAGGAGCGACGATGCTCATCGAGCACGTGCCCGTCCCGGACCCCGACGGGCACGGCAGACTCCACAACCGCTTCCGGATGACCGCCTGGTGCCTGCCTCTCGGCAACGCCGCCCGCCGTGCCCGGGAGCTGTTCCGCGACCAGCTGGCCAAACAGCTCCCGGACCCCGACGTGCTCGACGACCTGGAGATCGTCATCTCCGAACTCGTCACCAACGCCACCCGTTACGCCCCCGCCCCCTACGAACTACGCCTCCTGCACGACCACAACCTGCCCGTCCGCGCCGAGGTCGTCGACGCCGGAGCAGGAACCACCCTCATCGACCACCTCCTACGCCGCCCACCGGCCGTCCCCGAACACCTCGACGACCTCGAACCCGGCGGCCGAGGTCTGCGCATCGTCACCGAACTCACCCACGGCCACTGCGGCACCCAATGGACCCGGCTGTGCGGCACCGGCCAACTCGGCACCGCCGTCTGGTTCGACCTCCCGACCGAGCAATGCCAGCTCGACCTCACCCCCCGACGACACCACCCCTGAACTCCCCCAACCTCCGGGCAGCCAGGATCGTCCCCCGATCCCCCTGGCCCCGGAGCCGGCCCACGCCCACCACTCCCCCACACCGGGCGTGGACCGCACCCGGAGGCCGGCGTCCACGGACCCGATCCCATCCCCGTCCGTGACGCCGGCCTCCCCACCCTGTACCTCTTCCAGTCCGCGCTCCGGCCTTGAGTTCCCGGTCGACTGGAAGGTCCGCAGCCCAGACCTCTCCGCCTGAAGCGGCTCAGGCCGCGATGGGTGCCCGGGTCGGCCAGGGCGTCTCGTCGCTCGTATCCGGGTGGATCCTCATCGTGCCCGGCCCGCTCCCGACGGGCGCCTCCCCCACGCTCGGGCCTCGCGCCCCCGTCGTGCCTCGCCGCCTCGTCGTCGTGCTTCTCGCCGCCTTCGTCCTCCCGGTCACGGCCTGTCCCTCCGCCGTTTCCTCCCTGGCGGGACCGTGGCCCTGCCCGGTGAGCTCGTGGTCCGCCGGGCGCGGCGGGGCCTCGACGGCCTCCCAGACATGAGTGGTGTCCTGGGGGCCGGTGGTCTCCGGGTGAGCGGTGGAGCCAGCGGAGATCGCGCCGGCCTCGGTCGCCTCACCGTCCGGCGTGATCTCCACCTCGCGCGGCGTGGAGGGCTCGGCGTCGGAGCCGGTCTTCAGCGGAGACGTGGCGCCGAGGGCCCCGGCCGCGACGGGGGCGCCGCCGCTCATGGCCCAGTCGGAGGTCTCGCGGTCAAGCTCGATCCGCTCCGCGCTGCCCAAAGCCGCGACCGGCCCGCCGCGCTGCGGCTTGGAAAAGCTCCCGAGCCCCCAGCGCAGGTCGTGACCGAGCGAGTTCGCCTCCACCTCGGGCATGAACCGGCGCTCTCCCTCATGGGCGAACTCGCGGATCCGCAGCCTCCCCTGGACCACGACCGGCTGGCCCATCTGGACCGACTGGGCGACGTTGTCGGCGAGCCCGCGAAAGCAGCGGACGCCGAAGTAGGTTGTCTCGCCGTTGCGCCACTGCTGGTTCTCCCGGTCGTAGTAACGACTCGTCGAGGCGATCTTGAGTGAGGTCACCCGGGAGCCGTCGGGGAAGGTGTGCTGGCGCGGCGGAGCCGCGACGTTACCGGTCAGCGTGACGTAGATGTCGTTCATCGTGCCTCCCATGAGAGCCGGCCGAGCGCCGGCGGCATGAAGGACACGATCGCTCCGTCCGCCCCTCGCACGGATTACCGAATCACGCTCTGTGGAAAAGCCCGGGGTGCGCGAGGAGGCTGTGGACAACCGGACCCGCCGACCTCATCCCCGCTGAAAGCAGGTTCACGACATGCGTGGGAAAGCTGTGGACAACCAGGTCTGTCGACTTCGCCCCCGCTGAAAACAGCTTCACGACACGCGTGAGAAGGCCGTGAACAACCCGGCGGGGAGGGGTCAGTCCCGCAGGCCCCGCATCGCCGAGTTGAACTCGCTATAACGGGCCAGCTCCCGCTCCACCGGCTCGATCACCATGTTCTCGGCGATCCCGGCGACCCTGCGGCGCATCTCGCGCTCCAGCGCGTCACGCTCGTTGCCCGCGCCGAGCACGACGAAGTTGCGGCTCGCCGTCGCGGTGAGCACACCGAGCCCCAGGACAGAGAAGATCATCAATCCGACCCACGGCAGTGAGGCCGCGTCGGCGAACATCTCCAGCCCTTGTGGCGGGGTTCCCAGACCGAAAACGCCGTAGGCGAGGGCCGTACCGACCCAGGCCAGGCCCACGACGAAGAGCAGGACCAGGAAGTACTGCCAGGCCAGAAGCAGTCGCCACCAGCCGGGAACCCTGTCCAGTCTCGGCGCGACCTCCGACAGTTCCTCGGAGAGCACCTCGGGCAGCTGCGCGGAGCGGGAGCGCGCGGCGTCCCTGATCCCGTTCTGCCACGCCTCGTGCATGCCCGAGGTCAGACCGTCGGTGAGCGCCTGGACGGCGGTGTCCACCTCGGCGGGCTGCGCGCTGACCGAACCGCCGGTCAGGCCATGGATCTCGTCTCGCAGTTTGCCCAGGCGCAGGCTTTTCAGCGGGTCGGGGCGAAGCTTGGCGGCCCAGCGGGTGTAGGGCCAGCCGACCCACTCACCGGACCGCGCGGCGTACACGTTCTCCATCGCCTCGCCGACCGCGGGGACGCCGACCGCGTCGCAGAGCGCGTCGGTGAGACCGATCCTGCGGGCGTCGTCGATGGAGGAGGGTGGGGAGGCACCGTCGGCGGGCATGACCTTCGCGAGGCGGAGCGTCAGCCGGTCAAGGTCGGCCTCCAGCCGCTGGGTCGCGGCCCTGCGCTTGGAGACGGTCTCGGCGAGGACGGCCTTGAGCTCGTCGACGCCTCTGCCCATGATCGCCGAGGTGGTGACGATCACGGGGTTCTCGACCCCCTCACGGCGGAGCAGGCCGTCCAGGTCCTCGACGCACTCGGCGAGTTCCTCCTGGTCGAGCTTGTCGGCCTGGTTGAGTACGAAGATCGTCACGGCCTCGTGCCCGGCCAGATCGGTCACGTAGCGCCGGTGTGTGGAGGCGTCGGCGTACTTCTGCGGGTCGAGCACCCAGACGACGAGGTCGGCGATCTGGATGAGCCGGTCGGCCTCGGTGTCGGTCAGCGCCCGGATGGAGTCGTGGTCGGGCAGGTCGAGCAGGATCAGCCCGTGAAGCTGGCCCTCGTCCTTGTCCAGGGCGCTGGCCCTCGCGAAGCGGTGCCGCCACTGGATCTGCAGCCAGTCGAGCAGCGGACCCGCCCCGTCCAGGCCCCAGACGCAGGCGTGCGTGCGGGCCGTGGTCGGGCGGCGCACCCCTGTCGGCGACAGTTCCAGGCCGGAGACCGAGTTGAAGAGCGTCGACTTGCCGCTGCCCGTACCTCCCGCGAGCGCGACCACGGTGTGCTCGGAGGAGAGCTTCAGCCTGTCACCGGCGCGCAGCAGCAGCTGACCCGACTCGGTGAGGAGCTTGGGCTCGACCTTGCCCGGCCCCAGCTCCACGATCCGAGCCAGCGCGGCGAGCCGGCTGCCGAGACCCTGGCCTGACTGGGTGGTGCCAACACTCATCGGGCGACCTCAAGGTTGTACGTTGCCTGGTAAAGGCGGGTGGCGGCGGATTCGTCAGGTATGCCCGCACCGTCGAGAGCCTGGGCGTAACGCGCCATCTCGTCGTCGAAGAGCATGCCGATCCGGGCTCGGAGATCGCTCCGGGCCTTCACGCCGAGGTTGCGCAGCGACTCCGCGCCGAGCAGCGCGTGCACCAGCCGTTGCGGCAGGGCCCCGGCGCCGTTCCGCTCGTCCGAGGAACCGAAACCGAGCAGCCCGATGGTCAGGATCAGCGAGAGGGACTCGTCGTCGAACGAGATCACCCTCGCCACCGCCCGTTTGGTCACCCCCTCGGTGCGTATCAGCTCGACGATGTGCTCCTGCCAGGCCGCGACGGCCCGGCCGGTCCTGCGCGCGAAGTCGTCGGACGGGCGGCCGAGATCGGGGGTCGCGGCCAGGGCCTCCTGCGCGCCGGGGCGGTTCAGCCAGCGCGAGGCGGCCTCCTCCGAGGCCCGCTGCGCCGCCGAGACGACCACCGACTCCAGCCCCGCCCGCAGCGCGGACTTCAGCGCGCTGATCCGCTCGGGCGCCTGCTGGTTCGCCTTGCCGCCGAAGCGGCTCGGCCTGCGCAGGTGGAGGGTACGCATGAGGTCGCCGGACCCGGCGAAGTCCTGCCAGCGGGCGAGCACCTCACCCCTGAGCAGCGAACCGTCCTCGGTGCTCTTGTCGATGTCGGCCATCGCGCGGGCGTAGGCGCCGTCCACGTCGCCGCGAAGGTCCCTCCGGAAGGCGACCTGGATCTCCAGGTGCTTGGCCAGGGCGGGGACACGGGTGCGGAAGCTGTTCAGCACCCCGTCCAGGGTCGCCCGTACGGCCTGCGCGCGGCGCCGGTCGTCGACCGAGAGATCCGTGAGCCACTGACGCAGCTCGCTCACCTCGGTGTCGGGGAGCATCCCGTCGGTGACCCTGCTCTCGTTGATGACGAACCGCTCGACCTCGCCGAGGCCGTACTCGGTGAGCATCCTGACGAAGTGCTTGGTGATCACTTCTCGGGACCTGGGCGGCACCCGGGAGAGCACGATGGCCAGCCGGGCTCCACGCTCCTTGGCCAGGCGCAGCAGCCGCCAGGCCGGGGCGTCGGCGTACCGGGCGGCGGTGGTGACGAAGATCCACAGATCGGCCGCGTCGAGCATGCGGTGGGCGATCTCGTGGTGCTCCTCGACGACCGAGTCGATGTCGGGGGTGTCGAGCAGGGCGACACCGGAGGGGAGATGCTCGGTGGAGACGAGCACGAGGCTCCCCGAGGCGGCCTCGGGGTCGGGCTCGCCGAGCCGCCGCAGGCTGCCGAGCAGGTCGCTCTCGGCGAACCACTCATGGTCGTCGGGGTGGCAGGCCAGAATGGGCGTGCCGGTCGTCGGGCGACGTACTCCGGTCGCGCTGATCTTGGCGTTGGCCAGGGTGTTGAGAAGCGTGGACTTGCCCGCGCCGGTGGAACCCGCCACCACGACGAGCGCGGGCGCGGTGCTCGTGTGGACGCGCGGGATCACGTAGTCGTCGAGCTGGGCGAGGATCTCGCTCTGGACCCGCCTCGCCTCCTCCGCGCCGGGGAGGTCCAGGCCGAAGGTGAGGTCGGTGACGCCGGTGCGTACGGCGGTGAGCGCGTTGCTCAGCGCCTCGGAGACGGCCTCGGGAAGCAGGGTCTCCCGCATCCCATCCGGCGCTCCATCCTCGCCCTCGCTCCGGCTTTCCTCGTCCTCACTTCGGCGTTCGTCGTTCTCGCCCTGGGTTTCCTCGCCCTGGGCCTCCTCGTTCTTGCTCTCCTCGTCGCCGTCGACGGTTCCGGCCTCGTCCCGGACATCGTCACCGGCCGCGTCGTCGCCCCCGTCCTCGTTCTCGCCTGGCGTCTCGTCGGCGGCCGCGGAGGGCTCGGCGTCACTCGCGGTTTCGTCGGCGATGCCGGTGTCGGCGGTGGCGACCGTGGCGTCGCTCCGAACCTCGCCGCTCTTGGCCTCGTCGTCCTCGGCGTGGCCGGTGTCCGGTGTGCTGCCGTCGCTCTCCGCGTCGTCCTCGGAGTCGTTCCGACGTTCCTGCGAGATCGTGCCGAGAACGACCTCGTCCGGCTCCGCGTCCTTGTCGGACCGTTCCTGCTTCTCCTCCGCCCGGCTCGCGCGGAGGGACGGAGCGCCTCCGGTGCCGGACTCGCTGTCGGGGGCGTCGCCCTCGGACCGGGAGGGGGCTTCCTCTACAGCGGTGCCGGAGGCAGAAGATCCCGTCTCCGGCGCGGGGTCCGGGACTTCCTCGGAGACGGAGGCCTCGGCGCCGGTTCCGGACGGGGAGGTGGCGGGGTCGGCGGTACGAGGGACGTTCGGAGGAACGGGTGCACCCGGACGGAAAAGCGCACCGGGAGCGGCATCCGCACCGGCAGGTGCGCTCGGAGGCACCGGAGCACCCGGACGGAAGATCGCGCCGGGTTCGGCCGGGGAGGCTGGAGCCCCGGAGGTCTGAGGTGCGGGAGCACCGGACGAGGGCCTGGCGGGGCCACCGGTGCGAGGGACGTTCGGAGGAACGGGTGCACCCGGACGGAAAAGCGCACCGGGAGCGGCATCCGCACCAGCGGGTGCGGATGGAGGGACAGGAGCACCGGGACGGAAGGCCGCATCGGGGGCGACGTCCGCACCAGCAGGCGCGCTCGGAGGCACCGGAGCACCCGGGCGGAAGGCCGCACCGGGAGCGGCGTCGGCACCGCCCGGAGCGCTCGGAGGAACGGGTGCACCCGGGCGGAAGGCGGCGCCGGGAGAGCCGGCTGCGGCACCCCCGCGGGAGACACCCGGAGTGCCACCGGGGGCGCCCCGCCCTCGGGGGGTACCCTGAGGAGCCGCGGGCGTGCCCCCACGGGGAGCAGTCGGGGGTGTGCCCCCACGGGGAGCGCCCGGAGAAGCAGGAACACCCGGTGAGGCGGGGAAGCCACGGGGAGCGGGCGTCCCGGGAGCCGCGCCGGGCGAGGCGGGAGCACCTCCACGGGGGACACCCGCGGAAGGACGAACCCCCTGACCAGGAGTCGCGCCGGGCGCGGAGGGAGTGCCTCCGCGAGGGACACCGGGGGAAGCGGGACCGCCCTGACCGGGGGCCGTGGCGGGGCCGCCTCGGGAGGGATTCGCCGGGCGGTTGCCCTGGGTGCCCGGGGAGGCGGGCTTGGCGGCCGCTTCGCGGGCACGGGAGGCGGTGATGGCTTCGATCTTGGCCTGTGCGGCGGCGGCCGCGGCGTGGAAGGCCTCCATCGTCTCCTTGGAGGCGGGCGGGGCCGCGGGGTCGCTCGCCTCGGCGGAGGTCGCGGGACCGCCTCCCGCCGGACCCGCCGTCCTGCCCGAGGGCGCGGTGGAGCCGCCCCCTCCGGCCTGGGTCGCGGGACCCGGTGTCCGGCCCCGGGGCACGGCGGGGCCGGTGGCCGCCCTGGGAACGGCTGTCCCCGGTGGCTGGGCACCCGGAGGTCGGGTGCGGGCGCGGATGGAGGCCGCGTCGTCGTCGGCACGGATGGCGCCGAAGGTCACCGTCTGCTCGCCGGGGGATTCCTTGTCGTCCGACGAGGTGTCGTCAGGCGGCTCCTGGGGGGTGCCGGCGAGGCGAGGGTCACGGCCACCACCCGGTTGAGGGGGCCTGTTGGACGCCGATTTCACGGTACTCGCTCCGCTCGAACCATCTCGACCTCCTGGCCGACCTTCACGACATCGCCGACGATCACGATCGCAGGTGGTCGAATCCCAGCCGCGCTCACACGCTCCGCCACGGTGGACAGCGTGGCGTAAAGAGCGCGTTGGGTGGGAAGGGTACCGTCCTGTACCACCATTACGGGAGTTTCCGGCGAACGGCCGTCACGAATCAGCGCTTCGGTTATCGCGCCGATTCGTTCGACCGCCATCATAAGCACCAGTGTTCCGCCGGATCTTGCCAGATTAGGCCAGTCGACGGTGGATCTCTCATCACCCGGCGGAACATGTACGGAAATCACGTGAAATTCCTGGCTCACGCCGCGATGGGTCACGGGGACGTTCGCCGCGGCGGGCACCGCGATCGGGCTGGTGATGCCGGGAACCACGGTGACCGGGATGCCCTCGCGGGCGCAGGCGAGCATCTCCTCGCCACCGCGACCGAAGACGAACGGGTCACCGCCCTTGAGCCTGACCACGAACTTGCCCTGTTTGGCGTGCTCGATCAGCAGTTCGTTGATCCGCTCCTGGGCCATGTAACGACCATAGGGGATCTTGGCGGCGTCGATCAGCTCGACGTCCGGCGAGAGCTCGTCGAGCAGAGGTTGCGGGGCGAGGCGGTCGGCGACGACCACGTCGGCCTGGGCCAGCAGCTGCCGCCCGCGGACCGTGATCAGGCCGGGGTCGCCGGGCCCTCCGCCGACCAGGGCGACGCCGACCGGCTTGGTACGGTTGCGCCTGGCGTCGACCGTGCCGTCCCTGAGGGCTCCGACGACGGCGTCCCTGATCCCGGCGGCGCGGCGGGGGTCGCCTCCGGCGGTGATCGCCACGCTGATCTCGTCCACCTTGCCGCTGGCCGGGGTCCAGGCCGCCGAGGCGTCCTTGTCGTCGGCGCGTACGCACCAGATGCGCTTGGCCTCCGCCTCCGCGGCCACCGCGGCGTTCACCGCGCGGTCGTTCGTGCAGGCCTGCACCAGCCAGGCCCCGTCGACGTCGCCGACCTGGTAGCGCCTCGCCTCCCAGGTCACGCGACCCGTGGCGATGAGGTCGTCGAGGGCGTGCGTGACGCTCGTCGAGACGACGGTGACCAGGGCGCCCGCGTCGAGCAGCGCCGGCACCCGCCGCTGGGCGACGCGCCCTCCGCCCACGACGAGCACTCGCCGCCCAGAGAGGCGCAAGCCAAGCAGGTACGGCGACATGGCGACCGATCTCCCATTCACGAGGAATTGCGAAGCATGGCGTGCTAGGAGGTAAACCTACCGGCTAATGGCGCCCGCTTCACTGCGCCCGTGTTAACAGCTGTCAAGACAGGGCTGACCGCTGTCAACCTGCCGCCCCAAGACTTCCGTACTTGACTTCCTCCCCGCGACCGAAGCCGGAGGATTCCCGCGGCTGATCTGCGGACAAGCCGCGACCGTGACGGTTGGATCAGGTTTCCTTGTCCGTCACACCGGCGGAATCGAAGGTCGCGACCTCGTGCATCACCCTGACGGCCGCACAGACGATGGGGTGGGCGAGCAGGCCACCCGTACCCTCGCCGAGCCGGAGTTCCAGCTCGACCAGGGGCCGCAGGCCGAGGTGATCCAGGGCGACGGCGTGGCCGGGTTCGGCCGAACGGTGCCCCGCCACACAGTGGTCGACGACGTCGGGGGCGAGGGCCGCCGCCGCCAGCGCCGCCGCCCCGGCGATGACACCGTCCAGGATGACCGGTACGCGAAGAGCCGCCCCGGCGAGGACGAATCCGGCGATCGCGGCGTGCTCCAGGCCGCCGACCGCGGCCAGCGTCCGCAGCGCGGACATCTCCGAGGCACTGTCCCGTTCGAGCTCCAGGCCGTTCGCCCGCAGGGCCTCGCGGACCACCTCGACCTTGCGCGCGAGGGTCTCGTCGTCGACACCGGTGCCCCTGCCGGTCACCACGGCCGCGTCGTGCCCGGTGAACGCGCAGATCAGTGCGGCCGAGGCGGTGGTGTTGGCGATGCCCATGTCGCCGGTGATCAGGCAGCGGGCGCCTCCCTCGACGAGGTCGCGGGCCACGGCGATGCCGGCCTCCAGTGCCGCGACCGCCTGCTCCGGGGTCATCGCGGGTCCGGCGGACAGGTCCGCGGTGCCGTACGCGACCTTGCTGATCGTCAGGCCGGGCGCGGGGTCGAGGTCGGCGGCCACACCGACGTCGACGACCGTCACCGAGACGCCGGCCTGGACGGCGAAGGCGTTGGCCACGGCGCCGCCCGCGAGGAAGTTGCCGACCATCTGCAGGGTGACCTCCCTCGGCCACGGGCTCACGCCCCTGGCGTGGACGCCGTGGTCGGCCGCGAAGATCGCCAGAGCCGCGGGGGCGGGGAGGGGCGGAGGGCTCACCGCCGCGGCCCCCGCCAGTCGTACCGCCACGTCCTCCAGGGCGCCCAGCGCGCCACGGGGCTTGGTCAGGCGGTCCTGGTGGGCGCGGGCTTCGGCGACGGCCGCCGGGTCCGCGGGACGGATCGCCGCGATGGTCTCCTCAAGGGTGGTCATATGATCATTCTCCCTTGAATACGGATTTTCGGGAAAATACCGAAAAGTCATACCAAGCTGCCGGGGATCGACGGATCACCAGGCGATGCCGCTGAGCGCCTCCTCGTAACGCTCGATGACCACGTCGGCCAGGCCCTCGCAGTCGCCGATGACGTCGGCGCAGCGGACGTCCAGATTCGGGTGTCCGGCGGCGTAGGCCATCGCCTGTGCCCAGACGCGGTCGAGCAGGCCACCGGCGAACAGCAGGTAGGGGACGACGATCACGCGCTTGGCGCCGAGGCGGCGGCAGCGCTCGATGCCGCCGGGTACGCCGGGCGGGGTGAGGGAGACGAAGGCCGTCTCCACGGTCATGTACTCGTGGGCGTGGGTCTCCCAGAAGAGGCGGGAGACCCGGTGCACGTCGGCGTTCGTCTCGGGACTGGTGGAGCCGTCGCCGACCAGGACCACGGCGGTCTCACCGATCTCGATGTGCTCGGGCTCGTCGTCGAACACCCCGGCGGCGGCCGGGACGAGCCGGAGGCTGGCGACCTCGGCCGCCGCGTCGGCCAGACGCTCGGCGAGCAGCGCGAGGATGCGCGGGTCCGAGCCGAGGGGACGGCCGTAGTCGCAGGTCAGCATGGGGTGCCTCTCCTGCTCGCGGGCCATCGCCGAAGGGATGTCCGCGCCGAGCCACACGTCTCCGGCGAGGCTCATCGGCTGGGCCACCATCCGGTGGTGCCCGCGAGCGACCAGCGAGGCGACGGAGTCGCTGAGGCGCGGTCTGGCCCTGGCGATGTAACCACCGGAGACGTCCACTGCCGTCTGATCCAGGCGGCAGCGGAGCCGATGGATGAACCTGCCGAATTCAGCGGATCCATTGTCGTCGTGCGAGCCCTGCCCGATGAGCAGCAGCGGCGGTTTCGTGACTCCTCCGCCCCCTGAGGGGAGCGGCTTCTCGCTTCCCTCGACGGAGGTAGGCGACGGCCAAGCCCTGACCGCTTCAGACATCGGAACCATAGCAGGGAAGCAATTCACCTGCCGGGTAAATCCGGCAGTCCCCTCGCTAAATATCATGGAACAGGACTCCAATGACCTTGACCTGGGACTACGCAGTAGCGAATCGCGACCATATCCGATTTCGGCACCGCATGAACAGGTAACGGATCGGTAAATTCTATCTTTTCTTCCCGTTGATCCCGCGGATGACGAAGATCGGATCGACCGCGGCGGGCGACGCTCCCCAGCGGGTCGGCCCATGTGGATCACACGCCCTGGCGCGTCAACCAGGCTCGCGGGAGACGTCCGGCACGGCCACGCCGCCGTTCCACATCCCGCGTACCCTCCCCGCCCGTTCCCCCCTCCCGACCAGGCATGACGTCCATCGCGCCGCCCGCGACACGAGAATCCCGCGTGGATCAGGACAGATCGCTTCTGAGCATTCCCAACACCACGATGTCGCGCGGGCCGTCCTCCCCCAGGTCGGCGGCGCGAAGTACGCCCTCCCTGACGAAACCGGCCTTCTCCGCGACCCGCAGGGAGGCCGTGTTGTCCAGGGCGGCGCGAAGCTCGATCCTGCGCATCTCCGTGGTCTCGAACACCCAGCGCGCCACACCGAGCAGGGCCTCGGTGGCGTAACCCCGGTCCTGGTGCAGCGGATGCACCCCGTACCCGACCTCGGTGGTCCCCGCACCCCAGAGGGTCCTGAAGAGGCTGATCGCGCCCACGATCAGCCCGTCGGCCTCCATCGCCAGGTGCACGCCCTGGCCGGAGCGGTGCAACTCGTGCACGCCGTGGGAGAGCCACTGGGAGATGCCCGACGGGTGCCCGGGGGCGCCTGGCGGCAGGAACCTGTCACGCGCCCTGATCACCGAGCGGACGCGAGGGGCGTCACCCGGGCGGAAGGGCCGGATCACGAGCCGGCCGGTCAGGATCGGCGGATCGGGTACGAAGGCGGTCACGCGCCCTCCTTGCCGGGGGATGTGTGGTCCCAACCTCACCTCGGCGGGACCCGCCCGCGCAAGATCCCGATCCTGCCCGGACGGGCCGGATCGGCATCCGAAGGGAACGGCTCAACGGACGACGAGTCGGTGGTGATCATCCAGACCGGGCCGGCTCGGGGTGCGGCTCAGCGGACGACGACCTCCGTCGGCGAGGATCGTCCCCGCCGAACCGGCTGGAGGTGTGACGGCTCAGCGGACGATGACGACCTCCAGCGTGCGTGGGCCGTGCACGCCCTCCACCCGGTTCAGCTCGATGTCGCTGGTCGCGGAGGGGCCGCTGATCCAGGTCAGCGGCCTGGTGGGGTCGAGCCTGCCGACGGCCTCTGGGACTCCTGCCACGATCTGCCCGGCCCGCACCACGCACAGGTGGTAGTCGGGGACCAGGGTGAGTGCCCGCCGCCCCTGGCCGGGTCCGGCGTCCAGCACGATGGTGCCGGTCACCGCGATCGCGACCGCGCATCCGGTGACGACCCCGTCCACCCCGTCCAGTTCCACCGCGCTCAGCGGAGGGTCGTCGGTGACCGGATCGTCCGGCGCCCACTCCGGCGGCAGTCCCTCAGGGACGACCAGCCGGGCGGCGCCCCGCCGGGCCAGCGCCGCCGCGATCGTCGCGGCGACCTCCGCCTCGTCCACCACGTGGACGACGGCCCGGTAGTCGGCCACACGCTCGGCGAACAGCTCCACCGCGCCCTCCGGGTCCGCCGGCCCCGGTGACGTGCGGTAGGCGCGGGTGATCTCGACGTCGGGAGCTCCGGCCACGGCGGAGCGGATCCTCGCCAGGATCCGCTCCTTGGCCCCCGTACCGGAGAGGTCGCCCGTACCCGAGGAGCCGCCCGTACCGGAAAGACCACCCGCAGCCGAGGAACCGCTCTTGTGGGAGAGGTCGCCCGCACCCGAGGAGGCACCGGACGGGCGCCCGGGACCGGGCGCGGGGGATGCTGCTCCGGCGGTCATCGGGCACCTCCGTCGGTACGGTTCCACCAGTCGCGGAAGGACTCGGCGGGGATGTCGGGAATGTCGCGGGTGTCGGTCCAGGCGGAGAGCGGCCCCGGCAGGCGGCCGGGGACGAACCTGCGCAGGCGTCCGCCGAACCGCTGGGCGCGTGCCAGCCGCGTGGGGCGGTCGAACACCCACCCGGCGGCGCGCATGCCCAGGCGCTCGGCGCGCGCGTGGCGGACCTTGCCGCGCAGGTGGACCAGGACCTCGGGAATGTCGATCGCGACCGGACAGGCGTCGAAGCAGGCGCCGCAGAGAGTCGAGGCGTACGGCAGCGACGCGTCCAGCTCCGAGGCGGTCCCGCGCAACTGCGGGGTGAGGATCGCACCGATCGGTCCCGGATAGACCGATCCGTACGCGTGGCCTCCGGCGCGCTCGTAGACCGGGCAGACGTTGAGGCAGGCGGAGCAGCGGATGCAACGCAACGCCTGGCGGCCCACCTCGTCGGCGAGCACGTTCGTGCGGCCGTTGTCGAGCAGCACCAGGTGGAACTCCTGGCCCTCGGTCGCGCCCGTCCAGGTGGAGGTGTAGGGGTTCATCCGCTCGCCGGTGGAGCTCCTGGGCAGCAGCTGGAGGAAGACCTCCAGGTCCTGCCAGCTCGGCAGCAGTTTCTCGATGCCGACCACGCTGATCAGCGTCTCGGGCAGGGTGAGACACATCCGCCCGTTGCCCTCGGACTCCAGCACCACCAGCGTGCCGGTCTCGGCGATCATGAAGTTGGCGCCGGAGACGGCGACCCTGGTCGACAGGAAACGTTCGCGCAGGTGGAGCCTGGCGGCCTCGGCGAGGGCGCGGGGCTCGTCGGTCAGGTCCTCGGGCGCCGCGCGGCCCCAGTCGGCCATCTTCTCCTGGAAGATCTCGCGGATCTCCGAACGGTTACGGTGGATCGCCGGGACCAGGATGTGCGAGGGCCAGTCGTCACCGAGCTGGACGATCAGCTCGGCCAGGTCGGTCTCGTAGGCGGTGATGCCTTCTGCCAGGAGTGCCTCGTTGAGGCCGATCTCCTGGGTGGCCATCGACTTGACCTTGACCACGGTGGTCTCGCCGGTGGCCTTGACCAGGTCGGTGACGATCCTGTTCGCCTCCTCGGCGTCGGCCGCCCAGTGGACGTGGCCGCCCGCGGCGGTGACGGCCTCCTCCATGCGGAGCAGGTAGTGCTCCAGGTTGCGCAGGGTGTGGTCCTTGATCTCCTTGCCCGCCCGGCGGAGCTCGGCCCAGTCGGGCAGCTCGTCGACCACGAGGGCCCGCTTGCCGCGGATCGTGCGGGTGGCCCTGCGGAGGTTGTATCTGAGCTGCGAGTCCCGCACGGCGACCGCGGCGTTCGCCGGGAAGGCGGGCATGCCCAGGAACGTGCCGCTCACCGGTGGGCCTCCCTCACGTGAGTCCTCTCATCGACGCTCTTCTCGTCAACGCCCCTCCCACCGACGCCCCTCTCGCCGACGGCTCTCTCCCCTGCGGCTCTTTCACCGACGGCCGGGCCGCTCATCGGGTGGTCTCCGTGGCGGCGAGGATCTCGGCGAGGTGCATGATCCGCACACCGGTGCGCTGGCGTTTCAGGGTGCCGCCGATGTGCATCAGGCAGGAGTTGTCGGCGGCGCACAGCACCTCGGCGCCGGTGGTCGCGACGTTGTGCACCTTGTCGGCGCACATCGCCGCGGAGATCGCCGGGTTCTTCACCGCGAAGGTGCCGCCGAAGCCGCAGCACTCGTCGGCACCGGGTAGCGGGACCAGCTCCAGCCCCCTGACCTGCTCCAGCAGCCGGGTGGGCCGGTCTCCCACGCGCAGGATCCGCATCGAGTGGCAGGTCGGGTGGTAGGTCACCCGGTGCGGGAAGTAGGCGCCCACGTCGGTGACGCCGAGGACGTCGACGAGGAACTCGGAGAGGTCGTAGACCCTGGGCACCAGCTCGGCCACCTCGGCGGCGAAGGATCCGGACTCGTCCGCTCGGGACGCCGGACCGGGGCGCGGGTCCTTCGGCGGAGCAGGCGATTCCGGCTCGCCCGCGAGAGGCGCCGGAGCGGGGCCCGAGCCTCTCGGCGGAGCCGTCCGGGGCGCCGAGGCCCCGACGGTCCCGGTGATCAGCCCCCCGGGGGACCCGGCCCTGACCTGGGCGGGGGCGGCGGCGGTGCGGGCGAGCCGGGGGTACTGCTCGCGGACCATCGCGGCGCACGATCCCGACGGCGCGACGACCGCGTCGTAGGGGGCGAAGACGTCCACGAAGTGCCGCGCGAGCCTCCTGCCCTCCTCGGGATATCCCGTGTTGACGTGCATCTGGCCACAGCAGGTCTGGGCGGTGGGGAAGTCGACGTCGCATCCGAGGCGGCGCAGCAGCGTGACGACCGCCCGCCCGGTGCCGGGAAACAGGGTGTCGTTCACGCAGGTGACGAAGAGGGCGACGCGCACGGCGCTCCTTCCTTTCAATGGCCTGACCACAGTATGGTCTGACCATATTTCTCCACAAGAGGAGGTCCCCTTGAGCGGTTGGCAGCCGGTCCGGCGCACCCGGACGTTCGAGGAGGTGATCGCCCAGATCGAGCGCCGCATCGCGGACGACGGCCTCAGGGTCGGGGATCGCCTGCCCGGCGAGCGGCAACTCGCCGAGCAGCTACGGGTGAGCCGGTCGTCGGTACGCGAGGCGATGCGGGTGCTGGAGACGCTGGGAGTGGTCTCCTCGCAGGTCGGACGAGGTCCCGACGCGGGGGCCCTCCTCATCTCCAGGCCCGCCGAGGCCCTGAGCGACCTGCTCAGGCTCCACCTCGGGCTGGCGAACCTGTCGTTGGAGGAGGTCGTCGACGCCCGGTTGATGATCGAGAAGTGGTCGGTCTCGCACGCCGCCGTCCACGGGGCCGACCTGTCCGCCCTGACCGCCGCACTGGAGCGCATGGACGCCACGACGACGGCCGAGGAGTTCGTCGAGCACGACACGGACTTCCACGTCGCCATCGCCGAGGCCTCGGGCAACAGGCTGACCACCGCGATGATGCTCTCCCTGCGCGACTCGCTCCGCCGCTACGCGGTCGAGGCGGTCGAGCGCCTGGGCGACACCGCGGGGCTCATGGCCGACCACCGCCGGATCCACCGGGCCATCGCCGCCGGGGACGCGGCGGAGGCCTCGTCCGCCGTCGAGGACCACCTGCGACGGGCCTACCCCGGCATCTCACGTCCCCCACGGGCTGAGGATGATGAGGGGCTTGAAGGGCAACAGGGGCGGCCTGACCGAGTCGGCTGAGCGGCAGGAGGCGCCCGAGCAGGAGACCAGGGCGTCGAGTTGCCGGTTGAACTCGGCGATCACGGGGAGCGGGATCTCCGCGGCGAGGTTGTGAAGCTGGTAGGGATCCCTGACGACGTCGTAGATCTGGTACTCGCCGGTGGAGTAGCGGACGAAGGTGCTCTGGGCGGTCCGCATCCCCTGGTAGGCGGGGACCGGGGTCTGGCGGGCCGAATCCGGGCTGGTCGGGCGGTAGAACTCCAGCAGCACGTTCTGGCGCCACGAGGGCGGTGTCTCACCCCGCAGGAGCGGCAGCAGGGAGCGCCCCTCGGCGAAGTCGGGGAGCGTGACCCCGGCGAGCTGCGCGAACGTCGGGGCGAGGTCCACGCTCGCGGCCATGTCGCCGACGACGCGGCCCGCCTGCACACCGGGTCCCCTCACCAGCAGCGGCACCTTGATCGACTCATCGAAGGGCGTGGTCTTGCCCTGGCCGAGCCGGTGCTGGCCCAGGTGGAACCCGTTATCGGAGGAGAAAAAGATATACGTTTCATCGAGCTTGCCGGAGACCCTGAGCGATTCGACGAGGGCGCCCACCATGTCGTCCACGCCGAGCATCGCCCGGAGCCGGTCCCGGTAGTGCCGGTCGATCTTGCGGATCCTCGCGGCGTCGAACGGCGGGAGCGACCTGAGCCAGAGCGGCTCGGCGCTGACATCCGCCTGGTCGAAGGACGGGGTGCGCGGGGCCACCACCCCGGCGAAGGCGGCCTCGTGCCGGGGGGCGTGGTTGGCCGGGTTGTGCGGGGCGACCGGGGCGAGATACAGGAAGAACGGATCCTGGCTCGGCTGGGAGACGAACGCCCTCGCCTTCGCGCTGAGCACGTCGGTCAGATAGTCCTGCGGCGCGAAGCCGTATTTCCGCAGCATGCCGTTCTCGTTGAGCGTGTAGCCGTACTCCTCGTACAGCCTGCGCACCGGCACGTCCCACTCGTCCCAGCCGGGAGGCACGTGGGTGGCGGAGGTGGCGCCGCCGGGATAGTGGTTGAGGTATTTGCCCATCAGCCCGGTGCGGTATCCGGCCGACTTCATCCAGGTCGCGATGTTGGAGCGTTCCAGGCCGGATGTGTAGTACTTGGTGAACCCCCCTTCGGGGGCGGTGTTGGTCAGCACGCCGTGGCTGTGCACGTACTGGCAGCGCATGATCGACGCACGCGAGGGACAGCACCAGGAGTTCGGCACGAAGAACCTGTCGAAGCCGGTGCCGCCCTGCGCGAGGAGGTTCCAGATGTTGGGAAATCTCCGCAGATCACCCGCCTCCAGGTCGTCGACGAGGACAAACACGATGTTGGGCCGTCCCTGCGCGTGCGCCACGGCCGGGATCGTTCCCATGGCGGCGAGGGCGAGCAGCGACACCAGGGAGAGGAGTTTGCGAGCGGCGTTGAGCACAGAAACACGCTTCCCGAAAGACAGAATCTCGACACCTCACACTCGACCGACCAATATAGAACGTGTTCTAATTGCGGGATCCGTCCGGCGCCGCGTCGCGAGGAGAACCCCGTGAGCACCGACCTGAAGCTCGGCCTGAACCTCGGCTACTGGCAACGGAACGCCGACGACGCCACCGAACTCGTCCAGACCGCGGAGCGATTGGGTTATGAGTCCGTCTGGACCGCGGAAGCCTACGGTAGCGACGCCTTCACCCCCCTGGCCTGGTACGGCGCGCAGACATCCCGGATCAAACTAGGCACATCCGTGGTGCAGATCTCCGCCAGAACCCCGGCGGCGACCGCGATGACCGCGATGACCCTGGATCATCTCACCGGCGGGCGGCTGCTGCTCGGCATCGGCGCGTCGGGGCCCCAGGTCGTCGAGGGCTGGTACGGAAACCCGTTCCCCAGGCCGCTCGCCCGCACCCGCGAGTACGTCGAGATCATGCGCAAGGTGTGGCGCCGCGAGGAGCCGGTGACCAGCGACGGTGAGCACTATCCCCTCCCCTACCCGGGAGGCGCGAACCTCGGCAAGCCGCTGAAGCTGATCACCCACCCGCTGCGCGCCGAGATCCCTCTCTACCTGGGTGCGGAGGGGCCGAAGAACGTCGCGCTCGCCGCCGAGATCGCCGACGGCTGGCTGCCGCTGTTCGTGTTCCCCGAGAAGATCGAGCGGATGTACGGCCCCTCGCTCGCCGGCGCCGACCCCGGCTTCGACATCGCCGCCATGGTCATGACCCTCATCACCGACGACGTCCGAGCGGCGCTGGACGGGGTGAAGATGATGCTCACCCTCTACATCGGCGGCATGGGGGCCAAGAGCCGCAACTTCCACGCCGACATCATCGGCAGGATGGGCTACGCCGAGGCCGCCGAGGAGATCCAGGCCCTCTACCTGGCCGGACGCAGGGACGAGGCGTTCAACGCGATCCCCGACGAGCTGGCCGACGGCATCTCCCTGGTCGGCCCCGCGGGCCGCATCCGCGAACGCCTTGAGCTGTGGCGTAACAGCCCGGTGAGCAACCTCCTGGTGATGGGCCCTCGCGACGAGGCCTCCCTGAAGACCATCAGGGACCTCGTCCTGGGCTGACCCCGTCCCGGGCGACGCCGCTCCTCCTCGCGCGAGGACCGCCCCGCCGCCCGCCGGTCTCGCCGTGCGGCGGGGCGGACGTCACCTCCGAACGCCGACCTTCCCCACCCAGCCGGACTCCTCGTAGGCGATCCTGAGGCCCTTGCGGAAGGGGAGGTGCGCGGAACGGTCACCGGTACGGGGGCTCTCGTCCGGGCCCGTGTAGACGAAGGCCAGCAGGCGCGCCCCCGACTCGTCGACGACCAGGGTGTGGTGGCCTTCGGCCGTGATGACGGCGAAGCCGGTGCGCCCGAGCGGGTCGAGGACGTCCTTCTTCAGGACGATCCCGGGCTGGGCCGCGAGGACGCGCAACGTCGCGGCACGTGTGGCCGGGCTCGCGGGTGAGGCGAGCAGGTACCGCGCGGCGTCGAAGACGAAGGCCGGGAACGGCCCGTCCCGGTGGGCCGAGCGGAGCCACCGCTCCAGCTCTTCGGCGTCACCGGGCAGGTCCCGCACCTCGTCCATGGTCAGCGTCTCGCTCCCGACCCGCCATCGCAGCGAGAGCCGGGAGAAGTCCTCGGTACGCGGCCCGGGCCACAGTGCCGGGGCCCCTTTCGCCCTCCATGCCGCCTTCGCGGCTTCAGTGGCGAAAGTGATATTTACATCCTGGTTAGACACGATCCGCCCGGCCCGGCCGTCATACCAGGACTCGTCAGTGTGGGCGACGGTCGCGCCGGACCCGGCGGGTTCGAAGGTCCTGGTGCGCTCGAACCAGTACCGGCCTTCCGGGGAGGTCGTGCGCGCCGCCGTCTCCGCACCCGTCAGCAGGAACGACCGGGCGTCGAGCGTGACCACCCGCGTGCCGGGGGTCGCGACCGGGAGCGAGCCGGAGGTCTCGGAGGGCGGCACCTGGGCCTCGGGGTGCCGTACCGGGGAGGTGCCCGAGGCCGGGTCCGGGGAGGCGATCGCCGCGGTCCGGCCCCCGCCCGGCCCCCGCAGCCCGACCGTCCCCGTCATGACGGCGGGCACCGTCACGGCGGCGGCCAGCCCGACGAGGGCGCCGGTCAGCACGATCCCGGGGGTGAGGCGGAGACGGGACAGGGGGCGGGAGGCGTCGAGGGGCACGCGGAAGGACACGGAATCGGGAGCGCGACCGGACGCACGATCGGGCCCGGACACGGCCGTCGCGAAGGCACGGGCGAGATCGGCCTCGCGGCGCCGCCGGTGGGCGTCCTCGGTGAGTGCGTCCGGGCGCAGCGCGCGGACACGTTCGTTGACGTCGTTCAAGGCTGCTCCTGCAGGGTAGTGGCCGGGGTGAGGTCGAGTGCCTGGGACAGGCGGCGGCGGGCGCGATACAGGCGAACGGTGAAGGCCCGGGCGGAACAGCCGGCGAGCTTGGCGGCGTCGGCCGGAGCCAGCCCGTACCAGCTGGCCAGGATCACCGCCTCGGCGTCCAGCTCGGACAACCCGGCGAGCGCCGCGAGAGCCGCCTCGCGCTCGGCGACCTGCTCGGCCACCCGCTCGGTCACGTCGCCCTCCGAGGACAGCTCCGCCAGCCGTTCCACCAGTGCCCGCCGTCGCAGCCCGGAACGCCGCTGCCCGCGCAGCAGGTTCCGGGCGACGCCGAGCAGCCAGGGCAGCGACGGCTCCGGCAGCTCCTCCAGCTGCCGCCAGGCGATCAGGAACGTCTCGCTCGCGATGTCCTCGGCCGCCTGCCGCTCCGCGCGCAGCAGCGTGTAGCCGAGCACGCTGCGATAGTGCTGGTCGTACAGCGCGGTGAATCGCGCTTCTGGATCATCCACACCAAGGAGTGCCTTTCCCGGCCCCCCGATCACCGGCCGGGAAGAGAAAAGTTATCCGGCACCCCGTTTCCCCACCCACCCGCCTCGGCCTGCCCCTGCCTTCTCCACGCCCTCGCCCGCATGGATCGCCGGTCTGACACCGCCCGGCGCCACGGCCGTTCCGAAGCGCTTGACCAGCCCGGATCCCTCAAGGACAACGTTCACGCGAGCACTTTCCCGTGCGGAGGACGGCGGCAGATCGACCGATCGTCTCCACGTCTCCCGGACGGGGTCGGCCGAAAGGACGATTCGCCGTCGCTTACCGGCACATCGGCCGGATGCCCGATCCGTGACCGCCTCAGGGCTGGCACAATCCAACAGGTGACGATTCGGGTGCTCATCGCCGATGACCAGGAACTGGTGCGGACCGGGTTCCAGATGATTCTGGACGCCCAGCAGGACATGGAGGTTCTGGCGACGGCCGCCAACGGGGCCGAGGCCGTCGAGCTGGCACGACGGTTACGGCCGGACGTGTGCCTGCTCGACATCCGCATGCCCAAGCTGGACGGCCTGGAGGCCACCCGCATCCTCGCGGGGCCGGGGGTGGCGGACCCGATGAGGGTGGTGATCGTCACCACCTTCGACCTCGACGAGTACGTCTACGGCGCGCTGCGCGCGGGGGCGACCGGTTTCCTGCTCAAGGACAGCGGGCCGACGCTGCTCATCGAGGCGATCCGGGCCGCGGCGGCCGGGGACGCACTGGTGTCGCCCTCGGTGACCGTGCGCCTGCTCGAACACCTCTCCCACCCTCGGGCCGGTGGCGTACGCCCGCCCAGCGAGCCCCTCACCGAGCGTGAGCTGGACGTCGTGCGCCTGGTCGCCAGGGGGCGGACCAACCAGGAGGTCGCCGCCGAGCTGTTCGTCTCACTGTCGACCGTGAAGACGCACCTGGGGAGCATCCAGGCGAAGCTGGGTGCGAGGAATCGGGTGGAGATCGCCGCCTGGGCGTGGGAGTCCGGCATCGTCGGCTGAGCAGGGCATCCGCGCTGATTAGCGGGAGCGCTGACGGGATAGGAAAAGGGGCAGGTCCTCAGCGCATGGCGGGGGGGAGATATACATGCGCTCTATCCCATCTCTACAAAAATCGGCCTCGGCCGTCTATGTCACGCTCACCGCACTGGTGGTCGCGGTCGCCGCCCTGGCGGTGTTCGAACAGGTCCGCGGTCGGCGCCTCGTCCTGGAGATATCCGAGCTCAACGGCGACCCCCACGCCCCCGGAGCCGACGCGGTCTTCGGCGCGGTCACCGTCTTCGCCATTCTGATCATGTTCTTCGCCGCATCCGCGATCGCCGCCGTCGCCGCCTACCTGAACTGGCTGCTTCGCGCCCGGCAGGGCGCCGACCGGACCGCGGTGGCGCCGGTCCTGGTGAGCTGGTTCGTGCCCGTGGTCAACCTGGCCGCGCCCCCCGTGCTGGTCGACCGGCTGTGGCGAGCCTCCCGCCCGCCGCTGGATCGCCGCCTGCGCTGGAAGGCGCTGCTCACCGCCTGGTGGCTGAGCTGGCTCGTCGCCTCCGCGCTGGTGCTGGCCCGGTTGTGGCCTGGGGCGCCCCAGGGAGGCGCGAGCCTGACCGGGTTCGGCCTGACCGAGCTGGTCGCCGTCGCGACCGCCTCCCTGCTGTGCGCGACGACCGTGCGGCAGATCACCGGGATCCAGGCCGCGGGCGGCGGGCACCGGCGGCGGACCAGGCCTGAGCGCCGCCTCCCGGCGCAGGCGGCGGAGACGGTCCCGGTGAAACCGACCTCGGTGCAGCAGGACCAGGTGAAGCAGGACCGGGTGAAGCGGAACCCGGTGAGATCGGTCCCGACCCCGCTCGCGGACGACCCCGCGCCCTCCCTCTCCGAGGCGCCCTCGCCGGAGGTCTCCGGGCAGGAGCAGCCCCAGGAGGTCCATCCCGCCGGACAGTGAGCGAGCACCGCCCCGCCCGATGAAAGGCACGCGGGAGGCACGCCGGGGCGGGACGTCACTCCCATGCCCTGATCAGCAGCCAGCCCTCGCCCGCGGTGTCGAACCTGAGCTCGTAGGTGCCGGCCCGGCCTCCCGAGGCGGCCTCGACCCGCCAGAACCGGCGCTCGCCGGGATCACCGGCGGAGGTCTTCCACCACTCGCGTGCGACGACCCAGTGGTCGAGAACCCTGCCGACGGCGTGGAGGCGATCGCCCCAGACGAACTGGACGGGCTGCCCGTCGCGGATCCACACTTCGACGGGGTCGCCGTAAAGTCTGCTCAAGACGCTCTTCTCCCGCGGCTTTCCGATGAGCACCCGGGGGAAGACGGGCCTGGCGTATCGAACGTACGTTCTTACCGGGCCGGGCGCAAGTCCCCCACCTGCCGTACGAGCGGATTGGCGTCCACCGAGTTGCGGATGCTGAAGGTGACGCTGCCCGCGCGGTAGCGGTCGTCGGACCACTCGACGGGCCGCCCCTCGTGGGTGGTGGTGACCCGGCGCTGGCGCAGCAGCGGGCTGCCCCTGCGCACGGCCAGCAGCCTGGAGTCCTCGACGCCCGCGGCCACCGCGTCGATGAGGTGCTCGCCGTAGGCGAAGACGAGGCCGACACTCTCGTAGAGGGCCTGGGTGACCGACTCGCAGCCCGGTTCGATGCGCTCGACGGCCGGGGCGATCCACCCGGCGTAGACCGTGCGTTCCAGCATCACCGGCTCGCCCTCCAGGGAGCGCAGCCGCAGCACGAAAAGCACCGGATCGCCCGGCTGAAGCGCGAGCCTGGCGGCCTCGGTGACGCCGGCGCCCCTGCGGCGCTGCTCCAGCACCCGCCCGCTCACCCGATAGCCCATCACCCGCGCCCACTGGGCGAAGCTGTGCAGTTCGGCGAAGCTCTGGCTGCGCTCACGGCCGAGCACGATGCGCCTGGCGCCCTGGCGGGACCCGACCAGGCCCTCGGTGGCGAGTACGGCGACCGCCTGGCGGATCGTGCCGCGCGAGGCCGCGAAGCGGGTGGCCAGCTCGGACTCCGAGGGGAGCTGGGCGCCCACGGGGTGCTCACCTCGCATGATCGCGTCGCGCAGCTCCTCCGCGATGCCCATGTACCGGGCCGTCACATCCGCCCCCCTTCCGGCGCACCCGCGAACCCCACGGCTCTCTCCCATGCATCCCCGCACGCCCGGTGACCACGCAATCTCGCCTCGCCTCTCAAGCCGCCCGCTCGCATCCGGCCCGGCAGGCGTCAACGGAATCCCTCACTGCGCGCACCGTGTGTCCGACTGAACCCCACCCTAAACAAGCGTTATTGCCACACATAGCCCAAGTTCCCGCATTTCACCCTTGTACTTGGCCCGTTCACCAAACAGCAACTGATTCACGACATAGGAGGCCTAGCTTGTTTGTACAAGTTCGTCTACTTTCGTGAAATATTGCGCGACACCCCCTTGGGAGACACAGTGATCGCATCCCGAGTTCGCTTTGCAGGCCTGGCCGCATTCCTCCTGATGAGCGCCACAGCGTGCGGAGCCGCCCCCACCACAACGGCCCCCTCGGCGGGCGCCGACGGCGGCTCCGCGGCCGGAGTGGACGCCAGAACCGCCACCTCCGCCGCCGACTTCGGCGGGCTGGACAAGCTCGTCGAGGCCGCCAAGAAGGAGGGCAAGCTCCACGTCATCGCCCTCCCGCCCGACTGGGCCAACTACGGAAAGATCATCGAAGCCTTCAAGGCGAAGTACGGCATCGAGATCGAGAGCGAGACCCCCGACGCCTCCAGCGCCGACGAGATCAACGCGGTGAAGACCCGCAAGGGCCAGGACCGCGCCCCCGACGTGCTCGACATCGGCCAGTCCTTCGCGATCAGCGGCGCCGCCGAGGGCCTGTTCGCGCCGTACAAGGTCGAGAGCTGGGACAAGATCCCCGACAACCAGAAGGAGCCGAGCGGCCTCTGGTTCAACGACTACGGCGGGTACATCTCCATCGGCTGCGACGCCAAGAAGATCGACAAGTGCCCGGAGACCTACGCCGACCTGCTAAAGCCCGAGTACAAGGGCAAGGTCGCACTGAACGGCAACCCCACCAAGTCGGGCTCGGCGTTCGCGGGCGTGTACGCGGCGGCCCTCGCCAACGGCGGCTCCTTCGACGACATCAAGCCCGGCCTCGACTTCTTCAAGAAGCTGAAGGAGACGGGGAACTTCAACCCGGTGGAGACCACCCCGGCCACCATCGAGAAGGGCGAGACCCAGATCAGCATCGACTGGGACTACAACAACGCCGCCTACGCCCCCAAGATGGCCGAGAAGGGCATCGACTGGAAGACCGTCATCCCCGGCGACGGCAAGTACTTCCAGCTTTACGCCCAGGCCATCAACAAGGACGCCCCGCACCCGGCCGCCGCGCGCCTGTGGCAGGAGTTCCTCTACAGCACCGAGGGCCAGAACCTCTACCTCGGCGGCTTCGCCCGCCCGGTGCTGCTGCCCGCGATGAAGGCCGACGGCACGGTCGACGCGACGGCGGAGGCCAACCTCCCGCCGGTCGAGGGTGACCCCACCTTCCCGACGGAGGCCCAGGTCAACAAGGCCAAGGAGGTCCTGGCCGACGGCTGGGGCGCCGCGGTCTCGGGATGACGGTCCCGGCTGTCACGGCCGCCGCCCCGCGCGGCGGCCGTCCTCGCTCCAAGAACTGGGTGGGAGCCCTGCCGCTGCTCGTCGTGACGGCGGTGGCCTTCGGGATCCCGGCGCTCACGCTGCTGGTCGGCGCGTTCACCGTCAAGGACCCGGTGACCAAGGTCTCCTCCCTCGGCACCGCCAACCTGTCCAGAAGCCTGCAGGGCCCCTACCTCAACGCCCTGATCAGCAGCGTTCAGCTGTCGGCCGTGGTGGCGGTCGCCGCCGCGGTCGCCGGGACGTTCCTGGCCCAGGCCGTCGTCACCTCCCGGTTCACGGCCCTGCGCGAGGCCGTGCTCACCTTCTCCGGCGTGCTGGCCAACTTCGGCGGCGTGCCACTCGCCTTCATCTGGATCGCCACCCTGGGCAACTCGGGGGTGATCACCACCGCGCTGGGCCTCGGCCCCGGGGTGCTGTACAACTTCTGGGGCCTCGCCCTGGTCTACATGTACTTCTCGGTGCCGCTGATGGTGCTCGTCGTGACCCCGGCGCTGGACGGCCTGCGCCCGCAGTGGCGGGAGGCGGCACAGAACAACGGCGCCACCACCTGGCAGTTCTGGCGCTACGTCGGCATCCCGGTGCTCACCCCGGCCCTGCTCGGCGGCGTCGTCCTGCTGTTCGGCGGCGCCTTCGCCGCCTACGCCACCGCCTACGCCATGGTCGGCAGCACGGTCCCCCTGGTCACCCTGCAGATCGCCGAGGCACTCACCGGGGACGTCCTCATCGGGTACGAGAACGTCGCGCTCGCCCTGAGCCTCGACATGATCGTCGTCGCGCTGCTGGTGATGGCGGTCTACCTGCCGCTGCAGAAGAGGAGCTCCCGATGGTTGCGGTAGCGACCCTGCCCGACGTCACTCCGGGTCCCGCCGCCACCGCCCGTCCCGGAGCTCGGCGGGCCTGGCGCGGGATCGTGCTGGTCGTCGCGGCGGTCTACTTCGTCGTACCGATGGCGGTGTCCTTCTGGTTCACCGTCTACTCCGAGGGCCAGGGCTTCTCACTCGCCGCCTACGGGCGGATCCTGTCGGCGCCCGGCTTCGTTCCCAGCCTGCTGCTCTCCCTGGCGCTGGCCGCGGCGACCATCGTCGCGGTGCTGCTGCTCACCCTCCCCGCCATGCTCGCCGTGCGGCTCGGCGCGCCCCGGCTGCGCCCCGTGCTGGAGGTGCTCTCCACGCTCCCGCTGGTCGTACCGCCGATCACCTACGTGGTCGGCATCAGCACGGCGCTGCGTGACGGCGTCGAGGCGCTGGCCGCCACACCGTTCTGGGCGACGCTCATCGCCATCCAGGACCAGAGGTTCCCCTTCGTCCTCGTGCTCGCGTACGTGATGCTGACGCTGCCGTTCGTCTACCGGTCGCTGGACGCCGGGCTGCGCGCGATCGACGTGCGGACGCTGGTGGAGGCGGCACGCAACCTGGGTGCCTCGTGGCCTTACGTGCTGTTCCGCGTGATCATCCCCAACATCCGCTCCTCCATCGCGAGCGCCTCCTTTCTCGCCCTCGCGCTGGTGCTCGGCGAGTACACCGTCGCCGCCCTGCTCGGCTACCAGACGTTCCCCGTCTGGATCGTCACCATCTCCGGGAACGACGGACAACTCTCCGTCGCCCTGTCGATCATCAGCCTGCTCCTCATCTGGCTGCTGCTGCTCACCCTCTCGGGTGCGGGAAGGAAACGCCGATGACCGTCGAGTTCCGGGGGCTGCGTCGCGCGTTCGGCCGCACGGTGGCCCTGGACGGCCTGGACCTCACCGTCGAGCAGGGCGAGCTGATGGCCCTGCTCGGCCCTTCCGGCTGCGGGAAGACCACCGCGCTGCGCTGCGTCGCCGGTTTCGAGCACCCCGACGCCGGAGCGGTGCTCGTGGACGGCAAGGACATCACCCGGGTGCCCGCCAACCGGCGGGACGCGGGCATGGTCTTCCAGTCCTACAGCCTGTTCCCCAACCTCAACGCGCGGGACAACGTGGCCTTCGGGCTGCGGGTGCGCAAGGTGCCGACCGCGAAACGGCACGCACGGGCGGATGAGCTGCTGGAACTGGTCGGCCTGCCGACGCACGCCCAGCGCTACCCGCACGAGCTGTCGGGCGGCCAGCAGCAGCGTGTCGCCCTGGCCAGGGCACTGGCGCTGGAACCACGCGTACTGCTGCTCGACGAGCCGCTGTCCGCGCTGGACGCCAAGGTCCGCGTCTCGCTGCGCGAGGAGATCCGGCGCCTCCAGCTCGAACTGGGCATCACCACCATCTTCGTCACCCACGACCAGGAGGAGGCCCTCTCGGTCGCCGACAAGGTCGCGGTGCTGCGTGCCGGACGGCTGGAGCAGTGCGGCCCACCGGCCGAGGTCTACGACCGGCCCGCCACCCCGTTCGTGGCGGAGTTCGTCGGCGCGATGAACCACGTCCCCGGCCACCTGTCCGGCCGGGAGGTGACCGTGATGGGGAAACTCATGCCGGTGGACGGCTCCGTGCCGTCCTCGCCCGAGGTCGACGTGCTGGTACGGCCGGAGGCCGTGCTGGTCACGCCCTCCCCGGAAGGGAACGCCACGGTCGTGGCGTCGTCCTTCCGTGGCTCCACCGCGCGGCTGCGGGTGCGGGTGGGCGAGCTGGAGGTCCTCAGCGACGTGCCGGGACACGACGCGGTACGCCTGGCGCCGGGCACGCGGGTGAACGTCTCCCTCGTGCAGCGGCCCGTGCTCGTCGCCGCGCGCACCGCCCCCGCCCTCACCCCTGAGGACTCCCCTGAGTCCCCGGGGTCGCCGGACTCCGCGACGCCCTCCGGGTCGTCCGGGGCATCAGAGTCCGAGGACGTCGCGGGTGTCGGGTGAGCTCAAAGCCGTCCTGTTCGACATGGACGGCACGCTCGTCGACACCGAGGGAATGTGGTGGCAGGCGTGCGTGGCGGTCGCCGCCGAGCTGAACCTGGAGCTGACGGGGGCCGACGCCGGCCACGTCCTGGGCCGCATGGTCGAGGACGTGGCCGGCTACCTCGCGCGGCGCGCACCGTCCCCGCCCGGCGTGGAACGGATCGGGGTTCGGCTCACCGAGGCCTTCGCCGGGCGGATCTCCGGCGGGGTGACACCGCTGCCCGGCGCGATCCGGCTGCTGGACGAGCTGAGGGAGGAAGGCGTGCCCGCGGCGCTGGTCAGCGCCTCACCACGACTCATCGTGGAGATGGTGCTGCGCACCGTCGGGGCGGAGCGCTTCGCCCTGGTCGTGGCCGCCGAGGACACCGTTCGCGGCAAGCCGCTGCCCGACCCGTACCTGCGGGCGGCCTCCGTGCTGGGCCTCGACCCCGCCGACTGCGTGGCCGTGGAGGACAGCCCGACCGGGCTCGCCGCGGCCCGCGCGGCGGGGTGCCTGGTGGTGTCGGTCTCCGGCGGTCCGGCGCCCGAGGACGTGCTGACCGTGGACGGCCTGGAAAAAGTCGGCGTGCCGCTGTTGCGTCTGCTGGTGAGCGGCAGAAGATCGATAGGCTGAAACACCCATGTGACGGCGTAGGCGGTTAGGCACAAAGGTGAGCGACCTCAGTCCCGACGAACCCCTGCAGATAGGCCGATACCGCGTGCTCAGCCGGCTGGGCAGGGGCGGGATGGGCACGGTCTATCTCGGCGAGTCCTCTGACGGGCAGCAGGTCGCCATCAAGGTCATCAATCCGGAGTACAGCAGGCACGAACGGTTCCGGATGCGCTTCCGCAGGGAGGCCGACGCGGCGCAGCGGGTCCGCAGGTTCTGCACGGCCGCGGTCGTCGAGGCCGCGCTCGACGGCGACCAGCTCTACGTCGTCACCGAGTACGTCACCGGCCCCAACCTTGAGGAGGCCGTCGACGCGGACGGGCCGCTCCGCGGCTCCAGCCTCGACGCGCTCGCCGTCGGGGTGGCGACCGCGCTGACCGCCATCCACGGCGCCGGAGTCGTGCACCGCGACCTCAAGCCTTCCAACGTGCTGCTCTCCCCCATCGGCCCCCGCGTGATCGACTTCGGTATCGCCCGCGCGCTGGACACCCTCGGCGGGATGACCGGGACCGGCGAGATCCTCGGCACCCCCCGATACATGGCGCCCGAGGTGCTGCGCGGTGAGCCGGTCTCCGCCGCCTGCGACGTGTTCTCGTGGGGCTGCCTGATGGCCTTCGCCGCGAGCGGGCGGGCGCCGTTCGGCGGCGAGGCGCTCCCCGCCGTGCTGTACCAGGTGCTCAACACCGAACCCTCTCTGGAGGGCATGGAACCCGCGCTGCGCGAGCTCGTCACCTACGCCCTGACCAAGGACCCGCGCAACCGGCCCACCTCACAGCAGCTCCTCGACCACCTGGTGGGCCGCTCCGCCGCGCCGGAACAGGCCGCCCACTCGGTCCAGGCCTCCTGGCAGGGCCCCGGGGAGACGCCGGACGGCGCCCCCTGGAGCGGCACAGGTCCCGCCGGTCCCGCGGGTACGCCTTCCGCCCCCGGCCGAAGCCACCCCGAGCAGAATCCCGACCCCGCCCGGAGCCACCCGGGACAGGGCCCCGACCCCGCCTGGAGCCACCCGGGACAAAACCTCGACCCCGGCTGGAACGAACCGGGACGAAATCCCGACCCCGCCCAGGGGGACGCGGCTCACACCGCGCAGTCCGCCCGGGGCGGTCACGCCGACTCCGGCGCCTCGCCGCCGGGCGGCGGCCACTCCTCGCCCGGCGCCTCCCACGACGGCCCCGGCCACACCCTCCCCGGGCCGCCGGAGGGCGGCACCTGGCCTTTCCCGCGCGGCCTCGCGGGCGGGCGGCGCAACCTCGCCGTCGGGGTGGCGGTGGCGGCCCTGCTGGTGGCGGCAGCGGGGATCGGGCTGCGCCTCACCCTCGCTCCCGGCGGCCCCCCCGAGGACCTCCCCCTGCTCTACCAGGACGACTTCACCCAGAGCGGCACCGGCTGGAGCGGCGGCACCTACAGCCCGTTGACCGGCACGTACGGCTACTCCCCCAACGGTTACTACGCCGTCGACGTCAGCGGTTACTCCCCCATCAGGCGGGAGCAGGCCCCGATCCCCTTCGTCTCCGCTCCCCCGGCCACCCCCGACCCCACGGCGAGCCCCATACCGATCACTCCGAGCCGAATCCTGCTCGGCTCCGACATCACGATCCGCTCCGGCACCGTCGGTATGGGCGAGTACGGGCTGTTCTGCCGGGGCGAGGACGACAACAAGGCGACGCGGTACGAGTTTCTGCTCGACACCTCGGGCAACGCCCGCATCCGCAAGACCGTCAAGAGCGCGGGGGGCGAGCTCACCAAGCCCGTCAAGGTCGACCTGCCCAAGGGCGAGGCCGTCCGGCTCACGGCGGAGTGCGCAGGCGTCGAGGGCGGTGTGCGGCTCACCATGTGGGTCAACGACGAGCAGACCCAGTCGTTCCTCGACACCAACCCGCTGCCCAACGGGCTCGTCGGCGTGATCGCCCGGGTGGGCGAGAGCAGTGACGCCGTCCTGCGGACCGCGTTCGACAACTTCACCCTGCACGGCCCCGCACCCGCCACACAGCCCTGACGGCGAGTGATCCGCACCCTGCGGGGAACGGGGCATCCGACCGACCAAAGGAGTTCAGCACGATGCGCGCCATAGTCGTCTCCGCCACCGGTGGACCCGAGGTTCTCACCTACACCGACGATCACCCGGACCCCGAGATGAACCCCGGTGACGTCCTGGTGGACGTCACCGCCTCCGGGGTGAACTTCATCGACGTCTACCACCGGATGGGCCGCTACCCGCTCTCCCTGCCCTTCGTTCCCGGCGAGGAGGGCGGGGGCACCGTCGTCGCCGTCGGCGAGGACGTGCGCGACGTCGCCGTCGGCGACACCGTGGCGTGGGCGAACGTGCCGGGCAGCTACGCCTCCAGGATCGTGGTGCCCGCCTCCAAGGTGCTCGCCGTACCCGAGGGGGTGACGGCCGAGGCCGCGGCGGCCGTCACCCTCCAGGGACTGACCGCCCACTACCTGACGCACTCCACGTACGAGGTGAAGGCGGGCGACGACGTCCTGGTGCACGCCGCCGCCGGGGGGATGGGCCTGCTGCTCACCCAGATCGCCAAGCTGCGCGGCGCCCGGGTCATCGGCACGGTCTCCACCGAGGAGAAGGAGACCCTGGCCCGCCGGGCGGGCGCCGACGAGGTGTTCCGCTACAAGGGCTTCGCCGACGCGGTCCGCGAGCTGACCGGCTCCGGCGTGCACGTCGTCTACGACGGCGTGGGCGCGGCCACCTTCGACGAGAGCATCGCCTCGCTGCGACCGCGCGGCATGATGGCGCTGTACGGCCAGGCCAGCGGCCCGGTCCCGCCGTTCGACCCGCAGATCCTCGCCAGGAACGGCTCCCTCTTCCTCGCCCGTCCGACGCTCGGCTCCTACATCGCCACCCGCGACGAGCTCGCCTGGCGCGCCTCCGACCTCTACGGCTGGGTCGCCTCCGGGCAGCTGCGGGTGCACGTCTCCGAGCGCTACCCCCTCGCCGAGGCCGCCCGCGCCCACGAGGACCTCGAAGCCCGCCGTACGACCGGCAAGCTGCTCCTGATCCCGTAACGGCGCGGAGGTCCGGTCAGTGCGCCGGCTGGGCGGGCCAGTCCAGGAGCCGGGCGCCCAGGACCGCCGTCTCCAGGGTGAAACGCTGGGTGGGATCGTCCGGCGAGAACCCGGTGAGGCGGCGGATCCGCTCCAGCCGGTAGGTCACCGCCCGGGTGCTGATGTCGAGCCTGCGCGCGGCGGCGGTCTGGTTGCCCTGGGAGGCGAAGACGGCCTCCAGCGTGGCGAGCAGCGGCTCGGGGCCGCCCCGCGCCTCGAGCAGCGGGCTGAGCACGCTCGTCACCAGGTCCTCGATCGCCGCTCGGTCCCGCAGCAGTACCGGGAAGACCAGCAGGTCGGCGGCCTTGAGCACCGGGGCGCGCAGCCCCAGCCTGTCGCCGAACCCGATGGCGTTGATCCCCTCCCGATAGGAGGTGACCACCCCGCCGGGGCCCCGGTGCGCTCTGCCGAGCCCGACCCGCCAGCCGGGCGCGAACATCTGGCGCACGTGATGGGTGAACTCTCCGTTCACGACGCCGAGGCTGCCCGGCGCCACGCACACGAGCATCCCGTCGCGTACCGTGACCAGCACGTTGTGCGAGCCGAACCTGGCGACCAGCGCCTCCTCGATCCTCCTGGCCGTCCCCTCGGCCTCGCCCGCGAGCCCGCGGACCTCCTCTTCCCCTCCGCGCCCCTCGAACCCTCCGCGCCCCTCGAACCCTCCGCGCCCCTCGAACCCTCCGCGCCCCTCGAACCCTCCGCGCCCCTCGAACCCTCCGTCCCCCGAAGCGACGGCCGCGGCGACTCCGGTGGCAGGGCGGGCGACGGCGACCACGTACGTCTCCGCCATGCGGAGCCCGAAGTGCTCGGCCCGTTCGGCGAGCCTGTCGGCACGGCCCTGGAGCAGGTCGTCGACGAACTTCCTGCGCGCCGTCTCCTCCCGGCGCAACGCCGCCCGCTGGGCGTTCTCGTACCCTTCCATCAGGGCGGAGACCGTACGCCGCAGGGCCGGGAGCGGGGTGGGGGTCACCGACTCGGCCGTCGCCAGCGCGGCCTCGACCAGTGCCCGCACGGACACGCCCCGCTGGCGGCCAGCGCACCGGCGGCGCGGCAGTCGTCGAGCTCGGCCCGCCCTGGCAGCCTGCCGGTGGCGGCCGCCTCCCGCAACATCCGGAGATGGCCGCCGAGCAGCTCGTCCATCAGACTCCCACGTCACGCCTGTCGAAGGCCGGCATCGCGATCAGGAGCAGCACGACGGTCGCCCCGGCCAGCACGAGATAGTCCCCCACCGGGAATCCCAGCTGGATCGGACGCCCGTCGAGGTAGTAGTGGAACGGCGAGATCCAGCGCAGCCAGGACACTCCGTCCACGTCCTTGCCCATGGTCTCGACCACGTATCCGGCCACGGCGACCACCCCGACCACCGCGAGGGCGACCCCCCTGCGACCCGTCGCGGCGCCGACCGTCAGGCAGAGCGTGCCGAAGAAGAGGGCGAGCAGGAAGACACCGACGTGACCGGCGAGGATCCTGCCGGCGGGTACGCCCATGTCGACGGCGGCCGCCAGGCCGAGCACGACGAGGAAGGTGGCCGCCGCCACGCCGAGCAGTGCGAGGGCGAGGGCGGCGAAGCGCTCCAGGACCAGTCGCCTGCGGTCGACCGGGAGGGTGAGGACGAGTTCCAGCGTGCCCGACTCCTCAGGCTGGGCGATCGCCCGGTTGCCGATCACGGCGGCGCACATGATGAACAGCAGCGGCCCGAACAGCTGGTAGACGAGGGTCTGCAGATAGCCGGAGCCGCTGGTGAATCCCTCCTCCAGGCCGCCCATGAGGTCGCGCATCGCCCCGGGGAACTTGGTCAGCGCCACTTCCCCGTAGAGGTCGGGGTTGCTCTGGATGTTCGGGTAGAAGGCCAGGTACAGCGCGAAGAAGGCGCTGAGCCCGATGGTCCAGCCGAGCAGCGGTCTGCGGTAGTCACGCAGGCTTTTCGACACCAGTGCGGGCATCGCGCGCCTCCCCTTCCTCTTCGTGCCGGCTGTAGTAGGTGAGGAAGATCTCCTCCAGGTCGGGCTGGGCGCTGACCATGTGCACCACGGTGAACCTCGCCGCCGCCTTGATCAGCGCGTCCGGGCGGCCGTCGATGGTGCAGCGCACCCCGGCCCCCTCCACCCGCAGGTCCCGTACGCCGGGCAGGTTCTCGAACGCCTCCGGAGGCACCGGGGCGTCGAAGTGGAACTCCACCCGGCGCACCGCCTTCTCCCTGAGCGCGGAGACGTCCTCCACCGCGACCAGCCTGCCGGCGCGCACGATGCCGACCCGGTCGGACACGTCCTCGGCCTCGGCCAGCACGTGGGAGGACATCAGCACGGTACGGCCCGAGGCGCGGACCTCGCGGACCATCGCGAGGAACTCCTGCTGCATCAGCGGGTCCAGGCCGCTGGTCGGCTCGTCGAGGATCAGGAACTCCGGCTCGTGCATGAAGGCCTGGATGAGCCCGACCTTCTGCCTGTTGCCCTTGGAGAGTTTGCCCATCGGCACCGACAGGTCGGCCTCCAGCCTCTCGGCCAGCTCCTCGATCCGCCCCCTGGGCACGCCGTCGCGCATCGCGCCGAGGAAGGCGAGGAACTCCCCCGCCTTCTCCCTGCCCTCCAGGGCCAGCTCGCCGGGCAGGTAACCGATCCGGCTCCGCACACCCGCCTCGCGGGGATCCCTGCCCAGGACCGTCATCCGGCCCCTGGTGGGACGGATGACGTCCAGGAGCAGCCTGATGGTCGTTGTCTTTCCCGCTCCGTTCGGGCCGAGATACCCGAACACCTCCCCCGGTCGGATCTCCAGGTCGAGATCCTCAAGTCCTCGGCGCCCGCCGTAGAACTTGGTGAGCCCTTCAGTCTCCACCACACTTGTCATGCGTCAGATCGTGCCCTCTCGCCGGCGCCTGAGGTCATGCCAGGACCCGGACAACTGGCCGCCCTTTCTTTGCGGGAATTCGGAACCCGCCCGGTTCGTCGCGGAGACCTGGAACCCGCCGGGTTCGTCGCGGGGATCCCGAACCTGCTCGGGCTCGGCGGGAACCCGGCGCTCCGGGGCGGGGATATTGTGAGCCCATGAGCCTGGACACTGCCTTCGTACTGGGTGGCGGGGGCGTTCTCGGCGCTCACGAGGTGGGCATGCTGCGTGCGCTCGACGAGGCGGGTATCAAGCCCAACGTGATCGTCGGCACGTCCGTGGGCGCGCTGAACGGCGTCGTGTTCGCCGCCTCCCCCGGTGACGCGGTCGAGCGTCTGAACACGCTGTGGAGTTCCGACATCGTCCGTACGGCGTTCGCGGGGTCCTGGGTGACCCGGCTGTCCACCCTCGCGAAAAGCGGCACCCACCTGCACTCCTCCGAGCCGCTGCGCGACCTGCTGGCCAGGACGCTCCCGGTCTCCCGCATCGAGGACCTTCCCGTGTCGTTCCAGTGCGTGGCCGCCTCCGTCGAGCGCGCCGCCGCGCACTGGTTCACCGAGGGGCCGCTCGTCGACGCGGTCCTCGCCTCCTGCGCCGTTCCAGGGCTGCTGCCGCCCGTCCGCGTCGGCGAGGGCCACTACCTCGACGGCGGGCTGGTGCACAGCATCCCGGTCGGCCGGGCCGTCGCGCTCGGCGCCCGGCGCGTCTACGTGCTGCACGTGGGCAGGATCGAGCGTCCCCTGACGGTGCCGCGGCGCCCGTGGGAGGTCGGCATGACCGCCTTCGAGATCGCCCGGCGACACCGCTTCACCGAGGAGATGGCCACCCTGCCGGACGACATCGAGGTCCACGTGATGCCTTCGGGGGGCGAGTCCCGGCCGGGAATGGACTTCTCCCAGCTGCGATATCGGGATATTTCGCATATATCTAAATACATCGATCGCGCGTACCGGGCCTCGGCCGACTACCTGGCCCGGCACTCGCCCTCCTGAGCCACGTCAACCGTCCGCCCTGGCATGGATATGAACCACATCGCGTTGTACGTATACATCTGGGTACCTCACAGGGACATGTCCGCATCAGCGCCCAACTGAGTCACGCCGGTCTGAGTCGCACCGGTCTGAGTCACACCGGTCTGAGTCACACCGGCACCCACACGCCTACACACCGCACATCCACACAGGCAGGAGCCGCTCGTGCTGCCTCCTCGCATCATCCGCCGCCTGGTCCTCGCACCTCTCGTCATCGTGCTCACCGTCCTCGCGGTGCTCACGCTCCCGATCTGGCTGCTGGTGGTGACCGCGGCCTCGCTGCGCCTGCCGCCCCCGCAGCGGCGCGGCACCCGGCTGGTCTGGTTCGCGATGGCGTGGCTGACGCTGGAGTCGATGGCGCTGTGCGCCTGTCTGTGGTTGTGGGTGACGAACGGCCTGGGCGGCAGGCTCAGCCGTGACGAGTACCAGGAGCAGCACTACCAGCTGATCCAGTGGTTCCTGTCCAAGATCTACGAGGCCGCGGTGCGGATCTTCCGCCTTACCGTCGAGGTCGACGAGCCGTCGCCGACCTCCGACGAGACCTCCCGGCGCCTCACCCGCCCCGTCATCGTCCTGTCCCGCCACGCGGGTCCCGGCGACTCCTTCCTGCTCGTCCACCACCTTCTCGCCCGGTACCACAGGCGCCCGAGGATCGTGATGAAGGCGGCCCTGCAGTTCGTCCCCTCGCTGGACGTGGTGATCAACCGTCTCCCCAACGCCTTCGTCCACCGCAAGACCGCCGAGAGCGGCATCCTCGGCGAGATCCGCCGCCTGTCCGCCGGGATGGACGCCGACGACGCCCTGGTGATCTTCCCCGAGGGTGGCAACTTCACCCCGAAGCGCCGCTGGCGGGCCATCCTGAGGCTGGAGCAGAAGGGCCTGACCGAGGAGGCCGCGCGGGCCCGCAGGCTGGAGCACCTGATGGCCCCCCGACCCAACGGGGCGATCGCCGCCATCGAGGCCTGCCCCGAGGCGGACGTGATCTTCGTCGCGCACACCGGTCTCGACGACCTGATCACCTTCGGGGACATCTGGACCCGTCTTCCGCTCAGCGCCCAGATCAAGGCCAAGTGGTGGCGGGTCCAGGCCGCCGACGTGCCCCGCGAGCGCGAGGAGCAGATCCGCTGGCTCTTCGAGCACTGGGAGGAGATCGACGCCTGGATCACCGAGAACCAGCCGGCCCCCGCCCCCGCGACCTGACGCACGTCGGCGCCGCGATGTGCGTCCGAACACGTCGGCTCGTGACGCGGGTCCGGCCACCTCGGTTCGCGACTCAGGGCCGAGGGCGCCGGTTCGCCATGCCCGCCTGACCACGTCGCCACGACGCCGACCTGGCCGCGGATCGGTTCGCGACGCCGGTGGGACTACCAGTCCTGGGAGAGGCCCGACATACGGCGGAGGTATTCGTCCTCGTCGATCTCACCGGCCGCGTAGCGGCGCTTGAGGATCTCGCGGGGGCTGTCGGCGACAGGCTCGTGTTTCGCCCCGCCTGCCGCGGTGGCGCGGACCGTCCTGGTCACGCCGAGGATCACCACCACGATCACCGCGATGACGAAGAGCAACACCAGGATGCGGAACATCGTCGGCCTCCCCTACCTCCCCATTGGATTCGCCGGGGACTATCGAGTTTACCCGGCAGGAGACCTTCCCCCTTTCCGCCATCTGAAGTGATTTATCCACCTTCGTCCCTCAAAGGAAGCAGCGCGGATAAGAAATCACCTCCCAACCCACCGGAACGGACACCGTTCTCAGCCGACGGAAAGACCAGCGCCTCACCCAACGGAGGGAACCCCCGGCTCTGGTCGCTTCGCCGGTCGCCTCCGGCGCGCCTCACCCCGCGGAGGGAGCGCCCGCCGAGAAATCCGGGGCCTCACGCGAGACACCGCCGGGCGGCAGCGACGGCAGCCCGGCGGGAGCCCCGCCCTCCAGCAGCCGGAGCAGGGCACCGGTGTCGACGTTCCGCTCGATCAGGTCACCGAGCGCGTCCAGCCTCTCCTCCCTCAGCGCGGCGAACGACACGTCCGGCGCCGGGGTGAAGTCACGGCCGCAGACGGCAGCCACGTCGGCGAGGAAGGCCCGGCGGAAACCGTCGTTCTCCAGGGCGCCGTGCCAGGTGGTACCCCACACCGAGCCGTCATGGCAGCCGTCCAGGAAGGGCTCGCCACCGTCGGCCGTCACCACGCCGTGGTGGATCTCGTACGCGGAGACCGGGTGGCCGTACGCGGCGCCGACCGGACGGCCCAGCGTCTTGTCCCCGGCGAACTCCACCGACGCGGGCAGCAGCCCCAGCCCCTCGACCAGGCCCGCCCCCGACTCCACGTCGTCGCGGATGGTCCTGGCGAGCATCTGGTAACCACCGCAGATGCCCAGCACCGCCCGTCCCGGCAGGGCGGCGGCCAGGCCGGTGGCACGGAGCCACCCCAGGTCGGAGACCGTGGCCCGGGAGCCCGGCAGCACCACCAGGTCGGTGTCCTCCAACTCGCCAGGGGAGGTCACGAAGCGGACCACCACCCCGGGCTCGGAGGCCAGCGCGTCCACGTCCGTGAAGTTGGAGATCCTCGGCAGCCGCACCACCGCCACCCGCAGGGTCTGCCCGCCGTACGGGGCACACGTACCGGGCGTGGGCCGGTTGTCCAGGGCGAGGGAGTCCTCGACGTCCATCCAGAGGCCGTCCAGCCAGGGCAGCACCCCGTACACCTCGCGGCCGGTCAGCTCCCTGATCATGTCCAGCCCCGGTTCGAGGATCTCGGGCGCCCCCCGGAACTTGTTGATCACAAACCCGGCGACCAGCGCCTGGTCGGCGGGCTCCAGCAGCGCGACCGTCCCGTACAGCGCGGCGAAGACCCCGCCCCTGTCGATGTCGCCGACCACGATGACCGGCAGGTTCGCGGCGCGGGCCAGGCCCATGTTCGCGATGTCGCCCCTGCGCAGGTTGATCTCCGCCGGGCTGCCCGCCCCCTCGCAGACCACCACGTCGTACGCGCCCCGCAGCCGCTCAAGCGCGTCGACCGCGACCTGGCGGAGCCGCTCCTTGACGTCCCAGTACTCCATCGCGTCGACCTCGGCCATCTGCCTGCCCATCACCACGACCTGGCTGCGCCGGTCACTGCCCGGCTTGAGCAGGATCGGGTTCATGTCGGCACTGGGTTCCAGCCCGCACGCGGCCGCCTGCATCGCCTGGGCCCTGCCGATCTCGGCGCCGTCGGCGGTGACGAAGGAGTTGAGCGACATGTTCTGCGCCTTGTACGGCGCGACCCTCACCCCCTGCCTGGCCAGCCAGCGGCAGATCCCGGCGGTGACCACGCTCTTGCCCGCGTCGGAGGTCGTCCCCGCGACCAGCAGCGCCCCCTTCACCCCTTCCTCCCGTACGAGCCCGCCCCGCCTGAACCTGGCCCGCGTGAACCTCGCCCGGATGAACCCCGAACGGCGGCCAGGACGGCGAGCCCCGCCGCGGCCAGGCCGACCGCCCGCGCCAGCCGTACCGACCTGCGAATGTCCGCGACCGAGGGCGCGGACCCCTCGCCCATCTCCGGCCGGTGCTCCACCCTGGTGCCGTACACGTTCACCCCTCCCAGGGTGAGGTCCAGCGCCCCCGCGAAGGCGGCCTCGCAGCGACCCGCGTTGGGACTGGGATGGCGGTGGCCGTCCCTGCGCAGCACCGCCGCCGCCCGCCGCGCCGAACCGCCCACCAGGGGGGCGCCGAGCGCGGCGAGCAGCCCGGTGATCCGGGCGGGCACGAAGTTGGCGACGTCGTCGAGGCGGGCGGCGGCCCACCCGAAGCGCTGGTAGCGCGCGTTCCGGTGCCCCACCATCGCGTCCAGCGTGTTGACCGCCCGGTACGCGAGCAGGCCGGGCACCCCGGCCACCGCCCCCCAGAACAGCGGCGCCACCACCGCGTCCGAGGTGTTCTCCGCGATCGACTCGACGGTGGCCCTGGCGAGCCCGGACTCCCCGAGCCCCGACGGGTCGCGCCCGCACAGGTGCGGCAGCCTCCCCCGCGCCCCCGCGAGATCGCCGTCCTCCAGGAATCCGGCCATCGCCGTACCCTCGCGGCCCAGCGTCGTACCGCCGATGACCGCCCACGTCGCAGCCGCGCTCAGCCCTGCCCGCACCACCGGGTCGCGCGGCCGGGTCGCGACATGACCGAGCAGCGCCACCGGGACGACACACAGGGCCACATGGAGCACACCTCTCGCCCGGCTGTCGCCGTACACCCGCCCCTCCACCCCGGCGGCGGCGGTGCCGAACAGCGCGACCGGATGCCCGCGCCGGGGATCGGCGAGCACGGCGTCGATCGCGACCCCGGCGAGCATCCCCACCCCTTCGGCAACTCCAGGTCTCTTTAGTCCCACTTTGGCGATCAGTCGACTAAATGAGGTGTTCATGGAGTTCATCTTGGTGGGTCTCCAGCCACACGCAGGCCCGCCGGATGCGCTCCCCCGCCCCACCGGCCCACATCCGGGCCCACCCGCCGTTCCCGCCCTGCGCCTCGGCCTTGGCCCGCATCGCCTGGTAGGAGCGGTCGAAGCGGAGCCGGGCGAGATCCAGCAGCCGACGACGATCACGAGGCTCCAGGCCGTACGCGTCACAGAACAGGCGTAGCCGGGGACCGATGTCGAGACGACGCTGGAGCGGCTCCAGGTCGAGGGGGTCGGCGATCGGCGCCCAGTGCCGCAGCGTGGTCACCACGTCGAACAGCCGGGTCGTCGGCCGGGCCATGTCGAAGTCGATCAGCGCGGCGGGAAGCCCGTCACGGAAGATCACGTTGTCGAGGTTGACGTCGCAGTGCCCGATCAGCCGCGGCGCCGCGTCGTCGTTGGACCCGGCCTCCCAGACCGCCCCTCGCGGCGGGACGAACCCCTCGGCCGCGTCGTGGAAAGCGCGCAGCAGCCGCGCCAGCCCGGCCAGAGACTCCTCGGTGAGCGCGTACGGGGGCAACGGCCTGGCCGCGGACTCCCCCTCGACATAGCTCAGGATCTCCCTGCCCCGCTCGTCCACCCCCAGCGCCCGGGGAGCCCCCTCGAACCCGGAGCGCTCCAGATGACGCAGGAGCGCGTGCACCGAAGCCGTGGAGGCCCTGCAGGGCCGCCGGACGGTGTCCCCGACCCGCACCACCCCGTCGGTGACATCACCGCCCAGAAGGGGGATCTCCTCTTGGGCCGTCGCGACGAACATGGCATACGAGCCTAGACCGCTCCGTCTCCTCAGGAGAACGATTCGGACAGACCGATCTTCACACGCCGGGACAGCCGGAAGCCGTTCTCACCGGATGCCCCCGGCGACTCATCGTGGAGCCGGTCGACAGCCCGCGCCCCTACCCGATCACAGGCCGTGCCTCGCGCCCCGGTCCAGCCGGGCGCACCTTCGAGACGGGCCACCACGCGGGTGAAGAGGTCACGGCCACCGCTCGCCCACACCCGGCATCCGCGACGCTCCCTACAGGATCCGGAGGGTTCGCAGGGTGATCCTCACGACACAGCCAGGAAACCGATACATGAGCACTCCCCGGATCATGCACAATTAAGCGGGAGCACCCTTAGCTCAGCTGGATAGAGCACCGGACTTCTAATCCGACGGTCGCAGGTTCGAATCCTGCAGGGTGCGCTGCCAAGACCAGGTCATCCACGCGCTGACCTGGTCTTTTGCTTGTCCGGGGCCTGCGCGATCCTTGTCGCCGAGGGCACCTGCCACGCGGCCCTCGACCAGGCCGCCGTATTTCCACCGGCCGGGGGCGCCGATGTGAGCATGCCCTGCCTCTCCTTGAACGCTCACCACCTTCGCGCTCAGCGACTCGCGAACCACGACCGACTCCCGCCGCCGGCGCCTCGCAGCACTCGCCCGAGCGGTCGAGTGCCCACTGCGTTGAGAGCCCCAACAGACGCCCGCTGGGCGGATGAGGTTGTCGGTACGCGCGGGGTTGACGCGCTCCGCCTCGGACGTATCTTTTATTTAGGAAAGTTTCCTAAGAGCTCCCTCCGTTGCACATCCCCGGAGCAATGCGCGAACCGGGGCGTACGGAACGTTGAACGGTCAGCTGTCACCAGTGTTTAGGAGAGGGTATGAGAAGAACCCTGCGTGTCCTCGCCGCGACCGTGCTCGCGGTGGGAGCCGTCACTGTCGGGTCGAGTGCGCTGAGCCCGGCGTCGGCAGGGGCCAACGACTGTGACTACACCTTCGGCCAGAACTCGTTTTCCGCCCGATGCGCGACGAACGGTCCTGCCTACGAGTTCCGCGCGTGGGTCCAGTGCAGCAACGGCCGTAGGGACGGCGGATGGGTGACGACCAACAGCGGTCAGTGGAGCGTAGCGAGCTGCGGACCATCGTGGATCGACCGCCTGGGCTACGGCGTGGACGTGCGTCCGCTCTCCTGACGCGGGTATGACGGCACCGCCGGGGCGTGGCCGGCGGTGCCGTCGGTGAAGAGCTCCCATCACGATGAGGTGTGATGGGAGCTCTTCGCCGTCCGTGGGTGCCGCCTACCCGGGTGAAGGTTCTCGGCGCACCGGCGCCGAAAGAGAACCGCCACGAGGAGCAGTGCTCGGAGTCGACCATGCCGGCCGTCGGCTCCTAGATGATCAGATGCTGATGACGGTGCGGGTCACTCCAGGGTGAAGGTGGCGCCGGCACGGAAGGTCGCCGAGCCGTCGTCGCGCTCCACCCACATCTGGAGGTCGCGATGGCGCAGGTAGTAGCCGGGGAAGTTGACGGACTCCAGCGACACCGCCGAACCGTCGGCCAGGCCGGCCCGGCGGGTGAAGGTGGCGTCGGCGCGGAAGATCGCCGAGCCGTCGTTGCGCTCCACCCACGCCTGGTGGTTACGGTGCCGCAGGTAGTAGCCGGGGAAGTTGGTCGACTCCAGCGACACCGTCGTCCCACCGTTCAGCCCGGGGACGATCCTGAACTGGGAGTCGGCCAGGGGCGCGACGTTGGCGTCGATCCTGGCCCGATACTCCCAGTGCCGGACGAAACGGTCGGGCTGGTCGTAGGACTTCAGCCGCACCGGCGAGATCCCGTCGGACACCGGGATGCCGAAGTCGGGGGTGCCGTCGGCCTTCCAGTGCACCTTCTGGAGCCTGGTACGCCGGTTGGGATCGTTGAGCGGGTCGCCGGAGATGTCCCGGTAGTTGCGGTCGTGATAGACGAGGATGTCGCTCTGCCCGTCCTCGGAGACGGTGAAGGAGTTGTGCCCCGGCCCGTACTGGCCGGTTGCGGCGTTGGTGGCGAACACCGGATTCTGGCTCTTGGTCCAGGAGGAGGCGTTGAGCAGGTCGGCCGAGGCCGAGGCGGTCAGCATGCCGAGGCAGTAGTTGGCGTCGGTGGCGCTGGCGGAGTAGGTGAGGAAGATCCGGCCGTTGCGCTGGATCACCGACGGCCCTTCGGCGACCTTGTATCCGCGCGTCTCCCAGGCCAGGGTCGGCACGGTCAACCGGGTCGTCGTCCCGGTGATGGTCCACGGGTTGCTTCCCATCCGGGCGATGTACAGGTTCGAGTTGGTGGCGATGCCGGGTTCCTGCTGCGCCCAGGTCAGGTACCGGACGCCGCCCGCGACGAACGTCGAGGCGTCCAGCGCGAAGGTGTCCCAGGGGGTGACGATCCGGCCGCGTTCGGTCCAGCTGCCGGTCAGCGGGTTGGCGGCACTACTCTCCAGGACGTACATCCGGATCCGCCAGACGTCGTCGGCGCGGCCGGCGGCGAAGTAGACGTACCACTTGCCGTTGATGAAGTGGATCTCCGGCGCCCAGATGTGCGCTCCCATCTCACCGCTCGTGTGCTTGCGCCAGATCACCGTCTCCGGCGCGCTGGACAGGCCCTGCAGGGTGGTGGCCCGGCGCAGCACGATGCGGTCGTACTCGGGGACGGTGGCGGTGAAGTAGTAGTAGCCGTCGGTGTGCCGGAAGATGTGGGGATCGGCTCGTTGCGCGACCAGGGGGTTGGTGTACTGGACGGCCGGTGCGGCATGGGCGGCGGGAGCGGTCAGCAGGGTGGCGATCAGGCTCAGCACGACCATGACGGCCGTCACCGCCGACCGCGACGGGCGGCACAGGAGCTTTCGGCTGCCCGCTCGCCGGATCGTCACGGTATCGACCGCCGCGCGGGGGGTGATGCGCAGCATGCTCGCGTCTCCTCACAAATGTTAACGCTAACAAGAAACGGATGACGAGCCGCGAAAGTCACGAGGGGATTTCGCGGAGGTTTCCGCCCAAAGCGTTAACGCAAACATTGCTGCCGTCAAGAGCGAGCGTCAATTTCCCGCCGCCTCTGGCACCTGAGCACGCCGCGGATCGAGCAGGCACACCGGTTGTTCAGAGGCAGCGGGACGGTGGTCGCCGTCATCGACGCCGGCCGTCGCGACCTCAAGGAGCGCGTTCCGCAAGGACGCTCCTACGACAAGGACGCGGCGACCGCACCACCGACGGACCCGCACCCTCGGCAGAACCGGCCACCGCCACCGCGCAGGTGAGAGGGGTCGGCGAGTCCCGCGCGCGGGTCACTCCCCAGGCCGGGCCTTCCGACCGGCGGTTTTACCGGAAGCCGCGAGGAACGCGACCAGACCGACACCGAGCAGGACGGCGGGCAGCAACATCACCGCGCCCACGACCCACAGACCGCCGTCGTCCGACATCGCGGCGTCGATCGACCAGCACAGCCACATCACACCCGCGACGCCGAGCGTGCCGATCCTGGGGAGGCCGAGCCTGCCGGCCAGCACGGCGAGGATTCCCAGGCCGGCCACCAGGCCGACCACCTGCCACGCCTCATAGGGGCCGCTGAGACTCCCGTCCGGCTCGACAACCCGTTCCCGGTCCCAGCCCAGCCAGAGGAGGTAGTTCAACGCAGACGCCACGGCCAGAGCCACACCGATCCGGGCGGTGGCCACGGTGCCGGGGACAGGGGGTACGCCATCTTCTGCCACGATCTCCGCGCTTTCGTCGGCGACGGTCGCCCCAAACATATGCGCTGCCGCACCGTCGCGACCAGCCGAGCCGCTTCGCACACCTCGGAGTGATCCGACCCGGCGCCGTCCCTACCGCTTCTCACTGCCCGCGACATGTTCCCGACACGCTGTCGGTATAGTTGCCGACACTGTGTCGGGAAGCTGTGTGACCACCGAGAAAGGAGAGGAAAATGTTTCTTGCCATGCGCGAACTACGGTTCGCGCGTTCCCGTTTCATCCTGATGGGAGGTGTGGTCGCGCTCATCGCCGTGCTCATGGTGCTGCTGTCAGGCCTCTCGTCCGGCCTGGTGAACGACGGTGTCTCCGGACTGAAGCGCCTCCCGGTGACCGCGTTCGCGTTCGGCGAGGGCACCAAGCTGGACGCGGCGTTCTCTCGCAGCGTGGTCGACGTCAAGCAGGTCGACACCTGGAGGACCCAGCCGGGCGTCGCCGAGGCCGAGCCCTTCGGCAACCTCCTGGTGAACACCCGCAGCGACCGTGACCTGCCGATCGACCTCGCCCTGTTCGGGGTGAACCCCGACTCGTTCCTCGCCCCCGAGGTCGCCGAGGGCGCCGGGCTGGGAGCGGCGGACGGGATCGTCGTGTCGGCCAGCGCGCTGGACGACGGCCTGCGCGTCGGGGACGTCGTGACCGTCGACCGGATCGGCACCAAGCTGACCGTGATCGGCGCGACGGCCGACCAGCACACCTTCGGTCACGTCGACGTCGCCTACCTGCCGCTGGCCACCTGGCAGCGGCTGCACACCGGTGCCGGCCCCGACGACGAGGTACGCCCCGAGGCGATGACCGAGGCGACGGCCGTCGCCATCCGGGCCGAGAGCGGCGCCACCTTGAACCTCGCGGCCGGAGACGGCGCCGCGGGCACCACCAGCGTCACCCTGACCGAGTCGTTCGGCGCCTCGCCCGGCTACACCGCCGAGACCTCGACACTCAGTCTCATCCAGGTGTTCCTGTACGCCATCTCGGCCCTCGTTGTCGGCGCGTTCTTCACCGTGTGGACCATCCAGCGCAAGCACGAGCTCGCCGTGCTCCGGGCCATGGGGGCCTCCAAGCCCTACCTGCTGCGCGACGGCCTGTTCCAGGCCTTCGTCGTCCTGCTGGCCTCCACCGGCGTCGGCGTGGCGGTCGGAGTGGGCCTCGGCAGCGCCATCGGCGGCGGCATCCCCTTCACTCTCGAAGCCCCCGCGGTGGGCCTCGCGAGCGTGCTGCTGGTCGTCCTCGGCCTGCTCGGCGCGGCCGCCGCCATTGTCCGCATCGCCGCCGTCGACCCGCTGGCCGCCCTGGGAGGACAACGATGACCCGCACGAAGAGCGCCAAGGACCGTCCTGCCGCCGAGACCGGAAGCGGGCTCGTCCTCGCCGGGGTGACCCTGCGTCTCGGGGACGGCGACAGCACCGTCACGGCTCTCGACGCCGTCGACCTGAGCGTCGAACCGGGCGAGTTCGTCGCCGTCGTCGGCCCCTCTGGAGCGGGGAAGTCGAGCCTGCTCGCCGTCGCCGGGGCGCTGACCACCCCCGACGAGGGAACCGTCACCATCGACGGGCACGACATCGCCGCCATGAGCTCCGCGAGCCGGGCCGCCTACCGCCGCGACCACATCGGGTTCGTCTTCCAGAGTGGCAACCTGCTGCCCGCGCTGATCGCGCTCGACCAACTGCGTCTGGTGACACATCTGACGGGGGGCGGCGAGAACCACCGTGATCCCCGGCAGCTGCTGGAGGAGGTCGGCATGGGGCACAAGGCCAACCGGCGTCCCCACCAGCTCTCCGGTGGCGAGCGCCAGCGAATCGGTATCGCCCGTGCCCTGATGGCGTCCCCGTCCCTGCTGCTGGTCGACGAGCCGACGGCCGCGCTGGATCGGGCCCGCAGCCACGAGGTGGTGTCCCTGCTGGCCAAGGAGACCAAGCAGTCCGCGGTTGCTACCGTGATGGTCACCCACGACCATGACGTGCTTGAGCACTGCGACCGGATCGTGGAGATGACCGACGGGCGGCTGTCCGGCTGAAAGCGAGGAGGGTCCGTGCCACGTATCAGTGCTCCCACGGTCGCGGAGCACCGTGCCGCGCAGCTGCGGACCCTCCTCGACGCCACCCGGGCCATCCTCGCCGAGGGGGCGGAGCAGGCCCCGGCCCTGGCCGAGGTCGCGGCCCGTGCCGGGCTCGCCCGCTCGTCGGTCTACCAGTACTTCCGTTCGCGGCAGGATCTGCTCGACGCCCTGATCCAGGACGTCTTCCCCCGCTGGTCCGAGCGCGTCACCGAGGCGATGCGCGTCGCCCCCACCCCCGGCGAGCGGGTCCTGGCCTACGTGGACACGAACCTGCGCCTGGTCTTCGAGGGTGAGCACGCCATCGCCCGTGCCCTGACCGTCGTCGCCCCCGGCAGAGAACTGGACGAGAAGAGCGGCATCATGCACCGGCAGATGCTGGACCCGCTCGTCGGGGCGCTCGCCGAGATGGGCGCGCCCGCTCCGGAGACGACCGCCGAGTTGATCAACGCCGTCGTGTACGCGGCCTCCAAGATGATCGAGTCCGGATCGGACGAGCGCGACATCCGCGCGCGGACCCGGGAACTCCTCGCCCCCTACCTGACCGCCTCCTCCGCACCGGCCGGTCCGCGGGAGAGGAGCGACCACACCTGACCGGCCGATCAGGGCAGGAGCGCGGGACCAGGGGTTTTCCGGCGCCTTCGTACCTCGGCCGGCGTTGGCCGCTAACGAGGTCATTTCTCATCGAAGCGCTCGCGCCCCCTCTCCGTCTGCCGCCGCGGCTCCTCCTCGGTGAAGACGTTCCGCTGTCACAGGAATCGCGACGTCGCCCGACTCACCAGCGGTGAAACGCCCGCCTGAGGGTAGGGTGCCCAGTCATGAAGGCCACCTCCGGGGCGAGCCGGTGGACCAGCGGGTTCGTCGGGGCATGGACCGCGGTACGGAACCGGTGCGGTTGGTTCGACCATCTCGTCCGGGCGGCCGTCCACTACGACCGCACCGACGCGGGCCGCCTGTCCGCGGGAATGACCTACTACGCGTTCTACGCCACCTTCGCGCTCGCCCTGCTGTCCTTCGTGATCATGGGTCATGTGCTGGACACCCCCGCCGCGCTCGGTCAGGTGGAGGACTACCTGAGCGACACGTTCCCGCGACTGGACGTGCAGGCACTGCGCGACGCGCGGGACACGGCTGGGCTGATCGCCTTCTTCGGCCTTCCGCTGACCGGCGTGTTCTGGATCGACTCGATGCGCTCCTCCATACGGGCGGTCTGGGGCCTGGAGCAGTATCCGGGCGGCTTCTTCCTGCGATGGCTGATCGACCTGGCCGTGATGGTCGCGCTCGGGCTGCTGCTCTCGATCTCGCTCACCCTCTCCTTCGGCACCCAGAGCGCGGTCATCTGGCTGGCCGAGCATACGATCGGGGTCGAGGCGCTACCGGCGCGCTGGGCACTGTCCACGACCACCTTCGTGCTCGGCATCTGCGTGAACTTCCTGCTCTCGACGGCGTTACTGACGCTGCCCCCTCGGCTGCGCCTGTCGCCACGGCGGGTCGTCGGACCGGCCCTCGTCATCACCATCGGCCTGGAGCTGCTGAAGACGATCGGACAGGTCTATTTCAACATCAGTTCAGCGAATCCCGCGTACAAGGTCGTCGCGGGTGCGGTGGGCATGTTGCTCTTCCTGAAGCTGGTGAACGTGCTCATCCTGTTCGCCGCCTCGCACGCCGCGACCAGCCGCCACGGCACGGTCCTCGATCTGGCCACGCGGCGACCCGTCGGCGAGCCTCGCACCGAGGTCGTCACCGCACCGGCGATCCCCGAGATCAGGACGGGGCCATCGGCACAGACGGACCCGGAGGAGAAGCCGCGGACGGACGACGAGGAGGCGACCTCGGGGACGGCCCCGAAGGCACAGACGGACCCGCGAGCAGAACCGGAGACGGAACCGCAGGCGTGGGCGCGGCCGCGACCCGTGCCCCGCAGGTACGACTTCGGATCCCGACGGGCGCCTTCCCTGGCGAGGAGCAGCCGAGACCTTCCTGAAGGCCGTCGAGCCCAGACGGCCGCTCCTCGCCCGCCGGCACCTCCGGTGAGCCCGCCGGCACCTCCGGTGAGCCCGCCGGCACCTCCGGTGAGACAGTGGGAAGGCTCCGGCCCCGAACCCCCTGTCGCGTCAGGAGAGCGAGGCCGGCACCGCCCGTAGCGGGGATCCGACGCGCGCGGCCGCGGTGCCCAGCCCGGAGAGGACGAGAGGGCGTGTCGTCGCGGGCGGGTGGTGCAGCTCGGCCTCGTCGTAGCGGCGGGTCTTCATGTGCCACAGCAGCACACCCGCCATCCAGTCCTGCAACTCCCTCACGTATCCGTCGAGCGTCTCTCTCGCCTCCCCTTCGAGGTCGAAGTCGTCGAAGAGGGCGGGGAGCTCGGTGGCGACGATGTGCTCGAACTGCCGCATCCTCGACGTCATCAGGTCGTTGACGATGTCGGCCGCCTTCGGCGGATCGCAGTTCAGGAAGTCCTGGACGACGAGCACGCAGTTGTGCAGCTCGCCCTCGAACTGGATCTCCTTCTGGTACGAGCAGAGGTCGTTGACCAGGCAGGCGTAGTCGGCGGCCGAGTCGTCCAGCCCGCGCATCGTCCGGGTGCGGTAGATCTCGGGCGGCACCACCTGGCCGTGGGCCAGGCGCGAGAGGCTCATCGTGAGGTCGGAGCCGAAGGTCCTGCGGCGCATCTCGATGTAGTCGACCGGGTCGGGGACCCGGTTCTGGATGTGGTTGGCCAGCTCCCACAGCCAGCTCTCCGTCATGTCCTGGACGGCCCGGCGAAACTGGGCGCGCGCGCTCTCCGTCATGGGAGCCGCCGTACGGAACCACAGGTCGGCGAGGCCCCGCTCGATCGGGTTGACCGGAGGCGGGGTGGCGGAGAGGTCGAGCGGCATGAACGCCGACAGCCGCTCGTTGAACACCTTCGCACCCGCCATGTCGCGGCGGGACCCGAACACGACCGGGAAGTAGTCGTCGGCGTAGGTTCCCCAGGTGAGCCAGAAGGTCGAGATGTCCAGCTCGGGGCCGGGGGCATCCGGGTTGATGGCTCCCGCGCAGATGGCGAAGTCGTAGGTGTCGAGCTTGTGCTCGGTCCAGATCGCCAGCCCGGGAAAGCCGGGCAGCTGCTCGAACATCCCCATCTCGCGCGCCCATTCCACCGTGTTGCGGCGGGCGCTGTCGAGGTTGGGATTCATCCGGGCCGTGTACGGCATGTAGATCTCGGGCAGTGGCAGCGGTCCCACTTTCCTGAGGGGGGCGTGGGTGTGGCTTCGCACGCCCCCCGGGCCCGTGATGCCGGGCGCCAGCCGGATGCGCGCCGCCGAGACGCCCAGGCCCGTGGGCCCGCCGAGGAGGGCCGGGGCCACCGGGTCCGCACGTGAGGCCCCGTTCATGTAGCGGCTGGAGCGCATGTGCCACTCGTGGCCGCCCGACTGCCAGTCCTGGAGTCCTTTGACGTACGCGAGGACGTCGAGGCGGGACTTCAGGTCCAGGCCGTGCTCCTCGAAGAGCGGGGGCAGCTCGGTGAGCGCGGTGTTCTCGAACTGGTGCAGCCGGGAGGTGATCAGGTCGTTGACCGCGTCGGCGGCCCGCTGGGTGTCGTAGCCCAGGAATCGCTCGAAGACCAGGACGCCGTTGCTGAGCTCGCCCTCGTCGCCGACCTCCCGCTCGTAGGAGAAGAGGTCGTTGCGCAGGTGCACCCCGTCGGAGAAGGTGTCTCTCAGCACGCGCATCGGCCTGCTCGCGGCGATGACGGCCGGGACCTCGGCGCCCGCGGCGTGCTCGACCAGGTTCGCCGACCAGGGGGCGCCGCCGACCTTGCGCCGCATCTCGATGTACTCGATCGGGTTGGCGACGCGTCCCGCGTTGATGTTGGCGAGCTCCCACAGGGACTCGTCGAGCAGGTTCTTCGTGCTCTCGACGAAGCGTGCCCGCCAGTCGGCGGACATCGCCGGGATCGTCCGGGCCCACAGGTCGGCCAGGCCGCGCTCCACCGGGTTCTCCGGCTCGGGGGGCGGCCCCGTGGGACGCACCGGCATGAAGGCCGCCAGCCTGTCGAGGTATTCCTTCGCCCCCGCCAGGTCGCCGCTGCGCTTGAAGGTCTCCAGGAAGTGGTCGTCGAAGAAGAACACCCACACGTACCAGTCGGTGATGAGGTCGAGCTCGGGGGCGGGGGCGTCGGGGTGGGTGTAGGCGCACAGCAGGCCGTAGTCCATGGCGTCGAGCTTGCGCTCGTCCCAGATGCCGAGGTCGGGGTCGAGGATGCCCATGTCGTACGCCCAGGCCCTGGTGTGCTCTCGCGCGGTCTCCACGTGGGGGTTCAGCCTGGCCGGATACGGCAGATAGAAGTCAGGAAGCTCGAAGGGTTGCATGTTCTGTCCTTCCGTATCCGATATCAACGCGTCCGGGAGCGCCCTGGGCATCAAGGGGCACGACGAGTCGATGAGGCGGCTCCCTTTTTCCCTGGAGCCACGACAGGCAGAACGCTACGCAACGACCACGGAGAGTGAAAGGGATTACCCCGAATAGGCCATGGCACGATCAGGACATCCGGCGCCCGCCGACCGGTGCTCCTCGCGACCCGGGCGCGACACGGCGGTCGCGAGGTCACGGAGCCGGTCGGCGAACGCGAGCGCCTGCTCCGGTGTCATGCGGGGCTCGACACCGACGTAGAAGACCACGATGTCCCCGCTCGGGGAGGTCGTGGCGGCGAAAGGAAGGGAGGGGGTGATAACCATGATGGGGTCATCCTTCCCTGCCCCACCGACAATTCGCAGGTCCTTTTACGCCCGCCCGAGATGTGAACGCGTGTCCCGAAGGGGTGCGTCCTGGCGCACGGTGAGGCATCATCACGGTAGGCGTCAACGGGTTTGAGGCAGGCATGGAAGGAAGCCAGGCGCTACGCCGGCATCGCACCAACCTGGAGCTGGAGTGGGCACGCTGGGTCCAGGGCGGGCGTCCGCATGACCGCGAGCGGCTCAGGGAGGAGATCGTCGACTCCTGGGGCCGGTCCATCGCGACGGTGAGACCCGAGCAGGACAGCGCCCCCGAGGAGGGCGAGGCCCTTCAGCGCTGGAGAGCCTCACCGCTGCGCGAGCCCCTGGCCACGGTCGCCGACGAGCTGCGCGGGATCGCCGAGGACGGCGGTTTCATCGCGGCGGTCACCGACGAGACGGGCACCATCATGTGGACCTGCGGCGGCCGGGTCATGCGACGGCGGGCCGAGGCGGTGAACTTCGCCCCGGGAGGGCGCTGGGACGAGCAGGCCATGGGCACCAACGCCCTCTCCCTCGCGCTGCGCACCGGACGCCCGACCCAGGTGTTCTCGGCCGAGCACCTCGTGCGTGCCCTGCACGGGTGGGTCTGTTACTGCGCTCCGATCCGGTCCCCCGGCGGCCGGGTTCTCGGCGTGCTCGACCTGTCGAGCACCTGGGAGCGCTCGCATCCCCTCGCCATGCCCGCGCTGCACACCCTGGTCGGCGCCATCGAGAGCCGGCTGGCCGAACGGATGAGCCCTCCGTCCGCGAGCGGACCCTCCGTTCAGAGCTTCTTTACCGGAGGTACCGACAAGAAGAGCGGCCTGCGGCTGCGCGCCCTCGGCGGCGCCGAGCTGACCCGTGACGGCGTTCCCTTGAAGCTGCCCCCTCGCCAGCTGGAGATCCTCACCCTGCTCGCTCTCTCGGGACCGCAGGGCCCCGGGATGTCCCCCGAGCGGCTGATGGACGAGCTGTACGGCGAGCGGCACGTCGCCGCGACCACCCTCAAGGCGGAGGTCTCCCACCTGCGGCGGGCGCTCTCCGGCGCGCTGGCCACCCGGCGGTACGAACTGACCGCGCCCCTGGACTGCGACGCCGCCGAGGTGCTCGCCGCCCTGGGCGCCGGGCGGGTGGAGACGGCGGCGCGGCTCTACGGCGGCCCCCTGCTGCCGTGGTCCGACGCGCCGGGGATCAGGACCTGGCGCGAGCACATCGAGGTCGCGCTGCGTGAGGCGGTGCTGCGCTGGCCCGGTCCGGGACCGGTGTTCCGCTTCGGTGAGCTGCACCCGTACGACCTGGAGATACACGAGCGGACCCTCGCGGTCCTCGGGGCCGGTGACCCGCGCAGGGCCGTGGCGCTCGCCCGCCATCGCACGGCGCGGAGCGACTGACCTCGCCCCTCCTCCGGCATCGGCCGGGCGCCAACCTTTCACCAACCTCGGCCCTCCATCGTTGGCTCTGTTACAGCCATGTGAAGGAAGGCGGAGTCATGGTCTACACACCACCCGGTTCCGAAGGAAGCATCGTCACCTACGCCTCCCGGTACGACAACTTCATCGGCGGCGAGTGGGTGCCCCCGGTGAACGGGGAGTACTTCGACAATCCGAGCCCGGTCACCGGGCAGACCTTCACCAGCGTGGCCCGCTCCACCGCGGCCGACGTCGACCTGGCGCTGGACGCCGCCCACCGCGCGGCCGACTCCTGGGGCCGGACCTCGCCCGCCGAACGATCGAACATCCTCAACCGGATCGCCGACCGTATCGAGGAGAACCTGGAGCGGCTCGCCGTCGCCGAGACCTGGGAGAACGGCAAGCCGGTACGCGAGACGCTCGCCGCGGACCTGCCGCTCGCCGTCGACCACTTCCGCTACTTCGCCGGGGTGATCCGCGCCCAGGAGGGCGGGATCAGCCAGCTGGACGAGGACACCGTCGCCTACCACTTCCACGAGCCGCTGGGTGTGGTGGGCCAGATCATCCCGTGGAACTTCCCCATCCTGATGGCGGTGTGGAAGCTCGCCCCCGCCCTGGCCGCGGGCAACTGCGTCGTCCTCAAGCCCGCCGAGCAGACTCCCGCCAGCATCCTGCTGGTGATGGAGCTCATCGCCGATCTGCTCCCGCCCGGTGTGATCAACGTCGTCAACGGGTTCGGCGCGGAGGCGGGCCGGCCTCTCGCCTCCAGCCCGCGCGTGGCGAAGGTGGCCTTCACCGGCGAGACCACGACCGGGCGGCTGATCATGCAGTACGCCTCGGAGAACATCATCCCGGTGACGCTGGAGCTCGGCGGTAAGAGCCCCAACATCTTCCTTCCCGACGTCACGGCCTCCGACGACGACTTCCTGGACAAGGCCGTCGAGGGTTTCGTGATGTTCGCCCTGAACCAGGGCGAGGTGTGCACCTGTCCCTCGCGGGCCCTGATCCACGCGTCCATCTACGACGAGTTCATGAGCAGGGCGCTCGACCGTACCAAGGCAATCGTCGGCGGCGACCCGCTGGACCCGGCCACGATGATCGGCGCGCAGGCGAGCAACGACCAGTACGAGAAGATCCTGTCCTACATCGACATCGGGTTGAAGGAGGGGGCCGAGCTGCTCACCGGCGGCGGCCCGCGCACGGTTCCCGGCCTGGAGGGCGGCTACTACATCGAGCCGACGATCTTCAAGGGCAGTAACGACATGCGTGTCTTCCAGGAGGAGATCTTCGGGCCGGTCGTCTCGGTGACGACCTTCGACTCGGAGGACGAGGCTTTGAAGATCGCCAACGACACCCTGTACGGCCTGGGTGCCGGAGTGTGGACCCGCGACGTGAACGCCGCCTACCGGTTCGGCCGGGCGATCAAGGCCGGGCGGGTGTGGACCAACTGCTACCACGCCTATCCCGCGCACGCCGCGTTCGGCGGCTACAAGCAGTCGGGCATCGGCCGCGAGAACCACCGGGCGATGCTGGACCACTACCAGCAGACGAAGAACATGCTGGTCAGCTACTCGCCCAAGAGACTGGGCTTCTTCTGATGCCGACCGGCCCCGCCGGTGAGCCGCACCCGCTCCGAGTGGAGCGGGTGCGGCTCAGCCCCGCCGCCGAGGAACTGCTGACCGTGCTCCACCGGCGACACGGCCCGTTGATGTTCCACCAGTCGGGCGGTTGCTGTGACGGCAGCTCACCCATGTGCTACCCCCGGGGCGAGTTCCGGGTCGGCGGCGTGGACCTGCTGCTGGGCGTGCTGGCCCTGGACACCCCGTTCTGGATCAGCGCCTCCCAGTACGCCTACTGGCAGCACACCCATCTCACGGTGGACGTGGTTCCCGGCCGCGGCAGCGGATTCTCCCTGGAGGCCCCCGAGGGGGTGCGTTTCCTCATCCGCTCCCGGCTGTTCACCGACGAGGAGGCCGAGCGGATCCTGGTGGAGCCTCCCCCGCCGAGCGGCGCCGACCGTGATACGGGGACATACAACATCAAATAGGGTCACAGCGGGAGTACGATGCACGGAAATGAAGTGTCGGCGGTGATCGCCTGACACCGGGCGAAGCGTGAGCGGAGGTCGCCCATGGACCGGCGGAACTCCCCACAGAGCCCACAGGCCGTCGTCGACGCGTTCGACCAGGGACGGCTCACCCAGGCCAGGCAGCTGGCGGGGATGACGAAGAAGGACCTCGCCGAGCGGATCGGGGTCACCCCCGCGGCGGTGGGACAGTACGAGACGGGCATGAGCCGTCCCCGGCCCGACCTCGTTCCCCGCCTGGCCGACGCTCTCGGCGTGCCACCGGCGTTCTTCCTGCTGGGCCGCCCGCACGGCAGGCTGGACGGTTCCATCCCGCATTTCGGGAGTCCGCGCTCCACCCGCGCGTACCAGCGGGCCAAGGCGGCGGCCTTCGTCGAGCAGGTCTGGGAGCTGGCCCACGCACTGGAGAGGCAGGTCAGGCTGCCCCACGTCGTCCTTCCCGGTCTCTCCGGCGACGAGGTCCACTCCGGCGTGGAGCCACCCGGCGACCCCGCCCAGGCCGCCCGCGCGCTGCGGCGGCTCTGGGGGCTGGGCACCGGCCCGCTGCCGCACATCGTCCGGCACATGGAGGCCCACGGGATCGTCGTGGTCCTCCTGCCACCCGACGAGGACTCCGTCACGGTGGACGCCTTCTCCACCTCCCGGCTGCCCCGCCCGATCGTGGTGCTCACCGCCAACCGGTGCGACGACGTTCACCGCTACCGGTTCACCGCCGCCCACGAGCTCGGCCACCTGGTGCTGCACGGCGACACGGCCTCGGGAGACGTCCGGCAGGAGCGGGAGGCCGACGTCTTCGCCGCCGAGTTCCTCACCCCTCGCGACAGCATCCTGCCGGAGCTGCCAGGCCGCCTCGACCTGCGCAGGCTGGTCGAGCTCAAGCGCACCTGGGGCGTGCCGGTCGACTCCCTGCTGTATCGCTGCCGCGAGGTCGGCCTGATCTCCGATTCTGCGGCGAGCCGCGCCCACCAGCGGCTCAAGACGTTGCGCGACCAACCGGGATTCGCCGCCGAGCCGATCAGCGGCCACCCCGACGAGCAGCCCGTGCTGCTGCACCGGGCCTTCGAGCTGGCCGTCTCGCAGACCGGCCTGACCATGGAGCTGCTCGCCACCCAGCTGGCCTGGCCCGTCTCACGGGTGCGCGAACTGCTCGACGACCGTCGCCCGGCGCTGCGTCCGGTGCCCTGACCGCTCTTTCGCGGGCACCGGCCGCCGGTCGCGCCGTGCGGTGACGCTCGTCGCGACCGCTTCGCGGAGTCTCCCTCCGCGACCACCCCGCGTCGCTCCCCACCCGCTCACTCGCCCTCGACACGCTCCCTGATCCACTCCAGGCCGTCCTGCCAGGAGGCGAAGGCCTGGAGATAGCGACCGTCGCGGGCGTGGAAGGCGTGGTATCGGAAATCTCCGTCGCTGCCCGTGCGAATCAGGTCGTAAATATCGCCCTTTGAGCGATACCAGACACATTCCCCGTCAGCGGGACGTGAGGATGATGCGTAGGCGAACTCACGCGTGATGGACATGGGACGGATGCTACGGACCAGCGAATCAGCAGGCAATGCCGCGTCTATTTCATTCAGGGATAAAGTTCGCCCCGGCTGAGAATTCAGCTGGAAACGCCTACGCGGGATCACCCACCGCCGACGGCGGGCGAAGGACGGCCACCGTCGGCGGGCGCGGTGAGCTGGTCGATCAGCATCGCCAGCCGCCGCTCGTGGTGGGCGGCCGGGAGACGTCCGCTGCGGGTGAGGGTGGCGAGGCCGTGCACGGACCCCCAGGCGATCTCGGCGAGGACTCCGGTGTCGCGGCCGCCGGCGAAGGGGGCGATCGCCTCGCGGAATTCGGCGAAGGCGGCCTGGAGCGGGGCGGGCGTGTCGGGACGGCCGAAGGGCAGGTCGACGGCGAGGGTGAGCATGGCGTCGTACAGCGACGGGTTCAGCCGGGCGAAGTCGGCGTAGGCGTGGATCAGGGCGGAGAGCGCCTCGCGCGGGCTCTCCGCCCTCACGCGGGCCTTTCCCAGCTCCGCGGTGAGCTCGGCGAAACCCTCCAGCGCGACGGCCGCCACGATGGCGTCCTTGCCCGCGAAGTGGCTGTAGAGGACCGGCTGGCTGTATTCGATACGCTCGGCGAGACGGCGCGTCGTGACCGCCTCCCACCCCTCGGCCTCGGCCAGCTCGCGGGCGACCGTCACGATCAGCCGATGACGCCGCGCCCGCTCGCGCTCGCGGCGCTCCTGTGTGGACATCACGCTGATGCTAGCACCGCTATTAAGTCGCCTCTTGCTATTAATAACGCCGCTCGCACATCTAGCACCGATACGGCAAGCGGCGGCCCGGCCCGCACCGGGCGCTCACCAGGTGCGGGCCGGGGCGCACATGTCACCCGGTGGGCGGCGTGGGGGTCGAGGTCACCCGGTGGTCGGTCAGGTGGAGTTCTCCTCCGAGCGTCACGCGCAACTCGTCCAGGACCTGCCTGGCGCCGAGTACGGTCCACAGTTCTCCGACGAGGTGGGGGTTGTACTCCGGCGCCTGGTCCATCCACTGGTCCTTGCCGGACTGGGTGACGAAGGTGCTGATGAAGAACCGGCCGACGGAGGTCTTGCAGGCTCCCGTCCGGATGTCGACCGCGTCGACCTGGATCCGGGGCTTGCAGTCGACCTTCTTCGCGAGCTGCTCGACGGTCGGAGGCGGGCCCGCGGGGGCGGCGGGGACGGCGTTTCCGGCCGCGGCGGGGGCGCTCGCGGGCTGGTCCGCGCTGCAGGCGAGGGAGAAGGACAGGGTGAGGATCACCGTGGCGACCACCCGGAGGTTCCTGGCGACACCGGTCCGGCGCGAATGTGTCAACATCCTTCAGATACGCTCACCGGCCCCGGCGGGTTCATCGTGTCTCCCGTCGAGGGCGCCCGAACGGAGTCGAAGGCCCTGCGAGAGACCCGAGGGACCGGAAAAGGACTCCGCGTCTCTGTCTGCCCCCGCCTGCCCCCGGCCCGCTCCCGGTATCCCACGGCCCCGCCAAGGTTCCGCGCCCCTGGACCTCACACTCTGCCGAGATTCCCGTCCGCGCTCCGGGGAGGAACGCGGACGGGAGACGAGATTCCTACGGGACCCGCCCGACGGCCCCCACGGTGACGGCGCCGGCTCCCGGCGGGATGACGACGTCGCCGGTGTCGGGTCGCCAGTCGTAGACGGGCACCAGGCCGGGTTCGAGCATCTCCAGACCGTCGAACAGGCCGCGGATCTGGGTGAGGGTGCGGGGGAAGATGCCGCCCGCCGTGGTCGTCCCGTAGACGCCGCGGCCCTGCCGGACCTGTTCCTCGGTGAGGTCGCCGGAGGTGACGTGGGAGATCACCACGTGGCTGCCGGAGACCAGCCGCTTCCCGAAGGAGGCGGCGATGTCGGCGACCTCCTTGTCCTCGGCGACGAAGTGCAGGATGGACACCATGAGGACGGCGACCGGCTGGTCGAAGTCGATGCGCTCGCGAACGTCCGGATGGTCGAGGATCGCCCCCGGCTCCCGCAGGTCACCGGGGATCACAACCGTCTGCGCGTTGTCGGCGAGGAGCGCGCGGGCGTGGACGAGCACGATGGGGTCGTTGTCGACGTACACGACCCGGGAGTCCGGCGCCTCGCGCAGGACGACCTGGTGCACGTTCTCCTGGGTCGGCAGTCCCGTGCCGATGTCGATGAACTGGCGGATTCCCGAGGCGGCGAGATGCCGTACGGTACGCCCGAGGAAGGCACGGTTGGAGCGCGCCACGTCCTTGACGTTGGGGACGAGTTCAACGATCTTCTCGGCGGCGACCCGGTCGGAGGCGAAGTTGTCCTTGCCTCCCAGGTAGTAGTCGTACATACGAGCCACACTCGGGACCGTAGGGTCGATTCCCGGCGGAGCCTGCTCGTGTTCAGTCATGTCCTCGCCTTCACCATCTCTTTCTCGAATGGTAGACGAGTGATCGACGCCTTCAGATCATGAACCGATGTTTCGTCTGATGACCGGATGTGGTTTCCCCAGCTCAGCGGACCTCATCGTTCCCGTGAAACCACGCCGAACCGCATCAGACCGAGAGTTCCTCGCGGAGGTCGCGCAGAAACCGCTTGCTCTCGGAGACGGAGTACGCCTGGATGCACAGACGGTCCATGACCTGCATGTAGTGGTCGGTCTCTTCGAGCTTGTCCACGTAGAGGGCGCTCGTGAGCTGCTCCATGTAGACCACGTCGGGCAGGTCCCGCTCGGGGAAGCGCAGGATGGAGAACGGACCACCGGCCGCGGCGTGGCCGCCCCGCTCGAACGGCATGATCTGCAGCCTGACATTGGGCAGCTCGACCACGTCGAGCAGGTGGTCGAGCTGGGCGCGCAGCACGTGGGGACCGCCGATGGGCCGGCGCAGCACGGCCTCGTCCATCACGGCCCAGAGCGTCGGGGCGTCCGGTCTGGTCAGGCGCTTCTGGCGGGCCATGCGCAGCGAGACACGGCGGTCGACCTCGTCGGTGGAGGCGGCGCCGTGCACGAGCATGATGACGGCCCGCGCGTATTCGGGACTCTGCAGGAGGCCGGGGACGAACTGCACCTCGTAGGTCCGGACGATCGAGGCGGCCTCTTCGAGCCCGACGTAGACCTCGAACCAGTTGGGCAGTAGATCTCCGTACTTGTGCCACCAGCCGGGGGCGTTGGCCTGGCGGGCCAGCGTGAGCAGCGGGGCCCTGTCCTCGGGGTCGGTCACCCCGTACATCGTCAGCAGGTCCGCGACATCGCGTTCCTTGAAGCCGACCCTCCCGAGCTCCAGCCGACTGATCTTGGCGTGGGAGGCACGGATGGCGTAACCGGCCTGCTCGCGGGTGATGTCCTTGGCGACGCGCAGCCTCCGCAGCTGGGCGCCCAGCAGAATCCGCAGGATCGTGGGACCACCACCACCCGCGTACGCGAGAACGCCACCCTGCTCACCGCTGTCCTTCGCGGTCTGTCCGGCCATGCGGGCTCCCTGTCGCGCCTTCCTACGGTGCCACAGTTTCACACATACAGCGTGTTTCGCACAGCTCTGCGGACGCGCACATGCGTTTGCACTTGCATCCGCGAGTGCAGATAGCTACAAATCTACCTTTGTCGGCGAATGTCGGCGAATTTCTCACCCTGCGGGATCGCCGGTAAAGCCTCCCGGCCCTACAGCCCCGAGGCGAGGTCACACGAGTCCTCGTACGCGTCGTCGCGGAGGGTTCCCCGGTTCGCGGCGGTACGGCGCGACAGCATGCCGCGCACGATGTCGCACAACTCGCTCGTCTCCCTCGGTGACAGCACCTGGCTGAGACGGCGCTCGACCACTCCCCCGCTCAACGGCCCCGGCGCCCTCGTCACGTTGAGGTACCCGGACAGGTACGCGATCCTGAACAGCTTCTCCTGCGAGGGCGACACGGCGGTGGGGGCGGACACCTTGACCGGCCCCGTCGCGCCCTCCCCGTCGCGGGACACCTCCAGCCCACAAAGCAGCAGGTGCGCGGCGGCCCGCTGCAGGGCGAGTCCGTACGCGCGCATGGACCCGTCGGGCGAGAAGGCGACGATCGAACGTCCGACGGCCTCCGCGGAGTCCGGTGACAGGTCGGCGATGCCGGTCTCCGCACCGAGGCAGGTGTAGACACGCACGACCCGCTCCCCCACGTACCCCGGCTGGACGTGCTGGGAGAGCGTGACGGTCACCGTGGACCCGTCGGGATTGCGCAGCTCGGCGATGTCGGCCGCGTGGGTGACGTACGTGGTGGAATGCTCGCGCTCGCACCACGAGGGGCACGAAGCCTCCGAACGGAGGCGAGAAGTCCCGGCCGGGACTTCTCGCCAGGCCGTGATGTCGTCCATCCCAGTCCTTCCGGCGTGGAGATCCGCGTCGTCGACGACGTGAGGGCACGACGGCGGATCGTCCCCGGACCCGAGCCGGACCAGGGCGCGGGTCCCGGCTCGCGCCATCGATTTCGAGGTCGCTTTCACCGGCAGGTACGCAGGACCGGCATGGCCGGTTCATCGGGAAAGGCCGACGGGGGGCGGAATCCGGGGCCCGGAACCGCTCGACGGCCTTAACCTGCCTTTAGGGTTGCCGCAGCGTGCCGCTAACGACGACCCAGGCAAGCTTTGGGACATGCGAAACACGACGAAACTCACCATCGCCGCCGCCGGACTCCTCGCCGTCGTCTCCGGAGGTAGCGCAGTAGCCTTCGCCGGAACCGCGACGCCCACTCCGGCCCCCAGCGGTACGGCGACGACTCCCGCGCCGGTCAACGAGACGCCGGGGACCGGCACCGCTCCGGCGACCCCCGCACCCGGAGAGGCGGAGGCCAAGGTCGGCCGGGACGCGGCCATCAAGATCGCCCAGGACAAGGTTCCCGGCGCCAAGCTCGTCAAGACCGAGTTCGACGGCGACGACGCTCCCACCAAGTGGGAGATCGAGTTCCTTGAGGGTGACGTCGAGCACGAGTTCGACATCGATGCCACCACCGGCGCGATCCTGGAGCATGAGCAGGAGACCGAGACCGCCGCGGAACGGGCCGCCGACGCCGCCGATGACGCCAACGACATCGACGACGATGACGATGACGACCAGGACGACGACTGACGGAAAGACGAACAGCGACAAGGAGCCCGTGACACCTCGCGTGTCACGGGCTCCTCGTCCATGCCAGGTCCATGCCGGCCGAACACGGCGGCGGTCCCCGGACACGGGAGCGGGTCACCGGCACCGGGTGCGGTGACCCGCTCCCTCCGTATCCGGTGGGCGGAAGCCGGGTCACCGACCTGGGACGCCCGTGACCCGCCCCCGCCACAATCCGGTGGATGGCGGCCGGGTCACCGAGGCGAAACGCCGGTGGCCCGGCCCCGCCGCGTCCGGTGGACGAGCGCGGCGAGGACTGTGATCCCAGCGACCCCAGCGACCCCTACGAGCGCCGTCATCACGTACGCGGGCCGCCACCAGGTTCCCCGCTCCACGACCGCGACGGTGGTCGTCTCCCCCGGCGAGCCTCCGGCGGGCGCCGCCGGGGTGGCGACGGGCGTGGGGGTGGCGGACCTGTAGGGGAGGAAGCCGGGAGTGCCGTCACCGAGGGGAATCCTCGGCGGGCGAATCGCCCCCCAGTGATCCTCCTCCGGCGGCTGCTGGCCGGTGATCGCCGGCCTGAGGTCCGGGGGAACCGGGGCGACCTCCAACCGTCCTGGCACGGCCAGAGTGCCGATCCGGTAGGACGGGAACCAGCCCTGGATCGCGGTCACCTCCCACGTGCCCTTGGGCAGGGAGACCGCGCTGGCGTAGTGGGCGGGCTCCTTCAGCTCCACACCGGAGAACCGGAGAGTCCTCTTGCCGTCGGTGAACTCCAGCGCGACCTCCCCCAGCTCCCCCAGGTCGTCGCCCTCGTACGGATGGGTGCCGTGCTGGAGCAGCCAGAAGCCGAGGGTGTACGTCGTGTCCGGGCTCGTCACCGGGACCGGGTCCATCACGGTGATCGCCCAGCCTCCCGCCCGTGCCGGGGCGCCCAGGGCCAGCAGGGGGGCGATGAGCGCCAGAAGGAAAAGAATTCTTCTCATGCGGGAGATACACCGGCCGAGTCGATCAGGTTCCACCACCGCGCGGTGCGCCTCCCGGTCACCGGACCGCTATGGCCCGGAGCGTGGGGTCAAGGCCGTGGAGTCAAGGCCGAAAGCAGGGGTATGGACAGCAAATGAGTCTTCAGGAAGAACTGCGGCAGGTCGAAGGGGACCTGGAGAGACTGCGCGCCGAGGTCGCGGAGCTGCGTGGGCAGGTGGGAGAGATCGGCCCCACCGACGCCGTCGAACGGGCAATGTTGATCAATCAGGCCGACGAGCAGGAAATCCTTGTCGGCGAGCTCGAAGCCAGGCGCGACGGCCTTCTCAAACGCCTGGACGAGGACGACGAGCGAAACTCCTCGAAACCGCGCGGGAGGACGTAGGGGACGGGGTCCACCCGCCGGAAGCAGCCACCACCTGCGGTTCGCCACATTCGGTTATCCGCCGTCTCGCTGGGTAACCATAAGGACGAACCATCATCAGGGGGATGAAATGATCAACATGCTTCACAAGATGGGCGTGAAGTCCAACATGATGTACGCCGCCGGGATCGCCTCGGTCGGCGCGTCGATCGCGGCGTGGTTCACGTCGAACGCGCAGGAGAGAGCGGGGGTCGAGCGGGCGGACCACTGGGGGATCTTCATCGGCGAGTGGGCACCGACCTTCTTCGCGATGGGGATCGCGCTGCGCATGGAGGAGACCCGCGAGGAGATGCGGCCCTCCTTGGGGCAGGAGTCGCTCGGCGAGTCGTACTCCGAGGGCAGGACGCCCTCCCGCGCGGGCGTGTAGCACCGTCACCGGAGGATCGAGGGCGGGGTGCGTCAGGGGGACGTGCCCCGCCTTCGCTCATCACGATGTGACCAGGGCCGGATGTCTCGGGTCGTCGACGCGGACGACCACGTCGGCGACCTCCGCCGGGGCGACCTCCTCCTCGTAGCGCGCGTAGGCGGGCAGCGTCCAGTGCAGCTCCTCCGGGGTGCGCCGGGCGAGCGCGCCCGGCGACAACCTCAGGTGCACGGTCAGCTCGAACGGCAGCCCCCGGCCCAGCAGCAGGGGTCCGGCCAGCAGCAGCACACCGCCCGGGGGGACCGTGACGTACGGCGCACGGGTGGCCCTGTCGATGGCGCTGTCCCACAGCGTGGGCAGCACCTTTCCCGACCGGCCCGGGTCGAGTGGTCCCAACACCTCTCTGACCAGCCCTCCGTAGTCGAACCAGTCGGTGTAGAAGGAGTCCGGGTCGGTCCGGCCGTACTCGAAACGCAGCGAGGCCGGGCGCAGGAAGTCGGCGGTGGAGACGCGGAGCACCTCCCTGCCGCGCAGCCGGAGCGGGTCCGCCAGCGCGTCGGCGAGTTGCTCCGGCCGCGTCGCGGGAGCCCCGTCGAGCGCGACGCGCACCCAGGAGTCGCGGGGCTCCGCGGCCACCCGGTCGGCGAGTTCCTCCACCAGCGAGGAAGGAGAGATAGGCCGTATGTCCACCCCACCATCCTGGCCGACGCCCGCCGCCTCCGACGGGGACCGGTCAACCATCACGGTCGGGTCAAGGTCGGACGTGATGGCGATCAAATATCGGTCTGTCCGGGTTGTCCGACCGCTACGGGCGGTAACGATCCATATGGATCGACGGCCCGGCCGTGACCGGGCGTCGGCCTCCAGGTCGCGTCACGTCCACATCGGCGCGATCCGGTAGTTGGCGTGATCTTCACGTCTTTCCGCAACCAAGATCACGGCACGTTACGCACGGAGACAGCGATGTCAGGAGGACTTCAGTGATCAAGCGCGGTAAGCCGACCAAGAACGGCCAGGTCAAGCTGACTTTCACCATAGTGGAGAGCCCGACCCGCGGAGGGGTCTCGCTGGTCGGTGACTTCAACGGCTGGGACCCCTACGCCCATCCCATGCGGCGCAGGGACGACGGCACCTATCAGGTGAGCCTGATGGTTCCCGCCCACCAGCCCATCCGGTTCCGCTATCTCGCGGAGGGCGGCGTGTGGTTCGACGACGCGGACGCCGACCACCACGACGAGCACGGCGGCCGGATCAACCCCGCCGACGTCCAGGAGGCTCCTGAGAGCCCAAGCGCGGCGCGCACCGCGGTCGGCAAGCCGATGCGGCAGACGCTCTCGGCCGGGCAGCCGGTCACGGCCTCGGTGGCCTCCTCCTAGCACCTCGGTGACCGTTTGCAGGAGCGGGATCCCCCGGACAGGCCGTTCCACCGGCTCCGCGATCATCGTTGCGGCTCGTGCCTTCCCCGTCCCGGCCCATTCCGGCGGGGACGCGGAGGGTGCGGGCCGTCAGGCCTCGCGCCGGGGACCGTTCATCGCGAGGGCGAGCATCGCGCCGTACACCACGTGGCCCGTGGCCATCACCGCCTGACGTCCCGGCTGATCCTCGTCGATCGGCGGCAGGACCTCCAGTTTCGGCACCCAACCCTGGTAGCTGACGAACCAGATGGCCAGCCCGTACGCCACCCCGAGTGGCACCGGGGCACGGCGTCCCCTGCAGAGCAGGGCGAACGCGGCCCCGCCCGTGGCGCCGAAGCCGAAGTGGGCGATCGCGCCCAGTGCTCTCTCCCTCGACTTGGGTCGGTGCCTGTGGCCCGGCAGGAGGCCGCGGACGATCCTCTTGGGAGGCTGATCCCTCATGAGCCCCGCGCGCTCCCCGGCGAGCATCACAGCGCTCATCGCCGCGGTGGCGAGAACGCCACTTCCCACGCCCCTGACGAGATCACGAATCACGATCGTCACCCCTGCCTTTCCGGTGAAAGTCCTCGAAACTCCTGTGAGATTCCTCGAAACGAAGATCCTCGAACGGCGGCCGGGCCCCTCACGGGTGCCCGCCGAGCGCGCCGAGGGTCTCCCTGGCGAGTTGCAGTTCCTCTCTTGGCCTGACCACCAGGACGGGCACGGACGCGCCGGGCGCGCTGACCGTCCCGTCGGTGTCGAGGTCACTGCGGGCGAGCGGCTCGACACCGAGCAGGGAGAGCCTTCCGCAGACGGCCTCGCGGACCTCCGGCTGGTCCCAGCCGATCTCCCCGGTGAACACGAGCGCGTCGAGCCGGTCCAGGCTCGTCGCGGCGGCGGCGATCTCCCGGCTCACCCGATGCGCGAACACCTCCAGGGCCAGCGCGGCGGCCGGATCCCCGGAGGCGACAAGTTCCCGGGTGTCTCCCGACTTTCCATCCGAGAGGCCGAGCAGCCCCGAGTGGTGTTCCAGTCCTTCGCGCAGTTCGTCGAGCGTGAGCCGGGAGTCCGACAGCAGCCACAGCAGCATGCCGGGATCGACGCTTCCCGACCGCTTGCTCATCGGGACCCCCTCCAGCGGGGTGAATCCCATCGAGGTGTCCACACTGCGGCCCTCGCGGACGGCGCACACCGAGGAGCCTCCGCCGAGGTGGGTCAGCACGACCTGGAGGGTGCCCGCGGGCCGGTCGAGCATCTCCGCGGCCCTTTCCAGCGCCCAGGCGTACGACAGGCCGTGAAAGCCGTAGCGGCGCAGGCCGTAGCGGCTTCTCCACCCCGCGGGCAGCGCGTAGGTGGCGGCGCTGTCGGGAAGTTCGGCGTGGAAGGCGGTGTCGGGGCAGAGCACGTGCGGGATATCGGGCAGCCTGTGCCGGGCGGCCTCGACGAGCGCGAGCGCGGGCGGTACGTGCAGCGGGGCGAGATCGGCATACTCCCCCACCGCTCGCAGCACGCCGTCGTCGACGACCGTCGGCTTCCTCACCGCCTCGCCTCCGTGGACGAGACGGTGGCCGACAGCGGCGAGATCGGTGCCGGGGGCGGCGTCGAGGAAGTCCGTGATCGCCCGCTCGGCCGCACCGGGGTCGAGGCTCTGCTCGCTGTGCTCGGTGCGCAGGACCTGACCGTCCCGGACGAGGTGGAGTTGCAGGCTCGACGATCCCGCGTTGACGGTGAGCACCGCCGGATCAGTGGTTCCCATTTTCCTCACGTGCCCGAGGGCGGATGGGACAAACGGCGGCCCACGGCGGCCCGCCATTCGTCACCGTGCGTGAGCATCCGGGGGAGAAGGGCGCCGATCCCCGTCTCACCGCGACGGCCTGGTCCTGTGATGTCTCGCGCTGAGGACGAAACCGGGGCGTGGCGGTCTGCCTCCGGATTCCTTGACCGCTGACGGTTCGCAATCACTTGTTGAACTGTCATGAGCGACGGGCGTACGGTGGGGGTAACGGCACCCGTCCTTCGTACGGCTCCCAACAGGGCGCTGTCTTCAACCGTCGTAGACAGCGGGGCGATATGACTCGACTTTCCATAAGCATGGACGCGCACCCGCACTTCTCCGTGGTGACCTTGGTCGGCGACCTGGACAAGTCCTCGGCACCCCTGCTTGAGGAGAAAATCGCGGAGTTCATGAGGCGCGGTCACGTCTGCCTCGTCGTCGACACGACAGGGCTGGAATTCTGCGACTCCACGGGCATCTGGGTGCTGCTGACGAGCCTGCGACGCGCCTACGAGCGGAAAGGCTGGCTGCGCCTCGTCGGCGTGCACGGATTCCTCGGCCGCCTGCTCGATCTGACCAGGCTGCGAGAGGCGTTCCCCATCGACTCCACCGTCGAGGAGTCACTGCGCGAGGTCTCCGACAGTCACGTCCCGGTCCCGCGCTGATCCCCGCCGCCTCCGGTGATCGCGGTCATACCCGCGGCGCCCGACGTCACGAGGGAGAACGCCGAGAGAAGATCGCACCAGGTGGCACCCGCTCTCTGGGGGGCCACCGGAATCGGTGGCCCCCCAGAGAGCGGGGAACGGTCAGTCGCGGGAGACCAGGCGGACGAACTCCTCGAACGAGAGCCGGCCGTCGCCGTCGGAGTCGCCGTTCTGGTTCAGCGATCCGATGGCCTCGGCGGGCAGGGCGGGAAAGTGCTCACCGAACTCCCGCTCCGTGATGAATCCGTCGCCATCGGTGTCGATGGCCGCGAACGTCTCCCTGAGCTCCGCCAGCCGCTCCCCGTGGGGTTCTGTCGACATGGTGACCCGCCTCTCTCAACGACCCGCACTTCGATCAGCAGACAACTTACGGGAGGCGTCACCCGTACAGCTATGCGACCCCATATGACACCTTTTATCACCAAAAATCCTTTTCCAGCTCGTCCCTGACTGCGGCCCCGCCCTAGACTTCGAGCATGATTCGCCCCGCAACGCCGGACGACGTCCCGGCGATCATCGACATGATCCGTGGACTCGCGGAGTACGAGAAGGCGCTGGACAAGGTCGAGAACACCCCCGACATGCTCCACGAGACGCTCTTCGGCCCCTCCCCCAGCGTGTTCTGCCACATCGCCGTCGACGGGGAGAGGATCGCGGGGTTCGCGATCTGGTTCGTCTCCTACTCCACCTGGCTCGGCACCCACGGGATCTATCTCGAAGACCTCTTCGTCCATCCGGCCCACCGGGGCGGCGGACACGGCAGGAGGCTGCTCGCCGAACTGGCGGGCATCTGCGTGGAGCGCGGCTACGGCCGCTTCGAATGGTCGGTGCTCGACTGGAACACCCCGGCCATCGACTTCTACCGGGCGATCGGCGCGGAACCGCTCGACGAGTGGGACGGGTACCGCCTCACGGGGCCCGCACTGGAGAAGGTCGCGGCGGAAAGAGCGCGGTAGCCCCGCGGGGAAAGGCGTCTCGCCCAGGACCCGCCTTTCGCCGAAGACCGGCCGGAAATCCTCCGGCCGGTCTTTCGTTTTCCCCCACCGCTTTCTCCTACACCTCGAAGATCCGCAAGTCCTTCGTTCTCCACCCGGTGCGGCCCTTACTGCGGAAACTCACCACAGGGCACCCCAACCGTGAACCTTTCATCGGGTGAAATCACCCCGTAACCCCCTGAACTGGTACAACAAGCCGCTACCTCATGGTGAAAGAAGCACTCCGTTTACACCCCCGCAACCTGCGACCTAGAGTCCGTCTCGCGTGAGCGCCTCACCGCCATTGATCAATGCCTCGTCACCCCCTCGAAAGGGATGGTAATTCTGTGAGTAAATGGCGAAGTATGGCTGTCGCCGGTGTGGTCACTTTCATGACCGCGCTGCTCGCCGTCGTTCTCGTTCCCCTACCGGCCTCCGCGCACGGCGCGATGATGGTGCCCGGCAGCCGGACGTATTTCTGCTGGCAGGACGGCCTCTCCCCGCAGGGGAACATCGTGCCGATCAACTCGGCGTGTTCGGCGGCGGTTGCCCAGAGCGGGGCGAACTCGCTGTACAACTGGTTCAGCCTGCTGCGGTCCGACGGAGCCGGGCGAACCCGCGGGTTCATCCCCGACGGCCAGGCGTGCAGCGGCGGCAACCCCGGCTACAGCGGGTACGACCTGCCGAGTGCCAACTGGCCGGTGACGCACCTGACCGCGGGCGCGAACATCCAGTTCAAGTACAACAAGTGGGCCGCCCACCCCGGCTGGTTCTACCTCTACATCACCAAGGACGGCTGGAACCCCAACCGGGCTCTGACCTGGGATGACCTGGAGTCGGAACCCTTCCACACGGCCGACCACCCGCAGAGCGTCGGCTCCCCCGGGACCAACGACGCCAACTACTACTGGAACGCCAGGCTCCCGTCCGGCAAGTCGGGCCGCCACATCATCTACTCGGTGTGGAAGCGCTCCGACAGCGCTGAGACGTTCTACAACTGCTCCGACGTCGTCTTCGACGGCGGCAACGGCCAGGTGACCGGAGTCGGCCGTTCGGGCAACAACCCGGACCCGACCCCGACCCCGACGCCGACCGTGACGCCGACCCCGACCCCGACGCCGACCGTGACGCCGACCCCCGGCACCGGAGCGTGCACCGCCACCTACAAGACCGTCAGCTCCTGGTCGGGCGGTTTCCAGGGCGAGGTGACCGTGAGCAACTCGGGATCGGCCGCCATCAACGGCTGGACGGCGAAGTGGACACTCGGCAGCGGCAGCACCATCAACAGCCTCTGGAGTGCCACGCACACCACGTCCGGATCCACCGTCACGGCCAAGAACGTCGACTGGAACCGCACGATAGCCCCCGGCGCCTCGACCACCTTCGGGTTCACCGGATCGGGCACCAGCGGCTCTCCGAGCGTCACCTGCTCCAGCCCCTGACGTAACGCGGTCCCCGCCGGTGCCACCGGCGGGGACCGACCCGTCTCCCCCCTCGCCCCATTCGTTCCGACAGACCGACGGATGAGCGGACCGGCAGACCGCGGGACCGCCACAACCGCACCGGATCACCGCCCCTCCCCACGGCCGCCGCGCCCTCGCGAAAAGGGCGGAAGGGAGTCCCGTGCCGTTCACCACGAAGATCGCGCCACTGCTGGGTCTCGTCTCGCTCGGAGCGGCGGTGGCCCTGGTCGCGGGGGCCTGCGCCGGCCGGACACAGGAGAGCGGACACACCGCGGCGCACCCGATCTCCCAGCACGTCGCCTCGGTGTCCCCGTCCGTCCAGGGGAACCCCCCGGCGTCCCCGTCCGATGACGGGAACCCCTCGGCGGCATCGTCCTCCACGCCCCTCCACGAGGACAAGGGCCAGAACACCCCTGCCCCGGGCACCAAGAGGTGCCGGGCTACGGTCACCCTGGTGGAGTCATGGCCCGGCGGTTACCGAGGCGCCGCGACGATCACCAACACCACCGACAAGCCGATACGCGACTGGTACATCCAGTGGATGCAACCGCGCGAGGCGACCTTCACCCAGTCGTGGAACGGCACCCACATGCAGAGCGGCCCCGTCGCGATGCTCCACGCCCCCACCGAGAAGCCGTCGCTGGCACCGGGGGCGACCGCCACCGACATCGGCTTCGTGGGGTCCGCCACCACACCCCCGGCCTTCACCGAGATCACCTGCGGCTGACGGGGCCGACGGCCGGCCGCGGCCTGCACACGGCCTCCCACGGTGGCTCGCGCCCCGATGAGCGGCGCCGCGCGTCCCGGCGAGGTGGGGGTGCGAGACGGCCACCGGAAAACGGCACGGCCCCGGCCAAGGCCGGGGCCGGAATCGGGCTGGATGTCAGCTCTTGCCGTAGCGCCGCTGGAAGCGCTCGACGCGCCCCGCCGTGTCGACGACCCGGCCGCGCCCGGTGTAGAAGGGGTGACTCGCCGAGGAGACGTCGACGTCGACCAGCGGGTGGACGGCGCCGTCCTCCCACTCGACGGTCTTGCGGCTGGTGACGGTCGAACGGGTCAGGAAGGCGACACCCGCGCTCGGATCGCGGAAGACGACCGGGCGGTAGTCGGGGTGGATGCCCTTCTTCATGGCTATCTGTCCTCTCGGAACGGGACGTGCTGGCGGACGATCGGGTCGTACTTGACGAGGGTGAGCCGGTCGGGGTCGTTACGCCGGCTCTTGCGGGTCACGTAGGTGAAACCGGTGCCCGCCGTGGACCTCAGCCTGATCACTGGGCGCACCTCGTTCTTGGCCACGCCTGCTCCTCTCGAAGGGCGGATTACCCGACGCAGACGATAACGGTTTTCATTAGCCGGACATTCCCGCCTGAGCACCCCTCCCGGTACACCCTTCAGGCGTTCTGGCGGCGGTCCGCCCGCGAGGGCAGCGGAGTTCCCGACCTCATCGCCTCGGACGACCGGCGCGTTCAGCGGGGGACCGCCGAGCGTACGGTTCTCCTCCCGATCTCGGGTGATTCATCCCTCCGGCTCTCCGGGCCGGCAGGGGGGTGAGGCGGTAACTTGGGACTGCCATCACAGAGGAAGAGAGATCGTGACCACGTCTATTCATCAGCGGATCGCCGAAGAGCTGGGTGTGCGCGAGCGACAGGTGAGTGCGGCGGTGGACCTGCTCGACGGCGGGGCCACCGTGCCGTTCATCGCCCGCTACCGCAAGGAAGCCACCGAGATGCTCGACGACACGCAGCTGCGCATGCTGGAGGAGAGGCTGCGTTACCTGCGGGAGCTGGAGGAGCGGCGCACCGCGATCCTGGAGTCGATCGACGCCCAGGGCAAGCTCGACGACGCCTTGCGCGCGCAGATCCTCCTCGCCGACTCCAAGGCCCGCCTGGAGGACATCTACCTCCCGTACAAGCCCAAGCGGCGGACCAAGGCGCAGATCGCGAGGGAGGCGGGGCTCGAACCGCTCGCCGACGGCCTGCTCGCCGACCCGTCGGTCGATCCGCGGGCCGCGGCCGAGGCGTTCGTCGGCGAGGGGGTGGCCGACGCCACCGCCGCGCTGGACGGTGCCCGCGCGATCCTGGTCGAGCGGTTCGGCGAGGACGCCGACCTCGTCGGTGAGCTACGCGAACGGATGTGGACGAAGGGCCGCCTCCTCGCGGCGGTCCGCGAGGGCAAGGAGGAGGAGGGCGCCAAGTTCTCCGACTACTTCGACTTCGCCGAGCCGTTCACCAAACTGCCCTCGCACCGGATCCTGGCGATGTTCCGCGGCGAGAAGGAGGAGGTTCTCACCCTCACCCTGGAGCCTGAGCAGGAGCCAACCGGCACCTACGAGGGCCGCATCGCGCACCGCTTCGGCATCTCCGACCGGGGAAGGCCCGCCGACGCGTGGCTGGCCGACACGGTCCGCTGGGCCTGGCGCACCCGCATCCTCGTCCACCTCGGCATCGACCTGCGGACGCGCATGTGGCAGGCCGCCGAGGAGGAGGCGGTACGCGTGTTCGCCGCGAACCTGCGCGACCTGCTGCTCGCCGCGCCCGCGGGGAGCCGCGCGACCATGGGGCTGGACCCCGGGCTGCGCACCGGCGTGAAGGTCGCGGTGGTCGACGCGACCGGCAAGGTGCTGGCCACCGACACCGTCTACCCCCACGAGCCGCGCCGCCAGTGGGACCAGTCGCTGGCCACCCTCGCCACGCTGGCGAAGAAGCACGGCGTGGAGCTCGTCTCGATCGGCAACGGCACCGCCTCGCGCGAGACCGACAAGCTCGCGGGCGAGCTGGTCAAGCTGGTCCCCGGCCTGACCAAGATCGTGGTGTCCGAGGCCGGGGCCTCGGTCTACTCCGCCTCCGCGTTCGCCTCCCAGGAGCTGCCCGGCATGGACGTGTCGCTGCGCGGCGCCGTCTCGATCGCCAGGCGGCTCCAGGACCCCCTCGCCGAGCTGGTGAAGATCGATCCCAAGTCGATCGGCGTCGGCCAGTACCAGCACGACCTCGCCGAGACCAAGCTCTCCCGCTCTCTCGACGCCGTGGTGGAAGACTGTGTGAACGCGGTCGGCGTCGACGTCAACACCGCCTCCGCGCCGCTGCTCACCCGGGTCTCCGGTATCGGCTCCGGGCTCGCGGAGAACATCGTCCAGCACCGCGACGCCAACGGGCCCTTCCGCTCCCGCAAGGCGCTGAAGGAGGTGCCGAGGCTCGGCCCGAAGGCCTTCGAGCAGTGCGCGGGCTTCCTGCGCATCCGCGACGGCGACGACCCGCTCGACACCTCCAGCGTGCACCCGGAGGCGTACCCGGTGGTGCGGCGCATCCTGAAGAGCACCGGCGGCGACCTCGCGTCCCTGATCGGCAACGGTACGGCGCTGCGTGCCCTGCGCCCGCAGGAGTTCGTGGACGACACCTTCGGCCTGCCGACCGTCACCGACATCCTCGCCGAACTGGAGAAGCCGGGCCGCGACCCGCGTCCGGCCTTCAAGACCGCGACCTTCAAGGAGGGCGTGGAGAAGATCTCCGACCTCAAGCCCGGCATGCTGCTGGAGGGCGTGGTCACCAACGTCGCCGCCTTCGGCGCGTTCGTCGACGTCGGTGTGCACCAGGACGGCCTGGTCCACGTGTCGGCGCTGTCGCACACCTTCGTCAAGGACCCGCGCGAGGTGGTCAAGCCCGGCGACATCGTCCGGGTGAAGGTGCTCGACGTCGACATCCCGCGCAAGCGCATCTCGCTCACCCTCCGCCTGGAGGACGACGTCAAGCCCTCGGGGCCCCGTGGGCCGCGCGACCAGCGTGACCAGCAGGGTGGCGGCGGGCAGCGCCAGGGTGACGGCGGCGGCAGGCGCGGTGGCGGCCAGGGACGCGGCGGCCAGGGCGGCGGACAGGGACGCGGCGACCGGCAGCGCAACGCGCCGAGCGGCGCGATGGCCGACGCCCTGCGTCGCGCGGGGCTCGACGGCTCAGGCGGCAAACGCTAGATATCCGCAGGCCCCGCACACCCGCGGGACACATCGCCGGGGACCGGCACGCGACGCCGTGTCCCCGGCGCGAGACGTCCCCGGCGCGAGACCGACGACCGGGGACGCCGACCCCGTTCACAGACGACGGGCCCTCGCCGACCCCGGTCCCCGCTCACAGCCGGCGGCCCCTCACCGGCACAGGCCCCGCTCGCGGACGGCGGCCCCGCAGGGCGCGACCCCGGGTGTCCGCGAACGAGGCCGGAGGAGTACACACCCCGTCCTGAGCGTCGCCGCATCGGGTCTCTCGCACCCCCTCCGGCACCCACCCGAGATTTCCTGACAGGGGATCCTGACAACGTAGAGCTCTGGAACGTTCCTCTCAGGGCTTCTACCGTAAACAAACTTTCCATTTTTTCCGAGAGCTCACAGCGGTCCGCACGAACATGAGACCGGTGCTGTGATGCTTTTTTTACTGCTTGTATTGACCAAGGAACGAAGTCTGTCCTAAGGTCCGGGCAAGCGAGAGCCTGCCGCGAAGGGACCTCCATGACTCGCTTTCCTGACGCCGTGTGGCGGCGGGCGCGGTGGCCGCGCCCCGCTCCACCACCCTGACAACACCCCTTCACGAACGGGGGGCACACCGACCGCCTCCCGCCCGTGAGGGCTCCCGTTCTCCCTGCCGTATCCGTCGCGGCAGGGCCCAGGACGCGCCGAGCGGCGCGTGCCGCCGCATGGCGACCCATTTCAGGGACGCCGTACGGCCGCCCGCGAAAGGCACGCTCTCCGCGTCCGGCACCGCCCGCATGTCCCCCGCTCGTACGGGTCGTGAGGTCACGCGCACGTCACGTCCCCGCCCGGGCGTGACGTCACCCGCACGTCGCCTCCCAAGACGGAAGGAAATCCGCGCATGGACACAGGACAGCCGCCTCCCCGGCGCCGTCGCATGTCGCTCCCGGCCACTCTCGGCGGGATGTTCACCGTCGTCGTTCTCGCCCTCGCCGGCGTGACCACCGCGTCCCCGGCCGCCGCCGCCACCGGGCAGATCACCGGCATCGGCGGCAAGTGCGTCGACGTCGCCGCGGCCAACACCGCGAACGGCACCCCCATCCAGCTGTATGACTGCAACGGCACCGCGGCACAGCAGTGGACCCGCAACGGCGACGGCACCGTGCGCGCCCTGGGCAAGTGCCTGGACGTCACCGCCGCCTCCACCGCCGACGGAGCGCAGATCCAGCTGTACGACTGCAACGGCACCGCGGCACAGCAGTGGGCCTACAGCGCCGCGAACGACCTGGTGAACCCGGCCGCCAACAAGTGCCTGGACGCCACCGGCCAGTCCAGCGCGAACGGCACCCGCCTGCAGATCTGGACCTGTGGCGGCACCGCCAACCAGAAGTGGAACGCCCCGAGCGACGGCGGCACCACGCCCCCGCCGGCCGGCAAGATGGCCGGAGCCCCCTACCTCTACATGGGCTGGGGAAACCCGCCGAGCCCGGCAACGATCATGAGCACCACCGGCGTGAAGTCCTTCACCATGGCGTTCATCCTGTCCAGCGGCGGCTGCAACCCCGCCTGGGACGGCTCAAGGCCGCTGACCGGCGGCGCCGACCAGGCCGCGATCAACCAGATCAAGGCCGCGGGCGGCAGCGTCCAGGTCTCCTTCGGCGGATGGTCGGGCAACAAGCTCGGCCCGAACTGCTCCACCCCGGCCGCCTACGCCGGAGCGGTGCAGCAGGTGATCAACGCCGTCGGCCCCGCGGTCGTCGACTTCGACATCGAGAACACCGACGAGTTCGAGAACTACACCGTCCAGGACCGCATCCTCAACGGCCTGAAGATCGTCAAGCAGAACAACCCGAACGTCAAGATCGCCGTCACCTTCGGCACCGGGGTGAACGGCCCCACCTCGGCCGGTGTCCGCCTGATCAACCAGGCCAAGGCGCTCGCCGTGCCGATCGACAACTACACGATCATGCCGTTCAACTTCGGCGCCTCGAACATCTACAACGCCACCGTCAGCTCCTCGGAGGGGCTGAAGAACGCGCTCAAGGCCGCCAACGGCTGGACCGACGCGCAGGCGTACGCCCGTATGGGCATCTCCGGCATGAACGGCCTGTCGGACCAGGGTGAGCTCACCACCACCCAGGCCTGGACCCAGATCCGCGACTGGGCCAGGTCCAAGGGCCTGACCCGCTTCGCCTACTGGGCGGTCAACCGCGACCGTCCCTGCCCCGGCGGCAACGCCTCCTCCGAGTGCAGCGGCATCTCCCAGCCCAACTGGGAGTTCACCCGCATCACGGCCGGCTTCTAGACCGTGACCCCCCTCCAGCGGACACCGGTTCGAAAGGAACAGCCGATGATCGTCACCAGCCCGGCACCCCCTACCGGCCCTCGCCCCTCGCGGACGCGGTTCGCGCGGATCGGCGGCCTCCTCGCCGCGACACTCCTCGCCCTCGGCTCCGCCACGCTCGTCCCCTCCCAGGCGGGGGCCCAGGCCACCGCCGTCCAGAGCGCCACCCAGCAGGCCCTCGCCGCCCCGGCCCCCGGACCCCTCGTGTGGTCGGACGAGTTCAACGCGGCCTCCGGCACCGGCCCCGACAACGCCAAATGGCGCCGGGACGTCGGCGGCGGAGGCTGGGGCAACAACGAGCGGCAGTACTACACGTCCGGCAACGAGAACATCGCCCACGACGGCGCGGGCAACCTGGTCATCACCGCCCGCAAGGGCAACCCCGCGGGACACGGCTGCTGGTACGGCTCGTGCGAGTACACCTCGGGCAAGCTGACCACCGCCGCGACCTTCACGCGCGCCTACGGCCGCTTCGAGGCGCGGATGAAGCTCCCCAGGGGCAAGGGCATGTGGCCCGCGTTCTGGATGCTGGGCACCGGAGGGGCCCAGTGGCCCGCCAACGGTGAGATCGACATCATGGAGAACGTCGGCAGCGTCCCCGGGCAGGTGCTCGGCAGCCTCCACGGCCCCGGCTACTCGGGGGGCAACCCGCTGAGCGGCAGCTACAACCTCCCCGCCGGCCAGGCCTTCGCCGACGCCTTCCACACCTTCACCGTCGACTGGGAGCCCGGCGCGGTGACCTGGTACGTCGACGGCGTCCAGTACTCCAGGAAGACCCCCGCCGACACGCGGGGCAACCCCTGGGTCTACGACCACCCGTTCTTCATGATCCTCAACCTCGCCGTCGGCGGGAACTGGCCGGGCTCGCCCGACGCCTCGACCACCTTCCCCCAGCAGCTCACCATCGACTACGTCCGCGTCTACGCCCCGCCGACCGGCGGTGGCCGTACGGGGCAGATCACCGGCATCGGCGGCAAGTGCGTCGACGTCGCCGCGGCCAACACCGCGAACGGCACCCCCATCCAGCTGTACGACTGCAACGGCACCGGCGCACAGCAGTGGACCATGGGCACCGACGGCACCGTGCGCGCCCTGGGCAAGTGCCTGGACGTCACCGCCGCCTCCACCGCCGACGGCACCCCCATCCAGCTGTACGACTGCAACGGCACCGCGGCACAGCGGTGGGTCTACAGCGGGGCCCGGGATCTCGTGAACCCGGCCGCCAACAAGTGCCTGGACGCCACCGGCCAGTCCAGCGCGAACGGCACCCGCCTGCAGATCTGGACCTGCGGCGGCACCGCCAACCAGAAGTGGAACGTCCCGTCCTGACCCGCTCCGGCGCGGGCCGGAACCCTCACCCTCGGTTCCGGCCCGCGCCGGGCTTGTCCCGCTGTCGTCGGCCTGCCCGTGACGGGTCCTCCCCGTCCTCCCGATCCGCTTGAGACGCCTCGGAAAGCGTGCTCGGTATCCGACATTCCCGGGTGAGAAAAGCTCCCTCGATACTCCGGAGACGCCAGGGCGGCCCGGCGCCTCGCGGCACTATGACAAGATCCCGTCTGCTTGACGAACGTCCGCCCGGCAGCTCAGAGCAGGCGCCTGATGTCTCCGTACGCGCGGTAGAAACCCCCGCGCTCGGAGAATCGGACGCCCTCCACGAGGTAGCGGGCCCCGGCCTCTCTGACGCCCTTGGGGAACTGCACGTTCCGCCGCGCGTCGTAGCCCTCGCTGAGGACCCGCACCCGGAGTCGCTCGCCCTCGCGGAAGCACTCGAGCACCACACCGTCGCCGGTGTCCGGGACGCTGTCGAACACCACGGTCTCCAGCACGGCGGTGGGCTCCACCACCGCCAGCCCGGCGGACGCCTTGACGTCGACGGCCTCGGGGAGGGTGCCGTCCTGGGCCGCCCTGATCGCCTCCTCGGTCGCGTCGATGCAGGCCAGGGTGCCGTCGGTGGTGACGATGTAGAGGCGGTCGTCGAGATACTGCATGGAGAAGGCGGAACCGCAGCCGGTGGCCAGCTTCCACAGGCGCTCGCCGCTCTGGTCGAAGCAGTAGATCGAGGAGTGGTTGTCTCCGGCGAAGACGTACCGGCCGCCGGGGGCGGTGGCGCAGGAGAAGACGGTGGCGTCGCAGCGGTAGACCGCCTGGGAGGCGCCGTCGGACTTGCGCAGGCGGTGCACGGTGGAGCGCGAGGTTCCCGCGTAGACCGAGTCGGCCTCCTGCCAGCCGAAGAGCACCGCGCCGGTGAGGGGCGTCTCCCAGACCGGCGCTCCGTCGGCGGCGTCGTAGCGGGCCACGCCGGTGGAGTGGCCGTGGTAGACGGCCTCGTCGTCGCAACGGACCATCCAGGCCGAGTCGCCCCTGCCCTTGCGCGCCCACTGGAACTCGTCCTCGTGGTCGATGGTGGTGATCCGCCCTGCCCGGTCGGAGACGCCGAGCACGCCGTCGTGGATGTCCAGCCAGTAGATGTCGACGTCCTCGGCGATCTCGTACGCGACCCTGGGAACCTTGCCGCCGAGGTCGTAGACCTTGCCGTCGTCGGCGCCCGCGTAGATCCAGAAGTCGTCGCCGACGATGCACTTGACCCCGTCCGGCAGCTTGAAGCGGCCGGTGACGGTGCCGCCGTGGGTGACGGTGTAGACGTCGCCGCGCTGGTTGCCGACCCAGCAGCGCTCGGAGTCGACGAAGATGCCGAACGCCGCCGCGCCGCTGGCGAAGCGCCACAGCACCGGCGCCTGGGTGGCCGTGGAGCGACTGCTCTCCACGCTGCGCCGGGTGACCGTGCGGCGCTGGCGCACTCCCTGGACCGCGGGGGCGTACCCCCTGCGGACCTTCTCGTTGATCTTCTTCGCGGCGGCCGCCTCCGCCTTCGCCTCACTGGCGAACGCCGACGCCTTGGACTGGCCGGACTCGCCGATGCGGCCGTACCTGATCGTCACCTCGGTCCCGTCGACCACGACCTCGTAGAACTTGTGCGAGCTTCCGCCGTCCTCGGACAGTTCCAGGTAAGTGCTCCGCGCGGCCATGCTCCACCTTCTCGATCGATCGACTTTCCGGGAGCGTAGGGCAGCCGTACGACAAACCGGGAACGGGTCAGGCGCGGGCGGCCGCCGGGAGCGGACGGCGGACGCGTCCGCGCCGGGCACCGGCCACCATCCCCAGCATGGCCAGCACCGCCACCTCGAAGCCCACCACCAGCCGCTGGGTCACCCCCGCGGGGATGTCGTCGTTGGCCAGGTCCACGCCGAACATCCGCACCGCGTACGGGAGGACCACCAGGACCAGCACGCCCATCGCGGCCAGGCTGAGCAACCGGACCGCGCGGGCGTACGGGCTGGTCGCGTACCGCCTGGCGAGGAGCAGCCCCGCGATCGGCATGGTGAGGAAGGCCACGAACGCCGCGTACCTGTGGATGCCACCTGACATCGAGAGCGGCACGCCGGGCTCGTCGGTGGGGAAGGCTCCGATCAGCAGCATGCACAGGCCCCAGACTCCGACCAGCAGTGCCACCGCGCGGTCCTCCCCGCGCCGGGCCAGCACCGCCCCGATGATCGTCGCCGCGGCGGCGAAGAGCGTGAGCGACAGGGGCAGCAACCAGCCGTCCGCCTCGAACGCGTACTCGCTGATCACGGTGTGCACCGGATCGAGGCCGGTGACCACGTGCAGCCCGAGCATCGCGGCGGCCCCGGCGCCGATCGCCGCGTAACCACCGAAGACCATCGCCGACCCCGTGAACGCCTGACTTCCCATGCCTCAACGATGGCGACGACCAGGATTCCGGAATATCGGAGAGAGCCCTCCGACATCCCTGAACGATCCCGTAGGGATGTCGGGGCCAGGTAGCGCCGTCCTCCCCGGCACGGCCCCCGCCCCGCCTGCCTGACCTGCGGGAAAACCTCCGATGGTAGGGCGGCCCTCATCAGGGTCCCCCTCGGGGTGAGCCCCCGCGAGCGCGCCGCCCGCCGGGAAGCGGTCACGCGACGACCGGTGCGCGGGACGGGCTCCACTCCTCGTCGCTCATCCGGATCATCGCCACGCCCACCGCGCCGAAGACGACCAGCAGGAGAAGCGGGCCCGAGTAGCCGAGCAGCGGGTTCCACAGCCGCGCGCCGATCACCCAGACCACCAGCCCGGCGAACACGCCGGCCGGGAACCACCACCCGGCCCGGCCCGCGCGAGTGTACGCCACGGCCACCAGGACCAGGCCGAAGAAGGAACCGGCCATGCCCGGGATCTGCCAGGCGAAGATCAGCGCGGGCTGTGCGGCGTCCTGCAGGATCCTCGTCGCCGTCTCCTCGGGGAGCTGCTGGTAGAGCACGATGTCGAAGAAGTCGGAGATCATCAGCGAGGAGAAGTTGATCAGTCCGATCACGGCGGCCACTCCGGCCAGGTGTGCGAGGACGACCCCTCTGCGCCGGACGAGGTGAACCATGCCGATCACCCCGGGCACCCAGAGCACCCAGGCGTAGTGCAGGAGCGTCGCGCTCACCCCGGCCGCCCCGGGGTTCTCCGCGTAGCCGAGGGTGTCCTCGACCCCGAACTCCAGGGGATCGACGATCATGCCCAGCAGCAGGCAGAGGGGGGCGAGGATGAGGCTGACGCCCGCGACCCCGCGACGGAACGCGTCAGGATTGGTGAGTGTGAACATGGCTCGAAAACTACGTACCGCGCCTTTCAGCATCATCAAGGCCTGCCATGACCCGCAATCAGCCCAAAGAGGGATGTCAACCTCCTTTCCCACCCCTTACCCTCACGCCATGCCGCACCTCCCTCCTCCCGCGTCATGAGCCGTCGTTTACCGCCCACCGCCGTCGACTGGCTGATCGCGGCGGTGATGGCCGCGTTCGGGCTCACCGAGGAGCTCAGCGCGCGCACGTCGGCTCTCGACCACGAACAGTCCTCGCTGTGGCTGGTCACGGTGATGGTCGCGGCGGCCCTGGTGCTCGTACGGCGCCATGCCCCGTTCACGGTCCTGACCGTCTACTCGCTGGCGAGTGCGGCGAGCTTCGCGTACTTCGGCGACCTCGCCGCGGCCTGGCAGTTCTACACCCAGCTCGTCCTGCTGTTCACCCTGGTCAGCGAGATTCCCCCGCGAGACCCCAGGACCGTGCTCGGGCTCGTGGTCACCGGACTCTTCGTCGGGTCGATGATGCTCACCGTCGACCACCCCTTCGGCCCCGGGGACATGGCGGTGGCCGTGGTGATGACCTCCATCGCCGGCGGAACGGGCTTCGCCGTGTGGCGGCACCGGCAGGTCGCGGTCCAGGCGCGAGAGCACGGCGAGTTGCTCGCCCGCGAGGCCGTGGCCGAGGAGCGCACCCGGATCGCCCGCGAACTGCACGACGTGGTCGCCCACAGCGTGAGTGTGATGGTCATGCAGGCCGGCGCGGCCAGGCTGATGCTCCGCCCCGACCAGCTGGTCGAACGCGAGACGCTCGCCCTGGTCGAGGAGGCCGGCCGCGAGGCGGTCGAAGAGCTGCGCCGCATGCTCGGCCTGCTGCGCACCGACTCCGGCGAGGACGGGCTCGCCCCGCAGCCCAGCCTGGCCCGGCTGGAGGACCTGATGGAACAGGTACGCGCCGCCGGGCTGGAGGTGAAGCTGACCGTGCGGGGCGAGGCCCGGCCGCTCCCGGCGGGGCTGGAGCTGTCGGCCTACCGCATCATCCAGGAGGCGCTGACCAACACGCTCAAGCACGCGGGCCCCGCACGCGTCGCGGTCACCGTCTCCCACCTGCCGCGTACGCTCAGCCTGGAGGTAGTCGACGACGGCCCCGAAGACGGCCACATCGGACTCCAGGGCGCCGGGCACGGCCTGATCGGCATGCGGGAGCGGGTCGCGCTCTTCCACGGGCGGCTCGCCACCGGGCCTCTGAGGGGCGGCGGTTACGGCGTCAGCGCCTCGTTCCCACTGGCGGTGCGGGCCACCGGGGAAAAACCCGCCGGTTGAACGGGAGACCGTGAAGGAGTGCCGAATGACCATCACCGTCGTACTGGCCGACGATCAGGCCATGATCCGCCGCGGGCTCCGGCTCATCCTCGGCACCCAGCCGGACATCCGGGTGATCGGCGAGGCCGCCGACGGGCGCGAGGCCGTGGAGACGGTCAGACGCCTCGGCCCCGACCTGGTACTGCTCGACATCTCGATGCCCCGCCTGTCCGGCATCGCCGCGGCCCGCGAACTCCTGGCCGACCAGGACCCGCCCAAGGTCCTCATCCTGACGACGTACGACACCGACGAGAACCTCGACGGGGCCCTGCGCGTGGGGGTGAGCGGCTTCCTGCTCAAGACCTCGCCGCCCGAGCAGCTGTTCACCGCGATCCGCACGGCGGCACGTGGCCTGGGCGCCCTGGACCCCGCCATCACCGCCCGGGTCATGGCGGGCTATGTGGGCACCTCCCCCCTCCCTTCGGCCGTCACCCCGCGGGAGCGGGAGGTCCTCACCCTGATCGGCCGCGGCCTGAACAACTCGGAGATCGCCACCACCCTCTTCGTCGCCGAGTCCACGGTCGGCACCCACGTCAACCGTCTGCTCGCCAAACTCGCCCTGCGCGACCGCGCCGAGGCGGTCAGGTACGCCTACGAGCACGGCCTCGTCCGCCCCGGCGAGCGCTGAGCCCGGCGGGCGGAAAACGCCCTCCCGCCGTCACCCCGGAGGCGGACGTCGAACAGCCGGGACCGCTCCCCCTCCGGACCGCGACAGGTCGTACCGACAGGGAGGCGGAGCAGGCAGCCTGTGGTGAGGTGACGCGGGTCCGTGAGGGGGCGAGGGCTCAGGAGTCGAAGGGCAGGCCGACGTAGTTCTCCGCGAGCGTGGTCGCGGCGGCCTCCGAGGAGGTGACGTAGTCGAGGTGGGAGGTCTGCAGGCGCCGCCCGTAGGGGTCGTCGGCGTCGAAGGTGTGCAGCAGTGTCGTCATCCACCAGGAGAAGTGCTGGGCGCGCCAGACGCGCCTGAGACAGTCGGCGGAGTAGGTGTCCAGCAGCCCGGTGGAGCCCTTGGTGTAGAACTCCTCCAGTGCCCTGGTCAGCAGCCGGACGTCGGCGACGGCCAGGTTGAGTCCCTTCGCCCCGGTGGGCGGCACGATGTGGGCGGCGTCCCCGGCGAGGTAGAGGTTGCCGTGGCGCATCGGCTCGGCGACGAACGAGCGCATCGCCGACAGGTCCCTGGAGATGATCGGCCCCTCGGCCAGCGTGAACCCGGGTACCGTCTCCAGGCGTGCCCGCAGTTCGGCCCAGATCCGCTCGTCCGGCCAGTCGTCGAGCGAGGCGTCCGGCGGCACCTGGAGGTAGAAGCGGCTGATCTCCTCGGAGCGCATGCTGTGCAGCGCGAAACCTCGGTCGTTACGGGAGTAGATCAGCTCCTCGGACGACGGCGGGACCCGCGCGAGGATGCCGAGCCAGGCGAACGGATAGTCACGCTGGAAGACCGACAGGACGCCCTCGGGGATCGACGTCCGCGAGACGCCGTGGAAACCGTCGCACCCGGCGATGACGTCGCAGTCGAGGCGCTCGCCCCTGAAGGTGAGGTAGGGGTCCTTCTCCAGCGAGTGCAGCGCGACGTCGGGGACGTCGAAGAGGATTTTCCCGCCGTCGGCGAGCCGCCGGGCGATGAGGTCCTTGACGACCTCCTGCTGCCCGTAGACGGTGATGGCCCTGCCGGGGACCAGCCTCTCGAACGCGATGCGATGCCCGGCTCCGCCGTAGCGCAGCTCGATGCCGTGGTGCGGCAGCCCTTCGGCGCGCATCCGGTCGCCGACCCCCGCCTCGTTGAGCACGTCCACCGTGCCCTGCTCCAGCACCCCGGCCCGCACGCGCTGTTCCACGTACTCCCTGCTCCGCGCCTCCAAAACCACCGAGTCGATGCCCCGCAGGTGCAGCAGATGGGAGAGGAGCAGCCCGGCGGGTCCCGCGCCGACGATCCCGACCTGAGTTCGCATGCGTCGAGCATCCCGTACCGTCCGCTCGCGCATACCGCCTTCTTCCGCTCAGCGGAAAGCGGCGACGAGGTCGCGGGAGAGCGCGGCGGCCGCGGTCAGCACGGCCGGTGCCAGCCGTCGCGGATCGGCGGTGTGCCGCCAGGCCACCAGCGACAACGCCGCCACCACCCGGCCACCCGCGCCCCGTACCGGCACCGCGACCGAGCAGGTGCCGACCGACATCTCCTCCTGCGTGCAGGCGATCCCGGTCCTGCGGACCTCCTCCAGCTCACCGCGGAGCCGCGCCGGGTCCACCACCGTGTTCGGCGCGTGCGAGGTGAGCCCTCCGGCGAGCACCCGCTCCACCGTCTCCGGGTCCGCGAAGGCGAGCAGGACCTTTCCGACCCCGGTCGCGTGCAGCGGCAACTCCCCCGCCACGCGCGAGACGACCGGCACGGAGGTGGGTCCGCGCAGTCGCTCGACGTACAGCGCCCGGTCGTCGCGGAGCACCGCGAGCTGCACGTTCTCGCGGGTGGCGGCGTAGAGGTCCTCCATGTACGGCAGGGCGAGCTCGCGCAGCTCCCTCGGCTCCGCGGCCTGGGCGCCGATCTGCCACAGGAGCATCCCGATCCGGTAGGAGCCGTCGGGGAGCCGCTCCACGAACCCGCCCTCCGCCAGCTCCTTGACCAGCCGGTGTCCGGTGGCGGGAGGCAGCTCGGCGCGACGGCAGATCTCGGTGAGTGTCAGCCGCACGTCTCCCGGCAGGAACGCGCCGAGGATGGCCATGACCTTCCCGGTGACCGTGGGCGCCCTCACACCTCCCACCCTAGATCCTCACCCGCCGCCCCCACGGCGGCGATCGTGAAGGGGAGCCTAGGAGGCGAGGCGGGCGGCGAGGATCCCGGCGCGGGCGAGCTGCACCTCGCGGGCCTTCTTCGCGGCGTAGCCCAGCATCGGCCTCGCCCAGGCGTGCACCACGAGGATGTCCTCGACCTCGGTGCCCCCGCCCTTCTCGCTGAGGGTGAACCGGTAGTCCAGGCGCACCCCGCCGGGGCTGTCGACCTCACCCTCGACGGTCCGCGGCGTGCTCCGCAGCGTCACCTTGATCATGTTGTCGTATTTGACGAGGCCGAAGAACCTGAACCGTTCCACCGAGGTGTAGCGGGTCTCCGACTCTCCCTGCTCGACGTCCTTGACCGCGACCACCATCGGCGAGAGGCCCACGTAGCTCTGCGGCTGGCTCAGGTGGGCACGGACCGCCGCCGCGGTGTTCTGTACGTGGAAGGTGTTGCGCAGTGTGACCTTTGGCATCTTGTGCCCCCGTTTGAAGATTTTTACTGGGAGACACTAACGGGTTCGGCCATGTACCACCGGGCATGTTGCTCACCTCGGGTGAGGGAATTCAGTCTTCGGGGAAGCTCACGCCGGGAGAAGGGGTCGGCGGCGGCGTTGCGGATGTGGATGCCCACCGCGTAGATGTCCCTCACCTCCATGAGGGTGGAGTATCCCGGCCAGGAACGCAGGTCGCTGCCGTACGCGTCGGCGAAGGCGTCCACGTCGGCGGCGGTCAGGCCGAAGCGCCGCTGGCCGTGGTAGGTGTGGACCAGGTCCCACTCGCGAGGCCCGACCGCGACGCCGTCCCAGTCGCAGAGCACCACGTGTCCGTCCGTGCAGCGCAACAGGTTGTCGATCCACGCGTCGCCGTGCAGCAGCACCGGCGAGTCGTCCATGCCGAGATCCGACCAGCGCTCCGTCAGCTCCGCGATGCGATCGCGCAGCCACGCCCGCTGGCAGGGGGTGAGCTCTTCGGAGCGGTCCACGGCGCGACGTACCTCGCACAGCGGGTCGACGAAACGCCGCAACGCCACCGGCGGCACCGGCAGCAGGTGCAGGCTGCGCAGGATCTCGCCCAGCTCCGTGGTGGTGGGACGACCGCTCGCCGGGACGTAGTGCCAGAAGGTGACGACCCTGCCCTCGTGCACCACGGGCTGCTCGGAGATCTCGTCGGCCGGGCGCACCGCGGGGAACCCCTGCTCGGCGAGCCAGCGGGCCACCGCGAGGACGAGCGGCAGCCGGGTCAGCGCGTTGGGAGCGGTGGCGATCCTGACCACGATCTCACTGCGCAGCTTGAAGACGGCGTTGCTGCGCACCCTCAGCAGCTCCGCGTCCCTGTGGTCGATGCCGAGGTTCTCGCAGACCTCCCGCAAGACGGTGAACGCCTCCTCGGCGAGCGAGTTCATCAGCTGACCGGCGCCGCGCCGGTGACCAGGTCGTTCAGACGTCGCACCGCCGCCGCCCTGTTTCTGGTCTGCGGCACCTCCGACAGCAGCGCCTTCGCGCGGTTGAGCACGATGGAGGTGCGGTGCTCCAGCGGAACCTGGAGGAGTGCCTTCTCGGCCAGGTGGCAGGCGTCCTCGACCTTGCCGTCGCGGACCAGGTGCGCGGCCTGGTCGAGCAGGAGGAGGACCGGGTCGATCGCGTACGGCACCGAAGGTCCCGCGGGCCCCGGGTTCCAGACGACGTCCTCGCCGAGCTCGATCAGGGTGCCGATCCTGTAGAACTGCAGCCGCCGCTCGGAGAAGCGGAAGGCCAGGTGGTCGTGGCCCTCGGGAGGCATCTTGGCGAAGATGCGCTCCGCCTCGGCCAGCGCGACCCTCGCGGCCTTGTGCTCGCCCATTCGTGCCAGCGCCCGCGCCTCCGCCGCCGCGCCGAGCGCCGCCGGGGAACTGGGGGCACTGCCGGCGAGCATCCTGGCCTCGCGGGCGAGCCGCACGGTCTCGGCGAGGTCGCCGTAGTAGTAGGGGAGCATCGCCTGCTGTGCCCGGACGAGGGCGCGCAGCCGCACGTCGCCCATGTCGTCGGAGGCGTTGCGCGCGGTGCCGTACCAGGCGTGGGCCTGGCGGGTGTCGCCGAGCTTCATCAGCGCGTCGGCCGAGAGCAGCGCCAGCATCACGGTGGCGTTGAGCAGGCGGCGCTGGGCCATCGCGGGCTGGCGGGCCAGCGAGAGCATCCGCACGTCCGACAGCTCCAGCATCAGCCGGTAGAGCATCGGCACCGGCGCGCTGCTGATGTATTCGCGCCGGTAGCGCAGCACCTGCTCGTCGAGCCGGTCGAGCTGCTCCTCGGAGACGGTGGAGACGGCGAGCGTACGGTCCAGGTCCTGGCGGGTCCGCTCGACCTCGGCGAGCAGCCGGCCGGTCATCACCGACCGCGAGCCGAGCAGCGCCTGGTGGAACAGTGCGCGCCGCTCGATGTCGTCTTCGGACCGTTCCCGCTCCTCCGTCTGGTACGGCGCGCGGCCCTCGCCGCCGGAGACGACCACGACCTTGGCGCCCCCGCCGTCCTCGCAGTAATCTCCGGCCAGGCCTAGCCTGACGGCGTTCGCACGGTAAAGTCGAGCCAGTAGATCGATGGTCTGCGGGCGCGGCCGTGCCCGGTTGTTCTCCCAGGCGTTGAGCAGGTCGATGCTGGCCCGCGCCTCGCCCAGGTCCTGGCGCTCACAGAGCTCCTCCAGCTCCTGAACGGACTGCCTGGCCGACCAGCCCCTGGCCAGTCGGTGTGCCTTGAGCAGGCTCACCCCGCAGCAGCCGTGAATGGCCTGCGCGGTCTGCCAGTGGGTCCACTGCCTGGACGCCGCCTGCTCGCGCCAGCGTCGCGCACATGCCGGCGAATGCTCACCTCGGGCCACGGCGCCCCTCCCGCTTGCTGTTTACACAACATTAACAAGCGCGCACCTCAGCGTAAACGCAGCCGTGCGCGGCATTCCGTTTATTCGCGGTTTCCCCACGGAACATCCACGACTTTCCGGTCTATTCCACTGTTCCCAGCGGGGGTTGCGGAGGGACCGATTGCCTCAAGTGCCGCAAAACCGCACTCTGCAGAGAGGCAAGTCACCAGTGTCCGCCAGGAGTGAGCCGGATGATGACAGAGCGCGGCGAGGGCATCGACCACCTGCGTCGGTTGGCAACCCAGTTGGAGGCGCACGCCTTTCAGGTGCGTCTGAGGTCGGCCGCAGGGCTTTATCCACGACTTCATGTGATCAACCCCATGGCCCCGGCCAGGACCGAGGACGTGCTCGCCGCCCACGAGGAGGACGGCGAGTGGTGGTTCTGGCTGTCCTGGGCGGGGCGCATCGGCCATGCGGAGGACGTCGCGACGGCCGCGGAACGTGTGGCCAGCGTTCTTCACGTGATACGAAGATAGGTGATTCTTGGGCCTGGCATGGGTAACACCCGGTGATCAAGCCCAGAATGGAGCGGCACCGTGAAAAGGATCCTGCTCGTACAACGTCCGCGTCCACCCCGTGAGCCGGTGCCACTCGACCTGCGCAGCCCTTCGGGTCGCACGCTCCCCTTCTGACAGCCCTCACGATCCACATCGGGTCGTGCCTCCCCTTGGAACGGTCGGCAAAGAGACCCTCCCGCCACCCCCAAGGGGAGGTCACAAGGCACGATCCTCTGTCACGTGAGGGCTTGCAAGAGGCTTTCAAGTGTTCTGCAGGTGGTGCGTTCAACCCTGTAGCCATGAACAGCGCCCCTTTTCCTTTCAGTGTCAGCGTGGTCGTCCCCGCCATGAACGAGGCGGAGAACCTCCCGCACGTCTTCGCGACCCTGCCGTCCTGGATCGACGAGGTGATCCTGGTCGACGGCAACTCCACCGATGACACCGTTGCCGTCGCCAAGACCCTGCGGCCCGGGCTGCGCGTCGTCCGCCAGACGGGCAAGGGCAAGGGCAACGCTCTCACCGAGGGTTTCGCCGCCGCGACCGGTGACATCATCGTCATGATCGACGCCGACGGGTCCACCGACGGCCGGGAGATCCACTCCTTCGTGACCGCGCTGGTCGAGGGAGCCGACTTCGCCAAAGGGTCTCGCTGTGCCCCCGGCGGAGGCTCGGACGACATCAGCCCGATCCGCTCGCTCGGCAACACGATGCTGACCAAGGTGACCAACCTGCTGTACGGCACCCGCTACACCGACCTGTGCTACGGCTACAACGCCTTCTGGGCCCGCCACCTCGACGCGCTCGACCTCGACTGCGACGGCTTCGAGATCGAGACCCTCATGAACATCCGCGCCGCCCAGGCCGGCCTCGTCATTCGCGAGGTTCCCAGCCACGAGCGCAGCCGCATCCACGGCACCAGCAACCTGCACGCCGTCCGCGACGGCCTGCGGGTGCTTCGCACCATCCTCCGCGAGCGCGAGGGACGCGTCGACGGTGTCCGGCTGCGGCGGGAGCACGCCACCCAAGCCGCCGTCTGACCCGCCGGGGATCGGGCCGATCTTCCGGCGCTCCTCCGCGCCGGTCTTCTCGTTGTCCCCGGGCCGTTCGCGAGGGCTCAGGCCACCTCGAGCGCGTCGGCCACGGAGGGGAGCACCTCGAACACCTGGATCAGGCCGGCGAGGTTGAGACGCCGGGCCAGGTTGCCCTGAACACCGGTGAGGATGACCCTCACCCCTCTGCTCAGGCCCTGGTGACGCACCTGGAGCAGCTCGCCGATCCCGGAGGAGTCGCAGAAGGTCAGGGCGGACAGGTCGAGGATGAGCTTCGGTGAGGGAAGGGAGCCCCACGCTCTTCCCATCTCCTCGCGGAGCACAGACGTATGGTAATGATCAAGCTCTCCGCTCGCCCGTACGACAAGTGTCGTACCGTGCAGCCCGGATGTGGCGGTGAAAACCGAATCCGGCTCATCTCCCACGAACATGACCAACCTTCTGAACCGACCCTTTGCCCAAGCAACCATAACTGTCTCATACGGCGTGGATCGCCCTAGTGCGGAGAAACATGGCCACTCATGTCACCTCGGCAAACGCTTCCACCGCCTCTTCAACCGTACGACGGGCGTCGAACAGGTCGGCCACCCCGAGACGCCTCAGCCGCTGCCTCATCACGGCGGACGGGCCGACGAGGACGAGCGAGCCCGCCAGCCGGCGAACGCGGTTGAGGGCGTACATGAGCACGCCGTACCCGGTGGAGTCACAGAAGGTGACCTCGGTGAGATCGATCACCAGGCGCGGGTGATCCGTCGCTCCCAGCGCGACGTCGGCCTGTTCCTTCAGCAGTGGTGAGGACCCGTAGTCCAGTGCTCCCACCGCGTGCAGGGCGATGAAATTACGGTGTTTGTCGGCTCGAACACGGAGTCTGCCGCCCTCTTCAGCCTTCGACATCGACATCCTCTCCCACCTACGTCCCCGGTGCCCCGGCCAGGCGGTTCTAATCACGCGGAGCACGGCCGGATCGCGAAGGCATGCGGAACAATGGGGGCATGGTGAAAGCGCGCCCGATGGCGGTCATGGTCGTCGGTACGCTCCTGATCGCAGCGTGCGGCGGGGCCCCCGCGACGCCCGAACCCACCGCCGCACCGGGCGGTACCACCTCGCCGGCCCCCGCCTCCCCTTCCCCGGGTTCTCCGAACCCGGCGCCAGGGGCCCCGTCGGCGAGTCAGGCGACCCCGGCGGCGACCGGGGCGGTCGCCGCGTCCGCCGAGTGGACGGCCGTGGGGGGCGCGAACCTGTCGGGCGCGACGGCGTTGCTCGACGTGGTGGCGACCGGGCCCCGTGACGCCTGGGCCGTCGGATACCAGGACAGCGCGGAGGACCGGGAGGGCACGCCCGCCGTCCTTCGCTGGAACGGGAGCCGCTGGAGGGAGATCTCCCTGGGCGACGAGGCCGACGTCCAACACCTGGAGGGGGTCGGCGCGGCCGGGCCCGACGACGTGTGGGTGGTGGGCAACGGCCCGAGCGCGTTCGCCGCACACTGGAACGGGCGGGCGTGGAGCCCGCACCGGCCCTTCGGGGTGGCCGAGGACTACCGACTGGCCGACGTCGCGACAGGCGGCGGCACGTGGTTCGCCGCGAACGGCCCCTCGGGCGCGGTCGTCCTCGAGTGGGCGGACGGCGGTTTCCGCAACGTGCTGACCACCGGGGGCACCTTCGAGGCGATCACCTCCGGGCAGGGGCACATCTGGGCGGTGGGGACGAGCGAGACCCACACCCCGCTGGTCTGGCGCGGCACCGCCGGATCATGGGAGAGCCTGGAGACGCCGCCGGTCCAAGGCGGTCGTCTCAGCGCGGTCTGGCAGGTCTCGCCGTCGGAGGTGTGGGCGGTCGGACGGGTCTCGACCGGCCAGGAGACCGGGTCGGAGACGCGAGGTGCCGAAGGGGCGCAACCGCTCGTCATGCGCTGGGACGGGACCCGCTGGACGCGGGTCGAGGTGCCGGTCTCCCGGGGAGGCCTGTACGGGGTCACCGCCTCCGGCTCCGACGTGTGGATCAGCGGCGTCGACGCCGACCACGCCGGACAGGCGCTCATCCTCCACTTCGACGGCACCGCCTGGTCGCGCGAGTACGGTCCGCTGTTTCGCACCTATGCAGCCACCCAGCAGTACGAGGAGACCGACGACGTGGGCGGCGCCGTCCTGACCCGGGTGCCGGGCAGCGGCACGCTGTGGGCGGTGGGCTCGGTCGGCGTGGGCGACGACGAGAAGGCCTTCGTGCTCCGCCGCTGAGACCTCCGGGATTCCTGAGTCCGCCGACAGCGCCGACACCGCCGCCGACACCGGACCGTCATCGCTCCTGAGGTCGCCGCCGAGGTCGCGAACTTGGAACAAACGGTGTCCCTGCCGGAAACACGGGCCTCCTAGTCTGCGGACATGGCGGACTATTCCTCCCAAACGCCACGACAGAGCCCTCGACGCCGCAGCCGGGACACCGAACGTCAGACCTCCCCCTGCCGGCCCTCGCATCCGCACGACCACGCCGTCCGGCACGTTCGCACCCCGTCCTGCCGGTACGGATCAACATGCGCTTGGTAAAAAATCCGTGAAAAAGTCGGTCAGTTGACGTAGTCTCTCTCAAACTCCAACAAAGAGGGAGTATCACATGAAAAAGGTTCTTATCCTCCAAAAGCCCCGGCCGCCACGGAAACCCATCGCCCTGGACCTCCGCACCCCCTCAGGACGGGCCCTGCCCTTCTGACAGGAACAACCGGTTGACGAACCAGAGGACCACACCGATCACGAGCAGGGCCCCCGCGCGGAGATAGACGTCCGCATCCCTGCCGGTTACCGGCAACGTCAGGACGAGACAGACCACCGCTCCCAGAGCGGGCATCCAGCTCGGCGCCCGGAAGTGATCGTGGTCGACACGGTCCTTACGGAGGACCAGCACGGCCACGTTGACGATCGCGAAGACGCACAGCAACAGCAGCACCGTGGTGTCGGCCAGGTCGCCCATGTCACCGGTGGCGACGAGCACCGCCGCGACACCCACGGTGAAGACGATCGCCACCCACGGGGTGGACCTCGTCGAATGGACCGTCCCGAAGATCTTGGGCACGATTCCCTCACGCGCCATGCCGTAGACCAAGCGCGAGGCCATGAGCATGTTGATCAGCGCGGTGTTGCCCACCGCGAGCAGCGCGATGAGGGCGAACAACTTGGGCGGGAACGCCAGCCCGGCGACCTTGACGACCTCCAGCAGCGGACCGGACGAGTCCATCAGCGTTTTGGTGTCGACCAGCATGGTCGCCGTGAACGCGACCCCCAGGTAGATGACCGCCGCGATGATCAGGCCGCCGAAGAGCGCGCGGGGAAAGTTCCGCTGCGGCTCCTTGGCCTCCTCCGCGAGGTTGACCGAGTCTTCGAAGCCGAGCAGCGCGTAGAAGGCGAGGGCCGTGCCGCCCAGGATCCCGAGGAAGGCGCCGTTGGCCGGATGGAACTCCAGTGCCCGCGCCGGTTCGCCGTCGCCGGACAGCAGGGCGAAGATCCCGATCGCGATGATCACCAGCAGGCCGAACGCCTCGATGACCGTGAGCACCACGTTGACCTTGATGGACTCGGAGATTCCGGCGAAGTTCACCAGCGTGATCAGGCCGAGGAAGATGAACGCGCCGACGACGACCGGCAGCGTGACGAACTCCCCGAGGTAGTCGCCGCCGAAGGCCCGCGCGGCGGCGCTCGCGGAGGTGATGCCGCTCATCAATACCGCGAACGCCACAATGAACGTGACAAAGGGAATGTTGAACGCTTTGTTCGCATAAAGCGCGGCACCGGCTGCCCGGGGATATTTGCCGACAAGTTCGGCGTAGGCGGTCGCCGTCAGCGCCGCCAGCACGAAGGCCACGAGAAAGGGCACCCACAACGCCCCGCCGACATGGCCGGCGACCTTCCCCACCAGGGCGTATATCCCGGCGCCGAGGATGTCGCCCACCACGAACAGAAGAAGAACCCTGCGCCCGATGACCCGCTTGAGCGAGTGCTGACCGGAACCGGGATCGACGATCGCCTCAGCCATGCCCCGCACTTACCCTCGACGGGGGCAAAATCACGTCAGGTCACAGGAGTCACTCCTGTAAGTGTCATGAAAGTGATCCGCAAGGAACCCTGCCTACAGTGCCAACTGTCACGAAATGTAATGAAAGGCAGAAATGTTCCGCGCCCTCTCCTCCCGCCGCCTCGCCGTCGCCGCAGCGGGAGTCGCTCTCATATCGATGACCGCCGCCTGCGGCGGGTCGTCCTCCAACAGCGCGGTCTGCACGGAGGCCGCGTGGTCGAAGCCCTTCTCGGACTTCACCACCGCCGCCACGGCGAGCGCCGGCGATCTCACCAAGTTCAACGACGCCACCGCCAAGCTCGCCGCCGACCTCAAGGCGCTGGCGGCCACCGCCGACGGTGAGGTGGCCACCGCCCTCACCGACCTCGCCACCTCGTTCGAGTCGGTCAAGATCGACCCGAACGACCCGGCCGCGGCCGCGACGGCCGCGACGTCGCTGGCGACGAAGGCCCAGGAGGCGAGCACCAAGCTCGCCGAGGCCTGCGCCTAGACCTCCTGGACGATCCAGGGACCCGTGCCTCCTGGCGACAGGAGGCACTCCGGGTACGGCCGCCGCTCCGCCTGCGGGGGGCAGTGCGGCGCGGCGGCCGTACCGACGATCTTCAGCAAGGCCCCTGCCACCGCACGGCAGGGGCCTCACGCGTTTCCACCCGGCCGCCGCCCGGCCTCACGACGGCGTCCCGCCGGACACCGGCCCTCGCCCCGGTCTCCCGTCCGCCGGCCCTCTCATGCGGGACCCGGCTCTCAGGTCCGGCCGACGCGAGCCTGCTCTTGACGCGCTCCCTGCCTGAAGGCCGGGGATTCAACCCGCGCCGCGCGTTCACGCGGCACCTCTGAGACTTCCTGCTTCGTCGACCTGAGCCACCGCGAGCGGTGGTCTTACCGGGTCTCCACGGGCGTTTAGCGTCTCCGCCCGTCCGGCGGCGACTCGAACACATTACCGCATCGCCCCTGACCTGACGGCGAAACCGCTCAGGTCAGGGCACGCTCGCACCCTAGCGGGCACTCCCGCGCGGACCTTCGCCTCCGGCCTGAAGGCCGGAGCACTGGCCCGCATTCCGGTAGCAGCGTTCGAAGCCTTCGAGCACCGCGGGCCAGGAACTGCGGACGGGCTCGGTCTCCCGGTTGTTCGCCGCGATCGACTCGCGCAACTCGCGGTCGCGGACCAGTCTCGCCACCGACGAGACCAGGTCGTCGAAGGTCCGCCCGAGAAGTCCCTCCTTGCCCGGCCGTACGAAGTCGGCCACCCCGCTCTGCGCACGCGCCACCACGGGCACCCCCGCGGCTCTCGCCTCCAGTGCCGCCAGCCCGAAGGACTCACGGGGCGCGGGGGCGACGAACACGTCCGTCGAGGCGAGCAGCTCGCGGATCTGGTCGCGGCTGTAGCGGCCGGGGAGCGAGACCCAGCCGGTCATGCCGTTCACCCTCAGGTAGCGCTCCATCTGCGACCGGGCCGGACCGTCCCCGACGACGGTCGCCCGCATCGGCGTCTCGGCGGGCACCTGGGCGCGGGCCTCCCGCAGGAGCCGCAGCAACCGGACCGGCTGCTTGCGGGGCGCGAGCCGCCCCACCGCGACGACGTGCACCGGCTGTACCGGGCCGCCTTCCTGATCGGACGGTACGTGATCAATGTCCGGCTCGGACGGCACGTGTCCCGCGGGGGCCGCGGCTCGTACGTCGTCGGCGGGGGAGGCATGGAAAGCCGGAGGGGCAGAGGAAGCCGGGGGGGCCGGGGGGGCCGGGGGAAGGTGCGCCGAGCGCCAGCCGGAGACGTCCAGGCCGTTGGAGACCACGTGCACCGGCACGCCGGGCCCGGCCACCGCGCGGATCGGCAGGGCCGCGGCCTCGCTCACCGCGGTGCCCACCAACCCCCAGCGGTGCCATCCGAACAGCAGCCGCAGCCCCCGGTAGAGCGCCCGCGTGACCGGGTCCCACATGCTGTGCACGGTGACGACCACGGGCAGGCCCGCACGGGTCGCCGCCCGCACGCCCATCCAGGCGAACGGCGAGACCGCCCCCGTGTGCACGTGCACCACATCGGGCCGCCGCGCTCTGATCAGGCGGAGCAGATGTCCCGTGCCGAACGGGTGGACCGGCAGGTCGAAGGGGAGTCTCGCGACGATCCTGTGCACCCCGGGAAGGCTCTCCCCCGGGGTGGCGGTCGCCACCTCGACGTCGTGGCCCGCCTCCCGCTGCGTCCGGATCAGATCGGCGACCTGCACCTCGATCCCGCCGAGGCGCGGCAGGTAACAGTCACTGATGTGGAGGATCCTCACCGTGCCAGCGTAGACCCGCGTGAGATCATGCCTGCGTGCCCCTGAGGGCGCATCCGCGTCGCGCGAACGGAGTGAGCCTGATCAGCAGCGTCAAGACAGCAGTGTTCTTTCATGCCCATCCCGACGACGAGGCCCTGCTGACCGCGGGCACCATGGCGATGCTCGCCGCCGAGGGCCACCGGGTGGTCCTCGTGGTGGCGACCTCGGGTGAGCGAGGCCAGGCCGACCTCGAACCCGGTGAGGCGCTGGGCGCCGCCCGCATGGCCGAGCTGTACAAATCGGCCGCGGCACTCGGCTGCGCCCGGGTGGTGAACCTCGGCTACGGCGACTCCGGGCTCGCCCCCGGCGGCGGGATCGCCGACGACCGGCCGGACGACGCCTTCATCGACGCCGACGCCGAGGAGGCCGCCCGGCGGCTCGCCGCCATCCTCACCGAGGAGAAGGCCGACCTGCTGACGACCTACGACCCCGCGGGCGGCTACGGTCACCCCGACCACGTCCAGGTGCACCGGGTCGGCGGCAGGGCGGCCGAGATCGCGAAGACCCCGATCGTGCTGGAGGCGACCGTCAACCGCGACCCCCTGATGCGGGGGCTGCGGCTCGCGAGGAGGTTCTATCCGCAGCTCGACATCCGGGCCTTCGAGCGGGCCTACTCCCCCGGCGAGGTGATCACCCACCGGGTCTCCGTGCGGCGCTTCGCCCGCCAGAAGCGGGCGAGCATGGCCGCCCACGCCTCCCAGGCCACCGGCGCCGACACCCGCACCCTCGGGGTGATGCTCAAGATCCCCCAGCCTCTTTACCGCCTCGTCTTCGGCACCGAGTGGTATGTCCGCAGGGACGCCCCACTGGGCTCCCGGCTGAGGCACCCCTTCGAAGTTCCTCCCAAAGGATGAGTTCGGTAGCGGCAGACTTGGTCGGGGATATCGAACGAAGAGCGGTCGTGTCGCATGAAGAGCAGGTTGTTCCAGGCCGGGCTGTCGGTCGTGTCGCTGGCACTCGCCGCCACGCTCGTGTTCTTCATGCCCCAGGTCGTGGCGGCCCTGACGGGCAAGCACGTCTCCTGGGCGCAGATCGGCGCGCAGTTCGCCGCGCTGGGTCCGCGGGAGGTCGCGCTGATGACCGTCGTCTGGTTGCTCAGCCTCCTCGCCTACACGTTCGTGCTCACCGCCTCCCTTCCCGGACTGACCCACCTGCAGGCCCTCACGCTGAACGCGGGCGGCAGCGCGGTGAGCAACCTGCTCCCCTTCGGCGGCGCGGCCGGGGTGGCGATGACGTTCGCGATGACCAGAGGCTGGGGGTTTCCCGCGCGGGCGGTCGTGGTCTCCACGCTGACCACCGGCATCTGGAACACCCTGTTCCGCTTCCTGCTGCCCGCGGCGGGCATCGTCGCCCTGCTGTTCAGCGGGCAGTCGCTCAGCCCCACGGTGACGAGGGCGGGCTGGGTGGGTGCGCTCTCCATCCTGGGCCTGGTCGCCGTGGTGACCGTCGCCCTGTACTGGGACCGCGCCGCGAACGTCCTGGGTCGCGGCCTCGACGCCCTCACCCGTCTGCTCCCCCGCCGGATCCGCCCCGGCGAGCACTCCGCCTCCGAGGCGCTGTCCAAGCTGCGGGCCGACACCTCCGAGATCGTGAGGGACCGCTGGGCCGGGCTCACGCTGGGAATGATCTTCTTTCTGGGTTTCCAGTGGCTGATTCTCGTCGTCTGCCTGCAGGCGACCGGCGCCTATCCCGGACTGGCGCAGTCGATCGCCGCCTTCGCCCTGTCCAGGGTCCTGACCACGGCCTTGGTGACCCCCAGCGGTACCGGGATAATGGAGGCCGGAACCATCGGCGCGCTGGTCTTCTTCGGCGCCCCCCTCGACTCCGCCACCGCCGCCGCCCTGCTTTTCGGGTTCTGGACCTACACTGTCGAAATCCCCTTCGGCGGGCTGGCGCTGGGAGCCTGGACCTTCCTGCGCAGGCGTGAGAACGCCGCGACGGCCGCCGAAAAGGAGTCGATCAGCCGCTAGATTGGGAAATACCTTGTATGCGATTGGAAGGCCCACATAGCGTGGCGGCTGACATGGTGGCGTTCCGAGTTCTCGGCCCGGTCGAGGCGCATTCAGGTGAAGACGAGCTCGACCTGGGCGGGCTCCGTCAACGTGCGGTCCTGGCGCGCCTGCTCGTCGCGCGCGGGCAGGTCGTTCCCGTCGACTCCCTGCTGTACGACCTGTGGGACGACGACGCGGCCAAGGGCGCCCAGTCGGGGCTCCAGGTTTACATCTCCCGGCTGCGCAGGGTGCTGGAGCCGGGACGTCCACGCGGAGGGCCGAACCGGCTGCTGGTGACCGTGGCCTCGGGGTACGCGCTGCGCGCCGCTCCCGACCAGGTCGACGCGCTGCGTTTCGAGACGCTGGTCCGCACCGCGGGAGAGCACCTGGAGGGCGACGACCCCGCCGCCGCGCGGGCTCGCCTGGAGAAGGCCCTGGGCCTGTGGCGAGGCACTCCCTACGCCGACTTCGCCGACCAGCCGTGGGCCGAGGCCGAGGTCAACCGGCTCGCCGAGCTGCGCCTGGTGGCCCGCGAGCGGCACGCCGACAGCGGCCTGCGGATGGGCCTGCCCGCGGAGTCCGTACCCGACCTGGAGACGCTCACCACCGAGCACCCGCTCCGCGAGGAGGGCTGGCGGCTGCTCGCCCTGGGCCTGTACCGCTGCGGACGACAGGGTGACGCGCTGGCGGCGCTGCGCCGAGCGCGCACGATCCTCTCCGACGAGCTGGGCATCGACCCCGGCCCGGCGCTGCGCAAGCTGGAGTCCGACATCCTGTCCCAGGACCCCGGCCTGCAGCTCGCCCCCTCGGCGCCGTCCAGGCAGCGCCAGCAGGTGGCCGCGGAGACCTGGCCGCCCAGGCCGACGGTGGCCCAGGTGGAGCTTCCCCCGCTGGAGCCCGAGCCGTTCGTCGGCCGCGACGCCGAGCTGGGCAGGCTCACCACCGCCGCGGCGAGAGCCGGCCGCTTCACCGTCGCGGTGATCAGCGGCGACGCGGGCGCGGGCAAGACCACCCTGGTTCGCCAGCTCATAAGGCGGCTCTCCGACGACGGGTGGGGTATCTCCTCCGGCGCCTGCCCCGACAGCAGCGCCACGCCTCCCGGCTGGGCCTGGGTGGAGATCCTGCGCACCCTGGTGAACGCGGCCGGGCCCGGCGAGTACGCCTCGCTGCTGGCGCCGCTCCTCGACGACGCGGCCCCCGAGCCCGACGACGACCAGGCTTCCGGCGGGTTCCGGCTGCACCGGGCGGTGGGCGGCTATCTCGCCGCCGTCGCCAAGGAGACGCCGATCCTGCTCACCCTGGAGGACCTGCACTGGGCCGACGACCAGACGCTGGCGCTGCTCCGCGCGCTGCCGAGCCTGCTCGCCACCAGCCGGGTGCTGCTCGTGGTGACCTGCCGTGACAGCGAGCTCAGCGACCAGCAGGCCGACGTGCTGGCCGCGCTGGCCAGGCTCGGTCCGGTGCGGGTCGGCCTCACCGGACTCGACACCAAGGCGGTGGCCGAGCTGGTCAGGGCGACCTGCGTGCGCGAGGTCGACGAGGACGCGGTCAGCAGCATCGTCGAGCGCACCGGCGGCAACCCCTTCTTCGTCCGCGAGACGGTGCGCCTGCTCGACGCCGAGGCGGTGAGCGACCGCGCGACGGCCGCCGAGGTGATCTCCGGTGTGCCCTCCGGCGTCCGCGACGTGCTGCGCAGGCGCGTCTCCCGGCTGCCCGCGATCGCCCAGCAGATCCTGCTACAGGCCGCGGTGATCGGCCGCGACGTCGACGTGGACGTGCTCGTCGACGTCTCGGGCGACGAGGACGCCGTGGTCGACGCGGTGGAGGCGGCGCTGCTCGCCGGTCTGGTCACCGAGCCCGGTCCCGGCATGCTCCGCTTCGACCACGACCTGGTCCGCGACACCCTGTACTCCGACGCCTCCCGACTGCGCCGCTCCCGGCTGCACGCCGCGGTCGCCTCGGTGATCGAGCGCAGGAACCCCGGCGATGTGGCCGCGCTCGCCCACCACTACCACTCCGCGGGCACCAGCGAGACCGCCGGCAAGACGGTCCACTACGCGGGCCTCGCCGCCGAGCAGGCCGAGCGGCGCTTCGCCCACCGCGAGGCGGCCACCCTGTGGGAGCAGGCCATCGCCGCCTTCGACAGGTCGGGTGTCGCCCACACTCCCGACAGCACCAGGGAGCGGCTGCTGCTCACCCTGCGGCTGATCAAGGCCCTCGCGCTCTGCGGCGACATGGCCGCGGCCCGCAGGCGGCGGCGCGAGGCGATGGACGCGGCGCTGCCCCTGGGCAACCTGGAGCTCACCGCCCGGGTGGCCGCCTCGCTCGCGGTGCCGCACAAGGGCATGGCCCGCGACTTCACCCGTACGGCCTGGGAGATCGTCGACGTCGCCGAGCAGGCGCTCGTCGAGCTGCCCGCCGGCGAGCAGTCGCTGCGGGCGAGCCTGCTCGCCACCCTCGCCCTGGAGCTGGAGGGTTCGGCGACCCCCCGGGGCGAGCAGGCCTCGCTGGAGGCCGAGGAGCTGGCCCGTCGCTCCGGTGACCCCGCCCTGCTCGCGACCGCGCTGAGCGGGCGGCTGCGCCAGTCGTACGGCATCACCCCCGTGGGCGAGCGCGAGGTCATCGGCAGGGAGCTGCTGGAGGTCGGCAAGACGACCGGGCAGATCTCGGTGCAGGCCCTCGCCCACCTGGTGCTGATGGAGTGCGCCGCCGCCTCGGGCGCGTTCGCCGAGGCCGACGCGCACGTGGCCGCCGCCGAGAAGCTCGCCAGGCAGTACGGCCTGTCCGCGCCCGCCTCCGTGGTCGCCTGGTACGCCGGGCAGCGCCTGATGATCGCCGGTGACTTCGCCGGGGCGGAGCGCGCCTACCGCGACGCCGCCCGGCTGACCGCGAAGGCCGGGATGCTGGAGGGCCGCCAGGACCTGCCGCTGATCACCACGTTCTGCCTGCGCCTGGTGAACGGGCAGGCCGCCGAGATGGTCGAGCCGCTCGCCGAGGCGCACCAGCGCGGAGCCAAGTGGACCCTCGACGCCTACGCGGTGGCTCTCGCCTCCGCGGGCCACCACCGCGACGCCAGGGCGGTCATCGCGGTGAAGACGCCCGTGCGCCCCGACTTCCTCTACGAGCTGGCGATGATCTGGCGAGCCCTGGCGGGCATGCTGCTGGACGACCGGGAGCGGATGATCGAGGCGTACGACACGCTGAAGCCGTTCGCCGACCGGATCGCCGGCGCGGGAACCGGGGTGGTCGCGCTCTGGCCGGTCTCCCTGACGCTGGGTGACCTGGCGCTGCGGCTGGGCTTCGCCGACGCGGTGAAGCCGCACTACGAGAACGCCCTCGCGGTGGCCGAACGGGTCGGCGTGGGCCGGTGGGTGGAGGCGGCACGGCGCTCACTCGGCAGCTGACGCCTCACGAGGGCGGGAACCTTCACCGAGATCCGCTCCCTCTCCGAGACCGGCTCCCCTACGGGAGGCCCGGGACGGATCAGCAGCTGACGAGAAACCTCTCGCTGCGCAGCGGGGCCTCGCCGGAGACCGACAGCACGACGCGGTACCAGCCGGGGTTGTTCACGACCCTGGGCTGCCACTCGACGACCTGGCTCTCGCCGGTGAAGCCGGACCCGGTGCCCAGGTATGCCTGCCAGCGGCGGACGCCCGGGCTCCAGCGCTCCAGGCGCCAGCCGTAGGAGACGGTGGCCCGGGGGTCGTCGTTCTCGACGAGGCTCTGGGCCTGGTAGGGCCTGTCGCAGGGGCCGAGCGCGTCGATCGCGCCGACGGTGACCGTACCGGGCGTCATGATCGTGGCGGAGACCCGCTCGACGGTGGCCGGGACCCGCTCCGTGGCGGGCATCGATCGCGACGACAGCTCCACCGTCCGCACCGGCGCCTGCGCCTGCGCCGGCGCACCGGCCGTCACCTGGGCCGGAGTGCCGTACGCGGCCTCCACCCCCAGGTAGGCTCCAGCGAAGGCGAGGGTGGCGACGAGCAGCTTGAGTGCGCTCGCGACTCCACTCGCCACCACCGGTGCCACACTGCTACGCGGACTCATGACAGACACCTCTTTCGTTACCCCAAGGTGTACGCCACGGTTCTTGCCTTGGAGTTGACGTCCGCTTGCAGCCGGTGCACCCACAGGCCGGCGGGTGCGCCCAAGTAGGGCTCCGCCATGCCGGCTCAGGTAAGCCTGCCCTAATATCAAGTAAAGGCAGCTGGAACGACCGCGGCGGTGATGTTCGGAATGCGACCTGTTGTGGCGGGCATCCCCGACCCGACCTCCGCGTCCTTCCTGGGCATGCCCCTGTGGCTCTGGGTGATCATCGGTGGCGTCGCCCTGTTCGGCGCGTTCCAGGCCTACTACTGGATCGGCCACGCCCTGGGCTCCAGGCTCTACGCCTCGCGCCTGGGCGCCAAGATCGGCCAGGAGAACATCACCCGGGTCGAGAACGTCGTCAGGAAGTGGGGCGCACTCGCCGTCTACGGCTGCTTCTGGGTGCCCGGCCTGCGCCACACGCTGCCCTGGGTGGCCGGGGTGCTGCGGATCTCCTACCCCTGGTACGTCGTGGCGAGCGCGCTGGGCTGCCTGACCTGGGTGCCGGTGACCTCCTTCGGTCTGTACTCGGTGATCTGGGGGTGGCTGGAGCTGGCCGCTCGCTCGCCGCTCCTCGCGGGCCTGGCCGCGCTGGTGGCGGTCGCGCTCGTCGCCGGGTTCGTGCGTTGGCGCCGTCGCCGGGCCTCCCGCCGCGAGCTGGAGAAACACCCGCCACAGATGTCAACTTTTCAATAGCCAAACCGACAACTTCCGTATATCGACGGTGGCCTCTGCCAGCATGGCTCGCATGCATCACGGGGGAACAGGCCGCACGGCCCGCGCCGCGCTGGTCACCGCGCTCATCCTGGGCACCACGTCTTCGGTGTCCGCCCCGGCCTGGGGGATCTCGACCTCCGCGCCGCCCGGCGGGGCTTCGGCACGCGTCCTGGCCACCGGATCCACGGCGTCCGCCCCGTTGGCCACGCTTCGCACGCCCGCCCTCACCGCCGCACCCACCTCCGCCTTCGCCGCCGCACCCGCTTTCGCGCCCGCAGGGGAGCGGCGCGCCTCAGCGCCCTCAGCGCCCTCAGCGCCGGGACGGGCCGCGTACCTGTACGACGCGAGCACCGGAACGATCCACCTGAGCAAGCAGGCGGGCAAGCGGATGCCGGTGGCGAGCCTGACCAAGATCATGACGGCGTACGTCGTCCTCAGGGAGGCGCGGCTGACCGACACCGTCACGGTCCAGGCGGAGGACGTACGGCACGCGGCGGCGAACGGCGCGACCCACGCCTCCCTGCGCGCCGGGGAGCGACTCACCGTGAGGGACCTGCTTTACGCGGTCATGCTCCCCTCGGGGGCGGACGCCTCCCACGCCCTGGCCCGCGTCTACGGGCCCGGCACCACGAGGTTCGTGGCGAAGATGAACGCCACGGCCCGCTCCATGGGGCTCGTCGACACCCGTTACGCCACCCCCGACGGCCTGCCGAAGCCGGGGCCCGGTCACTCCACCGCCCTGGACCAGGCGAAGCTGGCCGACCTCGCACTGCGCGACCCGGTGCTGCGGATCATCGCGTCCACCAGGCGCCACCTCGTGGCGAAGTCCAAGGTGCATCGGGCGCACACCTGGACCAACTCCAACAAGCTGCTCGGCAAGACACCCGGGGTGATGGGTCTGAAGACCGGCTACACCAGCGCCGCCGGATACTGCCTGTCCTTCGCCGCCGACCGCGAAGGCCACCGGCTCATCGGCGTCATCCTCGGCGAGTCCAACGGCGACCGGCGTTTCCAGACCGCGGCGCGGCTCCTGGACTGGGCGGGCGAGCAGACTCCACCCGAGCTGTGAGGACGGCTGGAGCGCCCGCTCCCGACCGGCCCGCGACCGGAATACCCGGCCACGCCGCCATCCCGCGCGTGGGATTCCGGCCGTTCTCTGAGAGAGTTTGTTCCACACGTCGAGAGGAGTTGGACGGGTGGAACCCGATGGGGAGCTGAAACACCCCAGCCTGGTCGAGCTTTCGATGCGACGGCTCCGTCACGAGATCCTCTCCGGCGCCCTCGCACCGGGCGAGCGGCTGATCGAGGAGCAGCTCACCCAGCGGTTCGGCATCAGTCGGGCGCCGCTGCGCGAGGCACTGCGGTCGCTCGGGCAGCAGGGGCTGGTGGAGCACCTGCCCCGGCGGGGAGCCCGCGTCACCGAGCTGACCGGCAACGACGTGGACGAGCTGTTCGGACTGCGCGACGTGCTCGAACGCTACGCGGTCGAGACCGCGCTGCCTCTCTCCGGCACGCACGACATGACCGCGCTCGCCGAGGCCCTTGAGGGCATGGCGTCGGCGGTACGCCTGGACGACCCGCTCAGTGAGAACGAGGCACACCGGCGCTTCCACCTCGCGCTGGTCGCGCTCGCGGGCCACCGCCAGCTGCTGATGGCGTACGAGCCCGTCATCCTGAAGCTGCAGCTCTACATGGCCGCGAACCTGCGCAGGGAGGCCGAGCAGCGCTCTCCGGCCGAGGGGGTGGAGCGGCACAGGCGGCTCTTCGAGGCCATCGCCTCAGGCGATCCCGTCACCGCGCTCGACGCCCTCTCCCGGCACGGGGCGCGCACCTACATCGGCTAAGCGGCAGGGCGCGGGTGCCGGCCGACCGCCGAGCTCGCGCCCGTCGGTCCTCGGCCGACCGCGGGGCCGCAGGGCCGCGGGGCCGCGGGGCCGCGGGGACCGCCACGTATCGGCCGAACGCTCGACTGCGGGAGAGGCGTTCACCGGGCACGATCACGCTCTGGTAGGGCCGCTAACAGAAGCGTAACCGGACGGGAAAGCCGCCGACACAATTCTGTCGACAATCGACAAAAGGAGGATCCGAGGAACGGAGTCAACGTGTCCGATCCGCTTCTCGTCGAGGCCGAGCCGTACGCATACGGGTTCGATCCCCGACACACAGCGCTGCTGCTCATCGACATGCAACGGGACTTCGTCGAGCCCGGGGGTTTCGGGGAGACCCTGGGCAACGACGTGTCCATGCTGCGGCGGGTCATCCCGCCGCTCCAGGAGGTGCTGGCCGCCACCCGCGCGGCTGGAATGACCGTCGTCCACACCCGCGAGGGGCACCTGCCCGACCTGTCCGACTGCCCGCCCGCCAAGCTCAACCGCGGCACGCCGTCGCTGCGCATCGGGGATCCGGGCCCCAAGGGACGGATCCTGATCCGCGGCGAGTACGGCCACGACATCATCGACGAACTCGCCCCCGTCGAGGGCGAAATCGTCGTCGACAAGCCGGGCAAGGGCTCCTTTCACTCCACCGACCTGGACCGGACCCTGCGGGCGGCGGACATCCGCACCCTGATCGTCACCGGCGTCACGACCGAGGTGTGCGTGCACACCACCGTCCGCGAGGCGAACGACCGGGGTTACGAGTGCCTGGTCCTGTCCGACTGCGTGGGCTCGTACTTCGCCGAGTTCCAGCGGTACGGGCTCGAAATGATCGCCGCCCAGGGCGGCATCTTCGGCTGGGTCGCCCTCTCCGGCGGCTATCTCAAGGCACTCGAAACACGGAGCTGACCGATGACCACGACAACCGACCCCGTCAAACTCAAACTCCCCTGGTGGGTCAGCGGGGACACCAACGCCTTCTTCGGCCTCGGCTTCAACGTGATGGTCAACGTGCTGGTGCTGAGCGGCCTCTGCCTCGGGGTCGTCCACCTGCCGGGCTCCGACGTCTTCGGCGTCATCCTCCCCGCGATGGGCATCCAGCTCCTCATCGGCAACGTGTACTACACCTACCTCGCCCGGCGGCTCGCCCGCCGCGAGAACCGCACCGACGTGTGCGCGATGCCGTACGGTCCCAGCGTCCCGCACATGTTCATCGTCGTGTTCGTGATCATGCTGCCGACCTACCTGGCCACCAAGGATCCCCTGCGGGCCTGGGTGGCGGGGCTCGCCTGGTGCTTCATCATCGGCGTCATCGTGCTGATCGGCGCCTTCGTGGGCCCTTACATCCGCCGATTCACCCCCAGGGCCGCGATGCTCGGCACCCTGGCGGGCATCTCGATCGCCTTCATCTCGATGCGGCCCGCCGCGCAGATGTGGGAGGCGGCCTGGATCGCGCTGCCGGTGCTGGTGATCATCATGGTCGGCTTCTTCACCGACCTGAGGCTGCCGGGCAACATCCCCGTCGGGCTCGCCGCGCTCCTCGCCGGCACCGCGATCGCCTGGATCGGCGGCTACATGGACCCCGCCGACGTGGGCGCCGCCGCCGGGAACATCGCGGTGAGCCTGCCGTCGCTGCACATCGACCTCCTCCTCGAAGGTCTCGGCCAGGTCTCGCCGCTGCTCGCCACCGCCATCCCCCTGGGCATCTACAACTTCACCGAGGGCATGAGCAACGTGGAGAGCGCCGCCGCCGCGGGTGACTCGTACAACCTGCGCTCGGTGCTCCTGGCCGACGGCGCGGGCGCGGTGGTCGGCTCGATGCTGGGCTCGCCGTTCCCGCCCGCCGTCTACATCGGCCACCCGGGGTGGAAGTCCGCGGGCGGCCGTACGAGCTACTCGATGGCGAGCGGCGTCGTCATCGCGCTCTTCTGCTTCCTCGGCATGTTCGCGCTGCTCGGCGCGGTGCTGCCGACGCCCGCCATCGTGCCGATCCTGCTCTACATCGGCCTGCTCATCGGCGCCCAGGCCTTCCAGTCGGTGCCGAAGGCGCACGCGGTGGCCGTGGTGATCGCGATCATCCCCAACATCGCCTCCTGGGCGCAGGGCTACATGGACAACGCGCTCGCCGCGGCGGGCACCAGCGCGCGGGAGGTCGGGTACGACACGATCGCGCAGAGCGGGACGGTCTACGAGGGAACGGTCCTGCTCGGCGGCGGCGCCGTGCTCGCCGGCCTGGTGCTCGGCTCGATCACGGCCTTCATCATCGACCGGTCGTTCCTGTGGGCCGCCGGGTACGCCTTCGTCGGCGCGGCCCTGGCCTTCATCGGCCTCATCCACGGCGAACGGGTCGAGTGGAACGCCAACGGCCAGGTCTCCCTGGGCTACCTCTTCGCGGGACTGATCCTGCTCGCCTTCACCCTCCTCAAGCCCAGGCCTTCCGACGAGACGCCGGAGGCCGCCGACGAGCCCGAGCCGGCCCCCGCGAGGCCCGTCTCCGCCGAGGCACCCGCCACCTCCTGAACACCGTCCCGCCGAACACCGTCCCGCGAACCACGTACACAGGAAAGGCATATGCACACTCCGCCTGATCCGGACAGCATGCCCCGCCTCACCCTGAACACGGCCCGGCTGGACCTGGAGAGCCTCTCCGGTCTCTACCGTTCCGGTGCGGCCCTCCCCGCCGACGTCGCCGGGGAGGTGCTCGCGCGGATCGCGGCGCGAGGTGACGACCACGTGTGGATCACCCTGCGCCCGGTGGCGGACCTGCTCGGCGACGCGGCCGAGCTGGCCCGCCGCTGGCCGGACCCCGGCGCTCGCCCACCGCTCTACGGGGTCCCCTTCGGGGTCAAGGACAACGTGGACGTGGCCGGGCTGCCCACCACCGCGGCCTGCCCGGCCTACTCCTACGTCCCCGCGCGTAGTGCGCCGCTGGTGGAGCGGCTGCTCGCGGCGGGCGCCCTCCTCGTCGGCAAGACCAACCTGGACCAGTTCGCCACCGGTCTGTCGGGCACCCGCAGCCCGTACGGCGCGTGCGAGTCACCGCTGGTACCCGGTCTCATCTCCGGCGGGTCCAGCTCGGGCTCCGCGGTGGCGGTGGCCGCGGGCCTGGTCTCGTTCGCCGTCGGCACCGACACGGCCGGTTCCGGCCGGGTACCCGCCGCGCTCACCGGCACCGTCGGGGTCAAGCCGAGCCGAGGGCTCGTCAGCACCCTCGGCATGGTGCCCGCGTGCGCGTCACTGGACTGCCCCAGCGTCTTCGCCCGCTCGGCCGCCGACGGCCTGGCCGTCCTGTCGGCCATCGCCGCCTTCGAACTCACCGACCCCTGGTCACGCGTGCTCCCCGTCCCCGGCCCCGTACCGGCCCGCGCGTCCCCGCTGCAGATCGGGGTTCCGCGCGACCCGGAGTTCTTCGGCGACACCGCCGCCGAGACGGCCTTCGCGCAGGCGGTGGAACGACTCGGCGGCCTCGGCCACCGGCTCGTCCCCGTCGACCTCGGCCCCTTCCTCGTCGCCGGGCGGCTGTTGTACGAGGGGCCGTGGCTCGCGGAACGGTTCGCCGCGGTCGGCGACTTCGTCACCCGCAACCCCGGCGAGATCCACCCCGTCACCCTGAAGGTGCTGTCCGGCGGCGGCGCGCTCAGTGCCGTGGACGCCTTCGAGGGGCTTTACCGCCTGCGCGCGCTGGACGCGGAGACCCGGGAGGCGTGGGCGTCGATGGACGTGCTCGCGGTCCCGACCGTACCCACGACCTTCACCGTCGCGGAGATGCTCGAAAGCCCGATCGAGCGCAACACGATCCTCGGCCACTACACGACCTTCACCAATCTTCTCGACCTCGCCGGGATCTCCGTACCCGCGGGGACGACGACCACCGGCCGCCCGCACGGCCTCACCTTCCTGGGACCGGCGGGCTCCGACGAACTCCTCGCCGGTCTCGGCGCCACCTTCCACGCCCTGACCGGCGGTCCCGCGCTCCCCGTCCAGAACTCGCGGTCGGCGACCACCTCGGCCTCGGCGAGCACCGTCCACGCTCCGGAGGCGCGACCGGCGACGGCCCGCGCCTCCGAGGCCGCAGTCGAAGCCGAGGTCAAGGCCGAAGACACAGTCGAGGCCGAGGCGCGGACGGTGCTCGCCGTGGTCGGCGCGCACCGCTACGGCCAGCCGTTGCACGGCCGGCTCACCTCCCTCGGTGCCACCGGCCTGGGAACCGCCCTCACGGCCCCCCTCTACCGCCTCTACGCCCTGGAGGGCGGCGAGATGCCACTCCCGGGGCTGGTCCGCTCGGCCTCCGGCGGGGTCGCGGTGGAGGTCGAACTGTACGAACTGGCCCCCTCGGCACTCGGCATCCTCCTGACACAGACCGCTCCGCCCCTCGGCCTCGGCACGATCGAACTCGCCGACGGCCGCGCGGTGCACGGCTTCCTCTGCGAGCCGTACGCCACCGAGCAGGCTCCCGACATCAGCCACCACGGCAGCTGGCCGGACTATCTCCTCGCCCGGCCACGGTCCTGAGGGGCCGGCTCCCTGTCCGGCCATGGCCCTGAGGGTCCGGCTCCCTGTCCGGTTACGGTCCTGAAGGTCCGGCTCCCTGTCACGGTCCCGACGATCCGGCGACGGCCGCTTCCCGGTCGTCCGGAGCCCGCGCCCTGGTGATCGCGGGTTTCGGACGACCGTCGGCGAACCTGCCTGGGGAACCAACGAAGATTGTTACGGTTTTCCGCATGACTGAACGGTTCGCGATCCTGAGCGGGTCCACCTTCGAGGAGCAGATCGGATACGCGCGGGCGGTGGTCGACGGTGACCGCGTGCACGTGTCCGGGACGACCGGCTACGACTACGCGACCATGACGATCTCCGACGACGTCGTCGAGCAGGCAGAGCAGTGCATGCGCAACATCGGAGAAGCACTGACCAAGGCGGGCTGCTCGTTCGCCGACGTCGTCCGGGTGCGATACATGCTGCCCGACCGCGAGGACTTCGAGCCCTGCTGGCCGACCCTGCGCCGTCACTTGGGCGAGGTCCGCCCCGCCGCGACGATGATCGTGTGCGGCCTCGCCGACCCTCGCATGAAGATCGAGATCGAGGTGGACGCGCGGCGAGGAGATCCGCTCAACCGGCGCGCATGAGTCCGTGGCAGGCGATGGCGGCGGCGGCCACCACGTTGAGGGAGTCGACGCCCATGTCCATCGCGGCCGGGCTCATCGGGATGCAGACCGCCTCGTCGGCCTCGCGCAGCCAACGGGAGGAGAGCCCGTCCCCCTCCGAACCGAGGAGCAGTGCCACCCGGTCGGCCATGGCGACCTTGTCCATGGGGGTGGCGGACTGGTCGGGGGTGAGGGCGAGCGTCTGGAAACCCGCCTCGCGCAGTTCGGCCAGGCCGGCGTACCAGTCGGTCATCCGCGCGTACGGGATCGCGAAGACCGCGCCCATGGAGACCTTCACCGAGCGCCGGTAGAGGGGGTCGGCGCAGCGCGGCGAGAGGATCACCGCCTCCACGCCCAGGGCGGCGGCGCAGCGGAAGATCGCGCCGACGTTGCCGTGGTCGACGAGGTCTTCGAGGATCAGGACGCGCCGGGGTGCCGGGGGCTCGGCGGAGGCCCCTCGCGGGGCCGGGAAGCCCGATCCGGGCTCGCCCTCCGACCGCACCGCGTGCCCGGCGGGAGCCCTTCGCGCCTCGCGTCCGGACAGGAGATCCTCCACCTCGGGAAGCGGGAGGCGTTCCATCGCGGCGAGGGCGCCGCGATGGACCTGGAAACCGGTGACCTCCTCCATGACGGCGTCGTCCACGACGTGGACCCGATCGCCGAGCGGGTCGAGGAGATCGGCGAGGGGACCGGCCCAGCGGGAGGTGAGGAGTACGGAACGCACGGGGTAGCCCGCCGCGACGGCGCGGCGGATCACCTTCTCCCCCTCGGCGATGAAGAGGCCGTGCTCGGCCTCCATGCTCTTGCGCAGCTCGACGTCGCGCAGGTTGGCGTAGTCGGCCAGGTGGGGGTCGATGGCTTCAGGCACCCTCGAATACTGCCATGACCCGCCTGAGCTGCCATATCAGCGCGTAGATGAGCAACATCGCGGAGCAGCCGACGACCGCCCCCGCGCCCAGCCTCGTCACGAGCTCGGCTTTGGTGTCCGGGGGAAAGGCCAGCGCCCAGGCGACCGCGCCCAGCGGGATCGAGATGGCGGTGGCCAGGAGCACGGCCGCACGCTCACCGGCGGGCAGGAGCAGCCGTTCGGGCACCGGCCGCGACTCCATCGCACTCAGTCCGCGCCAGGCCCACCAGAGGACGACCGCCAGGCCGACCACGGTGGAGGTGTACTGCAACAGGCGGAACAGGGAGATCACTCCCGCCACCCGGACGTCCAGCCAGCTCCAGCCCCACAGGGCCGAGCTGTACGAATGGGTGAAGGAGTCCCAGAGCTTGTGGGTGAAGGCGCCCACGACACCTCCCGCGACCACGGCGGGCAGCCGCCGCAGCCCGTACATCCCCGGGGTCAGCACGGCGGCGCGCCCGGCGAGGGAGGGGGGCAGGAGCGCGGTCAGCGGGTCGCGGAGCGTCAGGTGGAAGACGGCGAGCAGCATCACGACGGCGAACGGGTCGATCGTGAGGACGCCCCTGGAGGAGTGCCAGAACATGTAGTCGGGCAGGAAGGGGAAGAAGATCGGCAGATCGGGCACCATCGCGCCCAGGGCGAGGGCCCAGGGGTCGAGAAACCGGCGCATCCGCTCCGAGGAGATCAGCGGCAGCACGGCTGCGACGTGGCTGGGCGTGAACGGCACGGATTTCCCTCCCGACGATCTGCTGGACAGCTCCATCTTGCGGCATGCCCGCGCCGGGACCGCGGACTTTCACCGGCCCGCGAAACCCGCCGTCCTCCTACGACCCGCCTACGGCGGGACAGGCCGGTCGACCGGCCTGTCCCGCCACACGGTTCGCGCGGTTCGCCATGCGGTTCCGTCATGCGGTTCGTCATAGGGAGGCACGTGGTCCGCCACGCGGGAGGCACACCGCCGTCACCGTGAGGAGCTTCGCCACTTCTCCACACTCCGACACCATGTGACGCATAGATTACCCAGCGTTGCCGAACGGGTACCGGAGGCCGTCGTGACCGATCAGATCGTGCCGGTGGCACCGCCGAGCGCCGAGTGGCTGCGTGACGCCCGCAGGGCTCGCGCCCTCTCCCTGGTGACCCTGGTCTGGCTGGGCGCCGAGAGTCTGCTCGGCATCGCCGCGGGTCTGGGGGCGCACTCGGTCGCCCTCATCGGCTGGGGCACGTCGGCCCTGGTGGAGGCGGCGGCCGGCCTGATCGTGGTCTGGCGGTTCACCGGGGCGAGGACAGGGTCCGCGTACGCCGAGGAGCGGGCCCGCAAGGCCGTGGCGATCAGCCTCTGGATCCTCGCCCCCTACCTGGTGGTGCACGTGGCGCACGACCTGGACGCCGGCCACCGGGCCGTGCCGAGCCTGCTCGGGATCGCGGTGACGGCGGTCAGCGTGGTCGGCATGCCGTTCCTGGGGGTGGCGAAGCGGCGACTGGGGGTCCGGCTGCACTCGGCGGCGACCGCGGGAGAGGGGACGCAGAACCTCATGTGCGCCCTCCTCGCGGCGGGGGTCCTGGCCGGGCTCGCACTGAACTCCGCCGGGTGGTGGTGGGTCGATCCCGCGATGGCGGTCCTGCTCGCCGCGGTGGCGGTACGCGAGGGTTTCAGGGCGTGGCACGGGCACTCCTGCTGCCACTGACCGCCCCCACCGTTGCGGATCGCCCGCGCTCTCACCCGCTCGCTCGCCGTCGCGGACCACTCCCTCCTCCGACCACCCGTTCACCGTCGCGGACCACCCGCTCCTCCGGCCACCGGCCATCGGCACCGGCCACCCGTTCACGGTCGCCGATCGTCCGCTCTCCTCGGTCACGGATCGTTCGTTCCCCTGCCGTTGGCTTTCCTTTGTTTCTGCTATCTGACCAGGCGATCTTCGCTGTCTCGATCGTCGACGGCCCTTCGCGGACACAGGGTTCAATGATCAACACATACGGTAACAACCGCACCGAAATGCGTTTTTTGCCCCACTAATCATTCCAAGTACAGTTCCGTGAATATTGCGGACGACCTCCCGATAGGGTGACCCGCTAGCTCCATGACATCGACACCGAAGAGGACATCGTGGGCGGACGTCACCGGACAGATGAACTCGAGGACGGCTACACCCCGTACAGGGAACAGCAGACGCGGCGCAGGCGCGGAGGACGCGGCAAGGTGCTGGTCCCACTCGCCGGATCCGTCGCCCTCGCGGTACTGCTCGGCGTCGCCGCGTTCGTGGTCATCAACCGCGACCGTGACGGCGGGTGCGCGGGCGAGGCGCTCCCGTTGCGGATCACCGCCTCCCCTGACATCCAGCCCGCCCTGTCCCAGATCGCCCAGCGCTTCAACAAGGCGGCCCACCAGGTCGACGGCAGGTGCGCCGCCGTCACGGTGGCCAAGGGCACCTCGGCGACGGTGGCCTCCTCCTTCACCGGGGGCAAGGCCGTCGCGATGGACATGTGGGTCCCCGACTCGAAGCTGTGGGTGACGAACCTGCGGGCGAGGGTGGAGGAGGTGCCCGAGGCGGGCGCGTCCATCGCCCAGTCCCCCATCGTCATGGTGGCCTCGGGCTCGGTGGTGCCGAGCCTGAAAAAGAGCTTCGGCGAGGCCAGCTGGGGTGGCATGATCAACGCCGCCAACGTGGCCAACGTGGACGGTCCCGGCCGCAAGGTGCGCGTGCTCGTGCTGGACCCCGCGCTCAACTCCGCCGGGCTCGGCGCGCTCCTGGCGGCGGCCGGGGTGGCCACGGCCTCGGGCGCGGGCGAGGAGCAGCTGGTCGGCGCGCTCAAGAGCCTGTCGGGATCGACGTCGACGGTTCGCGACCAGGACGCGCTGCTGTCCAGCCTCGGCGTCCAGGGCAGTAAGGCCCCGCTCGGCATCTCCTCGGAGCAGGGAGTCTGGGCGTTCAACAAGGCCAAGAAGCCCGATGTCCCGGCCGTGCCGCTCTATCCGGCAGAGGGGACCATCAACCTCGACTACCCGGTGGTGATCACCGCCAAGGACGCCATCGTCCGCAAGGCCGCCGAGGCGTTCCAGAAGGAGCTCGGCAGCGAGGCGTCGAAGAAGACGCTGCAGGACCAGGGGTTCCGTACCCCGGACGGCAAGGGCGGCAAGGCCATCTCCGGCTCCGACGGTTTCCAGGCCAAGGCGCCGCAGGCGATCGAGCCGCCCGACGCCAAGACCGTCGCGAGGATGTCCCAGACCTGGTCCCGGATCAAACTGGGCACGAGGCTCCTCACCCTGCTGGACGTCTCGGGCACCATGGCACTCCCTGTTCCCGGTACGGGCCTGACCCGGATGCAGGCGATCAGCAGGATCGCCGTCGAGGGGATGAAGCTCTTCCCCGCCAACAGCGAGCTGGGACTGTGGGAGTTCTCCACCCATCTCAACGGCCAGGGCGTCGACTACCGCGAGACGGTCCCGGTCGGCCCGCTCACCGAGGACATGAACGGCGTCCTGCGCAGGGACGTGATCAACCAGAAGCTGATCACGACCCAGGCCAAGGCGACCGGTGACACCGGGCTCAACGACACCCTCGCGGCCGCGTACAAGCAGATGACCGACGAGTACCAGAGCGACAAGATCAACACGGTGCTCATCCTCACCGACGGGGCCGGCAACGACGATCCGGACGGCGGGATCAGCAACCAGCAGATCCTGAAGCGGCTCAGGGACCAGTTCAACCCGGAGAAGCCGGTCAGCGTCCTGATCATCGCCTTCGGTCCCGACGCCCCCAAGGGCAAGCGCCAGATGGACGCCCTCGCCAAGGCGACCGCCGGTGACGCCTACATCGCCAAGGACGTCCTGGAGGTCAGGAAGTTCTTCCTGGAGGGCATGAAGCGCCGACTCTGCGCTCCCAACTGCTGACCCTCCCGCATCACTTTCATCTCGTACGGCTGGTGCCACATTGGTACCAGCCGTAGCAGTTTTCCCAGGTCATACCGTATCGGCATGATATTGACCCCTTTGGTCAACCAGTCGCGGGGAGGTGACGTCCTACGCGTGTGGGCTGGAACGGGCGAGTGATGAAACCCGTGAACGAGCCCGTCTCACGGGGGAGGAATATCCGTGCCCGGATGGCCGACCGTCGGCCGGACCGACGACCAACGACTCGTTGAAGCGCTGCGGCGTGCCGACACAGCCGACCCAGTGGCACCCGCGAGCCTCTACGACTCCTATGCGGAACGGCTCAACGACTACGCCCACTCGCTGCTGGGCGACCGGGAGACCGCCGCCGACGCCGTACACGACGCCCTGGTCACGGCCCAGGGCAGCGTGGACCGCCTGCGCGAGCCCGGCCGCCTGCGCGCGTGGCTGTACGCGCTCGTACGGATCCGGTGCGCGGACGCCGGGCACGGCGGACCTCGGGGAGCGGTGCCACCGCCCGACATCCACGACGATCCCGGCGAGCGGGAACTCGCGGTCCTGGTCCACGAGGCGATGACGGAGCTGAGCGTCCAGGAACGCGAGGTGCTCGAACTGTCGCTCCGCCACGACCTCGGCAGCGGCGAGGTCGGCGCGGTGCTGGGGCTCACCTCCCGCCAGGTCACCGCGAGGCTCGGCCGGGTCCGCGACCACCTGGAGAACGCGGCCGGCGCAGTGGTGCTCGCCAAGGTCGGCCGGGCGCACTGTCCCGACCTGTCGGCGATGGTGGACTCGTGGGAGGGGCCCCTCACCACGATGCTGCGCAGGCGCCTGTCGGCCCACATCGGCCGCTGCGAGGTCTGCGTCGAGCGCAGGGACCGGCACGTCTCGGCCGGACGGCTGCTGGACCTCGTCCCCCTGGCCTACCCGCCGCTCTCGCTGCGCCGCCGGGTGATCGAGACCTGCGTGAACCCGGAGTCGCGCGAGGAGCGCGCCGCCATCGCCGCCGAGAACGGCTTCGACAAGGCCGGTTTCCCCACGGCGGCCGAACGACGTTCAGGAGGGCGCCGGTGGGGCGGGAGGAGGAGCGCGGGCGGCAGGCGGGCACGCGACGAGAAAACCTCCGAGAGCGCGGCCACACCGCCCGCGGGCACCCGCGCCCGGCACGCGGCGCCGCCCGCGGACCCCGGAACGCCTCCTACGGGCGCGAGGGCTTCGCAGGCCGGGGCAACGCACGAGGAGGAGCGAGCGGGACACACAGCGACCGGGACGCGCTCCGCCGAGGGCGGGTCGGGCACGACGTGGTGGGGGCCGGAGAACCAGGGCGGGCCGCACCGCGCGGAGGGCGGGCCGGCCCCCCGATACGTTCTGGCGCCGCCCTCGGACGGCGAGCCAGGCCGCGCTGCACCGTGGACGGACACGGAGGCGCGGCACACCTCACGGCAGGCGGACGGCGAGGCGCGGCACACACCGCCACCCGTGAACATCGAGGTCTGGTCGGCGCCGTTGGCGAGCGCCAAGGGGTGGCCGACGCCGACCGCGAACGCCGAGGCATGGCCGGCACCCCCGGCGGACGAGGCGTGGCGCACGACACCTCCCACGAACGACCGAACGTGGCAGACGACACCCTCCACCGGCAACCAGGCGTGGGAGGGGGCGCCGCCCGCGAACGACCAGGCGTGGCACGCGTCGTGGCCGGTGGACGACGAATCCTGGCGCACCCCGCCGAACGGTGGCGCCGAGGCCCGGCGTACGCCACCGGCGGGGGCTCCCGAGGCTCGGCGTACGGCGTCGCGGGAAGACCTGGGGGCCGGGCGTACGTCATCGGCGGAGGACGGCGAGGTCCGGCGTGCCACACTCCCCGGCGGCGGGAAGCGGGGCACGGAGACGCTCCCCGCGCAGCGGCGCAGGCGGCGCGGACGCAGGGGTCCGGTGTTGCTGGCGGCGGTGTGCGTGCTGGCCGCCACCGGGGCGGTGGTCGTGGTGGGCGGAGTGGACCTGGCCGGCGGGGAGTTGAGGGACCCCCAGGCCGCGCCGGGACCGAAACCCGCGCTGATCACGCTGGAGCCCGAGCCCGAGCCGGGGCCCGACCCCCTGTCGGAGGATCCGGAGACGGCGCCGACGCCCACGCCGACGAGAAGCCGCAGGAGCGAGGCACCCGTCACCGCCGCCCCCACCGCCACCGTGGCGCGACCGGCTCCGAGCCGCGCCACCACCGCGGGACGGCCCCGCCCCACCCGCACCGCCACCACGCCGCCCGCGACCGGACGGCTGAACGTCTCGTGCCCGCGCGACATCGGGGAGGGTGCCGGGCAGATCCGGCTCGCGGCTCGCGGCGCCACGGTTTCGTGGTCGGCGACCACCTCCGGCGGGCTCGCCGTGCACCCCGTCCGCGGGCAGTTGAAGGCGGGCGCGAGCGGCGTGATTTGGGTCACTGCCAAGGACCCGTCGGAGAGCGGTGCGGGGCGGGTCGCGTTCAAGTCCGCCGGAGGCAACGCCGGATGCGCGATTTCGTGGGAAAGCCCTGACCCAGATGCCTCCGCACCCCCTGAAGACCCTGCCCCCGAGCCGACTCCGACCCCCTCCGCCGGGGCGAGTTCGGAGGAGGCGACGGGCTGACTCCCACATCTCGTTTTACCTAACACCGAGACTTCCCTCAGGGATCCGGTAAACCATGGACTGGTGCCGAGCGTCGGCATTGACGTCCATGTTGAGTGATTGGTCACATGAAGAGCGCGATCAGTCACATCATTACCAACCAGGAGCTCGGAAGATGTCGGTCAACCGCAGGGTGCTCAGATGGGCACTCACCCTCGCGTGCGTGGCGGGGGCAGTGATCGCCTTGGCCGACCTGGACACTCCGTTACGATTGATCCTTACGCCCCTGTTCCTGTTGGTCGTTCCCGGCGCCGCAGTGGTAGGACTGTTGCGTGATCGTGACCCTCTTGCGGCACTATCAGTGGGTGCAGCGGCGAGCCTGGTCGTAAACGTTCTCTTGGCCGCTGCCATGCTTACCTTTGATGCATGGTCGCCCCGCGCCGGAGTCGCGACCATCGCGGTGCTCGGCGGCTTCATATACGTACTACGCGTGTTGTATCGGGGGAGCGGGAGTTTGCAGACCGAACAGGGGGCCAGGTCAAGGTGAACATCGTCATCGTTCGCCCGGGAGACCTCGGGGAGCCCGAAATCTCGCGCTGGCGGGAGTTGCAGGTGGCGGACCCGTCGCTGGACAACCCCTTCCTCTCCGTGGAGTTCACCCTGGCCATGGGGCGACTGCGTGACTACGTTCGTGTCGCGATCATCCAGGACGGCGGCAAGATCGTGGGGTTCTTCCCCTACGAGCGCCACAGCTTCGGGATCGGCAAGCCTCTCGGCGGCTTCCTCACCACCTGCCACGGGCTGATCGCGGTCTCCGGCCTCAAGCTGGACGTCCGGACGCTCCTGCGCGCCTGCAAGCTCTCCGTCTTCGACTTCGACCACCTCGTCCCCGGCCAGCCGACGTTCGCGCCGTACGAGTCGGACGTGCGACCGGCTCCGGTGATGGACCTCAGCGTGGGATTCGAGACCTACATCGAGCAGGTGAAGGCCAACTCGCCGAAGAATCTCAAGACGGTCCGCTACAAGGAGCGCAAGCTCGGCCGCGAGCAGGGTGAGATCCGCTTCGAGTGGGCCTCGACCGACCTGGGTACGCTCCGTACCCTCACCAACTGGAAGTCCGACCAGTACCGCAGGACGGGCCGGGTCGACCGTTTCGCCCAGCCGTGGATCGTCCAGTTGCTCGACGAGATGCACGCGGAGAGGTCCGAGAGTTTCGCGGGCGTCCTGACCATGGTCTACGCCGGAGACAGGCCCGTCGCCGGCCACTTCGGCCTTCGGACGGCGACGACGCTGGTGGGCTGGTTCCCGGCCTACGACACCGAGTTCGCGCGTTACTCCCCCGGGATCATGCACCACCTGCACATGGCCGAGCACGCCGCGAACTCCGGGCTGCTGCAGGTCGACATGGGCAAGGGCGGACGCGAGTACAAGAGCTGGTTGAAAAGCGGTGATCTCTTCGTCGCGGAAGGTCGCGTGTCGCGTCCCTCCCCGGCCGCCGCCGTCCACTGGATCGGCCGCACCCCGGTCAACAAGGCACGAACGATCGTCACAGATCGCCCGAATTTGTACAGGCTTGCTGACCGTGTGCTGAAAGGTTTCGGCCGTATGCGCTCCCCCGCGCAGAACCAATCAGGCACCCCGGTCGTCAAGGAACCGTGGGGAGTGGGTTAGACCGCTCCCGTTCATCACCACACCACTCGCCAGGACCCTCGTATGCATCCCTCATCGCATTCGCCGTTTTCGCCGATCGTCTCGATCGGCCATGGCCCCGGGTCCGTCCGCCCAAGTCGCCCCTGACGACCGACCGCCCGGAAGGACATCCGTCACAATGAGTCCCGAGATCACCAAGCACTACAACAACAAGCCACCGCTGAGGGCGGTGCCTCCCATCGAGCGGTTCACCCCCATCACCCCCAACATGGCGATCTCCCCGACCGTCAGCGTCGTCGTGCCGGCGATGAACGAGGCCGAGAACCTCCCGCACGTCTTCGCGACGATCCCGCAGTGGATCGACGAGATCGTCCTGGTCGACGGCAACTCCAAGGACGACACCGTCGCCGTGGCCAAGAGACTGCGTCCCAACGTGCGCGTGGTCCACCAGACGGGCAAGGGCAAGGGCAACGCGCTGACGGACGGATTCGCCGCCTGCAGCGGCGACATCATCGTGATGATCGACGCCGACGGCTCCACCGACGGCCGCGAGATCATCCAGTTCGTGGGCGCCCTGGTCACCGGCGCCGACTTCGTCAAGGGTTCGCGTTACGCGTCAGGCGGCGGCAGCGACGACCTGACGTTCATCCGCAAGTTCGGCAACAAGTCGCTGACCGCGCTGGTCAACAGGATGTACGGCACCAGCTACACCGACCTGTGCTACGGCTACAACGCCTTCTGGGCCCGCCATCTGGACGTCCTCAACCTCGACTGCGACGGCTTCGAGATCGAGACCCTGATGAACGTCCGCGCCGCCAAGGCCGGGCTCAAGGTCCACGAGGTTCCCAGCCACGAGCGCTGCCGCATTCACGGTGAGAGCAACCTGCACGCCGTGCGCGACGGCATCCGGGTGCTGAAGACCATCATCCGCGAGTGGCGGAGCAACCCGGCTCCCGCCGTTCACGAGCCGGCCGCCGCCGCTCCGGCCGCCGATCAGGGTGCCGCGTAACCATGAGAAGCAGTGTCGTCATCTGCGTTTACACCGAGGACCGCTGGGAGGACATCCGAGCAGCCGTCGAGTCGGTCCAGAACCAGACGCGCGCGCCGCACGAGATCATCCTGGTCGTCGACTACAACCCGGATCTCCACCTGAGGCTCAAAAAGGAGTATCCCGGCGCGATCGTGGTGGAGAACGCTCAGGAGAAGGGGCTGTCCGGTGGCAAGAACACCGGTGCGGCGACCGCCTCCGGCGACATCGTGGCCTATCTCGACGACGACGCCGTCGCGGAGCCTGGCTGGCTGGAAGCACTGGAGGAGGGCTTCCAGGACCCGACCATCGTGGGGGTGGGCGGGCTGACCAGGCCGCTGTGGGGCATCGGGCACCGACCCGGCTGGTATCCCCACGAGTTCGACTGGACCGTGGGGTGCAGCTATCTCGGCATGCCCACGCAGCGGGCGCGGATCCGCAATGTCATGGGCGGTAACGCGGCCTTCCGCAGGGAGGTCATCGGCGGTGTCGGCGGGTTCCACACCGGCATCGGGCGCAGCGTGCAGGGGCGCAAACCCCGCCCGCTGGGCTGTGAGGAGACCGAGTTCTGCATCCGGCTCTCGCAGCGGATGCCGGGGTCGGGAATGCTGTTCGAGCCCGCGGCGGTGATCGGCCACAAGGTCCCGCCGGTACGCTCGACGTTCGCCTACTTCCGCTCACGCTGTTTCGCCGAGGGCCTGTCCAAGGCGCTGGTCGCCCAGAGCGTGGGAGCGGGCGACGGATTGTCGAGCGAGCGGGCCCACGCGCTGAAGGCTCTGCCGCTGGGCGCGCTGCGCGGAGTCGGCGAGGCGCTGCGAGGCGACCTGTCCGGCCTCGGCAGGGCCGGGGCGATCGTCGTCGGTCTCGCCTGGACGACCTGGGGTTACATCGTCGGTTCCCTTCGACTGAAGCTGAAGCGGGTGCGTGCGGCATGATCCGCGTACCGATCCTGATGTACCACTCGGTCTCCGACCGGCCCAACGCCGAGACGAAGCCGCTCGCGGTGCGTCCCTCGGCCTTCGCCGAGCAGCTCGCCTACCTGAAGGAGAACGGCTTCACGCCGCTCACGGTGGCCGACCTGGTCGCCTCGCTGCACAACAACAACGGCCGCTCCATCCCCGAGCGGCCGGTCGTGGTGACCTTCGACGACGGGTACGCCGACTTCCACAGCGAGGCGCTGCCCCTGCTCGAACGCTACGACTTCCCCGCGACGGTCTTCCTGACCAGCGGGTGGGTGAGGGACGCGGGCAAGGACGCGGCGGGCAGGCCCCTGGACACGATGCTCTCGTGGAGCCAGGCCCGCGAGGCCGCCTCCTGCGGCATCGAGATCGGCGGCCACAGCCACAGCCACCCCCAGCTCGACCAGCTGCCGGAGGACGAGCTCCGCCAGGAGCTGCGGCGCAACAAGGCCCTGCTTGAGGACAAGATCGGCTCACTGGTCTCGACGATGGCCTACCCGTACGGCTACTCCAACGTGCGGGTGCGGCGCGAGGTGAGGAAGGCCGGATACTGGGCCGCCTGCGCGGTGAACAACGCCATCGCCGCCGACCGGCACGACGTGCTCGCGCTGCCGCGCCTCACCGTCGCCGAGGGCACCTCGATGGGAATGTTCACCCGGGCGGTCGAGGGGAACCAGGTCCCGCTCATCTACATGCGGGAACGGATGCTGACGAAGGGGTACGCCGTCGTCAGGCGCACGAGATACGGTCTGCGCAAGGTACGCGGCCAGGTGTGAACGGCCGGGTACGCCACGGAAAGAGCGCGATCCGCGAAGCGGGTCGCGCACCGGTGGCCGCCCCGGCGGTCTCCGCTGTCCGGCTTCCCTGTCCCCATGTGGGATCGGGGGCGCCAGCAGGGGACCGTTTGGCTGGAGTACAGCCGCGATACCGCTTTTAACTGATCTACGCGAAGCGTCCGGACATGACGGATATCCGTAGTGACCTGTCACAGCCTGGTCCGCGTAGCCGCCATGATGTTAGACGTGAGGCAACGGGCAGGTAATGACGTGACGACGACGGGGGCGGCGGAAACCGCCGAGGTCGGGAAGATCGATCCCACTCACCCCGCGCCTTCGGACGAGCCCCTGGCCGGGTCCGACGGCGAGCCCACCGGCACGGCGCCCTTCGGAGCGCCCGGCGACGAGGCTCCCGACGAGATCCCGGACGGCGAGGTTCCCGACGGGGAGGCTCCGGGCGATCAGACCTCCGGCGCCGGGAGTCCGCACGGCGAGACTCCCGACGACGAGACGTCCGGGGCCGGAGCCCCGTACGGCAGAAGCCCGTACGGTGAGACTCCCGACGGCCGGACGTCCGACGAGAAGACCCCTGCGGGCGCCCCTCGCGACGAGACGCCGGACGACGAGACGGCCGATGACGGCACGCCGCCGGACTCCGCCGACGGCGGAACACCGCTGGACTCCGCCGAGGACGCCGATCCTGACGTTGACACCGACGACGACGCCGACGGCCTGTCGCCGGCCCCCGCAACCGACGCCGACGCCGACACGAAAGGCGCGAAAGGCTCTCCCGAGGAGAGCGTCTACGGTGACGATCCCGAGGTGACCGCCGTCATCCGGCTACCCCTCAGCCCAGCGTCCCCGCCCTCCGCGAGCGTTCCCCGGTCCGAGACGACAGGGGCCCCGCCCGCGCGCCGTGAGAACGCCGGGGATGTGGGGGACGGCAGGGACACTGAGGACGCCGGGGACGAGGACGGGGCCGACAGCACGGCGGAGTTCCGCCTGCCCGACCTGGCGGCGTCCCCAGTGCCCACCGCGCCCCCTGCACCCCCCGGGCCTTCGGGACTCGACCGGCCTGCGGGCGTGGAGTCTCGGGAGAGGTCCGCCGGAGCCTCCAGGCTCCCCCTGGAAGCTTCTGAGTCCTTCTCCGAAGTCACGGAGACCCCGGCGGCCTATCGGGCCCCACAGGACACGCAGAGGCGCTCGGAGACCGGCTCGGGAGCGGGAAAGAGCGCCGGGAGGCTCGCGCAGAAGGCGGCACCGGCGACGAGCGCGATGCCTCCGGCCGCGGTGGACACCGTCAAGCCTCCGGTCACGACGCCCACCGTCGAACCCACTGCCAACCCCGCTGCCAACCCCGCTGCCAAGCCCACGCGCCTGCAGGCCGTGATGCGGTCGGCCATGGTGTGGCTGCCGCCGGTGCTCACCGTCGAGGGCCTGATCATGTACGTGCTGGCCCTGCGCGTGTCGCCGGGCCCGCTGCGGGGCGTCGACCTGAACGACATCGACGGCGTGGGCCTGATCTCCGCCATGCCGTCGACCGCGTTCGCCGCGATCCTGCTGATGCTCGTCGCGTTCTTCGTCACGATCGCGCAGAACACCGACCGCAAGTTCCTGCTGCTCTTCCAGATCGCGGCGATCACCTTCGCCCTGCACGGGGCCGCGGCGCTGATCGAGGACGAGGCGAGGTTCCACACGGCCTACGTCCACGCGGGCTTCGTTGAGTACATCAACCGCACCGGTGAGGCCTCCGCCATCCTCGACGCCCGCCTGGCGTGGCCGGGGTTCTTCGCGCTGGTGGCCTTCGTCACCAAGGCCGCCGGGGTCACCGACCTGACGACGATCATGCGGTGGACGCCGCTGCTGTCGAACCTGCTGTACCTCCTGCCGTTCGTGCTGATCCTGCGCCAGGTCGTCGCCACGACCAGGGCCCGCTGGTTCGCCGCGCTGCTGTTCGTCATCGTGCAGTGGATCGGCCAGGACTACTTCTCGTCCCAGGGCTTCACGTACGCGATCTACCTCGCCTTCGTCGCGATCGTGCTGCGCTGGTTCGGCAAGGTGGAGCCCCGCGTCAAACCGATGCCCGCCAAGGGGCCCATCCGGCGGTTACTCGCCCGCCTGGACGGGCTGACGCCGGGTGAGCTGCCCCACTCCACCGGCGTCTACGACCGGGCCATCATGCTGATCGTGCTGATCGGCCTGTTCGCGACGGCGACCGCCTCGCACCAGATCACACCGTTCATGATGCTCGGCGCGCTGACGGGCCTGATCCTGCTCCGGCGTTCCTCGCTCAGCTGGGGGCTGCCCTTCTTCCTGGGCCTGATGGTGCTGGCCTGGATCAGCTACCAGACGGTCACCTTCTGGAGCGGGCACATCGACCAGCTCTTCGGCGGTCTGGGCCGGATCCTGGAGAACCTGCAGAGCAACACCGGCGACCGGATCGACGGCAGCGATCCCAAGCACGCGCTCGTCCTCATGGCCCGCCTGGGCATCTGCGGCGTCATCCTGACGCTCGCCGCCGCCGGCCTGTTCCGCCGCCTGCGGCGCGGCGTCGGCGACCGCGCGGCCCTGCTGCTGCTGTGCGTCCCCGTGCTCGCCCTCGGCCTGCAGAACTACGGCGGCGAGATCGGCCTGCGCATCTACCTGTTCGCGCTGCCCGGCGCCTGCATCCTGGCCGCGTACGCCTTCTTCCCGAACCTCCCCGCGGGCACCGAGGACGCGCCGGAGGAGACGGTGCCGATCCGCAGGCGCAACATCCGGTTCAACCCCGAGCTGACGCGGCGGATCTCGCTGCTGCTGGCCGCCGGGTGCGCCATGATGCTGGCGATGGTCTTCCTGGTCGCGCGCTACGGCAACGAGCAGTTCGAGCGGGTCTCCGCCAGCGAGGTCGCGGCGATGCACTACATCTACGACAACGACGAGCCGAGCGCCCGCGTCCTCTACCTGGTCCCGGTGCTGGGCCAGGAGGTGACGCCGAGCATTCCGTGGGGCGAACGCGACTTCGACAAGATCTCCTACCAGCAGGTGCTGGTGGACAAGGATCCGGCCCAGCTCTCCTCGGTGATCGACAAGCTCCGGGTGTCACCGCCCAACACCTATCTGGTGGCCACCCGCGGGCAGGCCGGATACCTGCAGCTCAACCACGGCTTCCCACAGGACTGGGCGCAGCGGTTCCGCGCCGCGCTCGACGCCAACAAGGAGCTCAAACGGGTCTTCAACGGCGAGGACGCGGCCGTCTACACGCTGAGCTCCTACCCCGAGGGCGCCGAGATCCCCGAGCCGGGGGTGCAGCTGAACGGCAGTGACCCGACGTCGCCGTGGACGCCGGTCGGCCTGGCCGCGCTGGTCGTGACGTGGATCGCGCTGTTCGCCTACGAGGTGGCCTGCCTGCGTGGCCGCGACCAGGCGACCAGGCGGAGGAGGCGCATCCTGTTCGTCGCGGTGCCCGCGTTCGTGCTGGCCCTGGCCGTGATCGCGGAGCGGTTCATCGTCATCGGCTACCAGCTTCAATAAGGAACAAAATCTCATTGTGGGCGGTCGAACCGCACCATACTGAGCATCGTTCGCCGGGGCGCACGCCCCGGCGCTGCTCGAAGGACGGTCAGATGCTCGCAGGGGAGCCCCGGGGCCGGGCAGGTACGTCCGCCGAGGCCACGGGGCCGAGGATCGCGGCGGTCGACGCGTTACGCGGTTTCGCGCTGCTCGGCATCGTGGTGGTCAACATCACCTACCTCGCCTCGGGATACCGGATGGCCGGGCTGGCGGCGCCGACGTTCTCCGCACCGCTCGACTGGGAGGTGCGCTGGTTCGTCTCGATTCTCTTCGAGAACAAGTTCTACATGCTGTTCGCCTTCCTGTTCGGCTACAGCTTCACCCTCCAGATCGACTCGGCCCGCAGGTCGGCGACGAGGTTCGCCCCCCGGTTCCTGCGCCGCCTGGGAGGGTTGTTCCTGCTCGGCCTGGCCCACGCGATCCTCCTGTTCCCCGGTGACATCCTGACGACGTACGCGGTGGTGGGGCTGGTCCTGCTGGCGATGCGGCGGATCGCCCCGCGCGCCGCGCTGATCATCGCGCTCGCGCTCACGGTGGCGCTGGCCGTGGGGATGCTGCTGCTGGCGGCGCTCGCGACGCTGGGCACGGACGCCTCTCAGGCCATGTCGGAGAACGCGGCGCAGGCCGCCCTGTCCGACGAGGCGCTGCACGGCTCCGCCTCCATGATCATCAATGAGCACCTGCACAGGCTCGCCAAGATCTTCGTGCTGCGGGTCTCCTTCCAGGGGCCCACGGTGCTCGCCGCCTGCCTGGTCGGGCTGGCCGTGGGCAAGCTGCGGCTGCTGAGCGACCTTTCCGGGCACACGGCCACGCTGCGGCGGATGCAGTGGGCGGGGTTCACCGTCGGGCTCGCCGGGGCGCTGGTCTACGCGCACTCGACCTGGTCGGGCGGCGGGCACGCGTACCACATGGTCGGCCAGGCGGTGAACCTGGTCACCGCGCCGCTGCTGGCCGCCGCCTACGCCGCGACCCTGCTGCGCCTGCTCCCGGCGATGCCGCGCCTGGCGGGGGCGCTCGCGGCGCCCGGCAGGCTGGCGCTCACGAACTATCTGGCGCAGTCGCTGATCAGCTCACTCATCTTCACCGGCTACGGGCTGAGCCTGGTCGACCGGCTCAGCCCGTTTCATGTCGTGTCGATCGGCGTCGGCATCTTCGCGGCGCAGTCCCTCTGGAGCCTGTGGTGGCTGCGTCGCCACCGCTACGGGCCCGTGGAGTGGGTGCTGCGCTGGTTCACCAACTGGCGCAGACCCTCTCCCTCCGCGGGCGCCGCCTAAGAGGAAGCCGCCCAGCTGAAACCGTCCCAAGACGTGGGTATCCATCGAGTGAATCCTGCGCGACGAGGCCGGCCGCCGGACCGCGCTGCAGCGGTGCGTCGCCAACCCGCTGCGGGTCCGATTCCTAGAAAAAGAGTTACTGCTCGATCGCGCCTACCTAACGCGGAGAGTCCCCGAAAGCACCGTTTCACTGGTGTCCAGCGCAGTCGAAAGATCAGCCGCCAATCGTGGGGGGAGTATCCGGCGTCCCAGCGCACAGGCGTCCAGCACTTCGGCGAGAACGCGTGCCTGCTCGTCGTTGAGTAGCGCGGCGCACCCCTCATGAGCCAGCACCTCGCGTGCCGCGTATCCATCCTGGCAAGCCCGCTGGATGAGCGCGGCGGCTATCCCCCGCACACCGGGATACTCCACGCTTCCGGCCGCGTCGATGACGGACAGACCCAAGCGTGTGCCGAACACCGCCAGGCCGGACGCGGGAGCAATCTGCCGGTAGCGCTCCACCATCACCGCGAGATCCGCCTCCACCGACTGGTGGGCGCTGCGGCGGCACAGCACGGTCAGGCACGCGGTGACCGCGTTCTCCCACGGCTCCCCCAAAACGGTGTCCGCGAGCAACGCCAAGGCACCGTCCGCGTCGCCCGCGGTGATGCTCGCGACGACCGCGACTTGGCGGCCGTCGAGCATCCGTCGGCCGACACCGTTGTGCTGCCGAAGATGAGCGAGCGCGTCCGGCCAGCGGCCCGCACTGGTCAGGGCGCGGGTGCCGTCGGCGAGCAGGACCGTCCACATCCATCGGACGATCTCCCGGTGATCGTCATCGCGGATGAGATCGCCGAATCCGATCTTCATGCCGTCGATCACGGTGTCCGAGCGGGAAGCGACTGCCTTGTACAGCGTATTGAGCAGATGGTAGGCGCCGTCGCCGTCGCCGTCGCCGCTGCGGATAAGCAGGCGGGAAAGGTTGACAAGAGGTTCCAGTGCGAGCTCCGCTGTCGCCACAGTGAAGGACGGGACGCTGAAAAAGATCTGAGCCTGCTGACGGCATAGAGTGCGTGCGAGGTCAGGCAGACCGCAATCGCTCATTGAGCTTCCCCCGTTTTTCCGGAGGCTTTAGATCATGGTCCACGGATCATGGGAAAGGTCTCGATTATGGGGAAGCGAAAGTACCCGCTGGAGCT